>CALFPM010000001.1 GCA_937919155.1 uncultured Clostridia bacterium
TGTATCTGATGACAAGCAAGGTTATCGTGACGGACGACTATGTCCGATACATGAGAGTTATAAAACTCCGCAAAGGGCAGAAGCTCATTCAGATATGGCACGCCTGCGGCGCTTTCAAAAAATTCGGTCTTGATGCACCGTCGCTTCTCACTCCCGAAGAAGAAAAAGCTACCCACTCGCAGTATTCAGCTGTTGTTGTAACAGCCGAAAAATGCCGTGAAAGCTATGCAGGTGCATTCGGAATCAGCAAGGAAATCTGCCTTCCGCTCGGACTTCCGAGAACAGACAGCCTGATAAAATCCGCTGTGCAGATGCGAGAAAATATCTTCGGAAAACATCCTGAATTAAAAGGCAAAAAAATCTATCTTTTCTGCCCCACATTCAGAGAAGAAGACGGCAAAAGAGTTGAATATAATCCCGAAATCAACTGGAAAGATTTCAGCGAATCCATGAACGATGACGAGATTTTCATTATCCGCCGCCATCCCCTTATGGATTACCGTTTTGAAAACGGAGAATATCCGAATATCCTTGATTTATCAAACGATTCAACGCTTGAACTCACCGCCGTAAGCGATGCTATAATAACCGATTATTCATCCGTTATTTATGATGCGGTGCTTCTTGATGTGCCGACCGTTTTCTATTGCCCCGACTATAGAAAATATGATAGAGGATTCTATCTTGACTTCCCCGACGGATTGCCCGGTGAAATGGTAACAAACGGCGAAGATTTGCTCCGATGCATAAGAAAAACCGCAAAAAATCCGCCTGCAGAAAAGATTGCCGCATTCAGGAACGAGCAGCTTTCCGCCTGCGACGGCAATGCAACCGAAAGAGTTGTTGACCTTATTAAAAAATGGATATAAAAAACGCCCCATCGAAAAATTTTTCGGTGGGGCGTAACACATTTAACCTTGCCGACATAATCTGTGAATGTAAGCGGTTGGAAACAACGCTTCAAACCAAAACGGGGAGGTCAGATTATGGGTTGCAATAACAACTGGTGCCTTTTCATCATTCTCATTCTTCTCTTCTGTAACGGCGATTGCGGCAGCAGCACATTCGGCGGCTGCGGTTGCGGTATGTCACAGAGAAGCAATGACTGCGGCTGCGGTTGCGGCTGCTAACAGGTAGCGAGAATACCTGCCGCTTCTTCCATCGTTAATCCGCCGGGAGAAGCGGTGAAATTTCTCGGAATTATGCTCTGCCAACGCAGGGCATAATTTTTTGCTTCATCGGGAGTTATTACAATACCTTCAAGGTCTGTCAAAGATTTTATAACGGATTTTACCGTTTCAATATCATCCGTCATTTCAATAAATTCCGAATATTTTTCGGGTGAAAACTCCCTGCATCGGTCAATATAAGGCTCAAAGAATGCCGCACAAGCCATGCCGTGGGGTATGCCGTAATTTTCGGTCAGAACATATCCGAGCGGATGCGGAAAAGCAGTGCCGCAGGTGTTGATAACAAGACCTGCATAAACCGAGCCGTAATAAAGCTTTTCTCTCAAATCGGTGCTGATTTCTTTGCTCCTTGCCAGTTCCTTGAGCCCATTGTAAATCACAGGAATGCACTTTTCTGCCCAAAGCTCAATCGCACCGCAACA
>CALFPM010000002.1 GCA_937919155.1 uncultured Clostridia bacterium
GCCTTTTCGATGCCGCTTATTCCGCGACCCGTGCCGTCTGAATATCCGATGACATGGCAGGCAAGTGACTCCGATGAATATCTGACGGGCACGGAAAACTCTTTTATATCGTCATTTTCGGTTATGGATGAATCAATTCTGACCGCAACGGATTTCCCCTGCGACATACGCTCCATCAGCGAATCAAACACATCGGGCAACACCTTGCCTTTAAGCTGACCGAGAGAATATCCCGAGGGTTTTGCGGCGGCATAAAGTACGCTTTCTCCGTTGGTGAGAGGCTGCAGATTGCAGTCATAAACAGTACCTTTAAGGGTATCAAGCTCAACGGACATTGACGACTGCCCGTCCCACACCTGTTCTGAAGTGTTGATAATATCCGCCGTGCGCAAGCCTGTCAAGGCAAACATAAATATTAATGACAGTAAAGCAACAGCAGCACGTTTTTTCAAAAAAATCACTCCCTGTGGTATGTTGCCACAGGGAGTGTGATTTATTATACATTGAATCTGAAAAGAACAACATCGCCGTCTTTCATAACATATTCCTTGCCTTCGCTGCGGACAAGGCCTTTTTCCTTTGCGGCGGCAATTGAGCCAAGCTCAATAAGGTCCTCATAAGCGATAACCTCTGCTCTGATGAATCCGCGTTCAAAGTCACTGTGGATTTTACCTGCCGCCTGAGGAGCTTTTGTGCCCTTTGTGATTGTCCATGCTCTTACTTCAGGCTGACCTGCGGTAAGATATGAGATAAGACCGAGGAGCGCATAGCTCTTTTTGACAAGCAGGTCAAGACCGCCTGATTCAACGCCGAGCTCCTCGAGGAACATTTCTTTTTCGTCCTTGTCGAGTGATGCAATCTGAGCCTCAAGCTCTGCGCAGATGGGAAGAACTTCGCTGCCCTCTGCCTCTGCAATTGTGCAGACCTTTTTATAATGATTATTATTGTTAAGACCGCCTGCAAAGTCGCCCTCGCTCATATTACAAGCATAGATAACGGGCTTTGCGGTGAGAAGTGCGATTTCGGAGAGCCATGCCTTTTCGTTTTCGTCACATTCAAGATTTCTTGCAGGAACATTATCTTCAAGGCTCTGCTGAAGTCTCTTGAGGAATTCAAGCTCGGATGCAAGTGTCTTGTCACCCTTGAGAGCCTTTGTGACGCGGTCAATTCTGCGCTCAACCATTTCGATATCGGAAAGGATAAGCTCAAGATTGATTGTTTCAATGTCTCTTTCGGGGTCGATTGTTGCATCAACATGAACAATATCATCATCCTCAAAGCAGCGGACAACATGAATAACGGCGTCAACCTCACGGATGTGTGAGAGGAATTTGTTGCCGAGACCCTCACCCTTTGATGCGCCTCTTACAAGACCCGCGATATCAACGAATTCGATGAAAGCAGGTGTGATTTTGACGGGATTGTAAAGCTCTGCAAGCTTATCAAGTCTTTCATCGGGAACATTAACAACGCCCACATTGGGCTCGATTGTGCAGAAAGCGTAGTTTGCAGACTGAGCACCTGCGTTTGTTATTGCATTGAAAAGTGTGCTTTTGCCGACATTGGGCAAGCCTACTATACCAAGTTTCATTTCAAAATTTCCTTTCGAGTATTCTAACCCAATCATTATATATTAAATTTCAAAAAATTACAACATTATTTTTCACAAATATAGTTTGCATTACGGCGATTTTTAGTGTATGATATATTATGTATAAGTATATTACAGGGCGGTGTGATTTTGGAACATTCACAGTTTTTGCGTTCGGAGATGATTCTGGGCGAAAATTCAACTGAAATTCTCAGAAACAAGAGCGTCATTCTTTTCGGTCTTGGCGGTGTGGGCTCATACACAGCCGAGGTGCTTGCAAGAGCAGGAATCGGCAGACTCACGATAGTTGACAACGATGTTGTTTCCGTCACAAATCTTAACCGCCAGCTCTGCGCCCTGCATTCAACAGTCGGCATGCCCAAGGTTGATGTTGTGAAAGCAAGAATTCTTGATATCAACCCCGACTGCAAGGTTACGGCACTTCAGAAATTCTGTCTGCCCGAGAATTCGGATGAATTCAGGCTTGAAGAATATGATTATATCGCCGATGCAATTGACACCGTCAGCGCAAAAATCGACCTTGCCGTCAAATCACAGGAATTGAACATTCCGCTGATTGCCTGTATGGGCACGGGAAACAAGCTTGACCCCACGCGATTCACGGTTTCCGATATTTTCAAAACAAGCGGCTGTCCCCTCTGCAGGGTAATGCGCACTGAACTCAGAAAAAGAGGAATACGGAAGCTGAATGTTGTGTGGTCTCCCGAAGAACCCGTAAAGCCTGCGCAGACAGACGAAAATTCAGGCAAAAGACAAACTCCCGCAAGCCTGCCCTTTGTGCCTCCCGTTGCGGGAATGATTATGGCAGGCAGAATTATACTTGACTTGACAAGGTGAACCGAATGAAAAAATTTCTCGCTTTGATTTTAATAACAGCAATGCTTGCAACTGCATTCTGCGGCTGCAAAAAAGAACCCGATGAAGCAGACGATCCTCACATCATTGTTAACCTCAATGAGGGCAGTTCAGGCACACTGAAGCTTGCTTATTCAAAAGCCGATATGCTTGACCCTTTCACCTGCACAATGAGTGCAAACATTCAGATTATGGGTCTTATTTATGACGGTCTTTATAAAACAGACAAAAATTATCAGCCCGTTCCCGTTATTGCAAAAAGTGCAATTGTAAGCGGCACCACCGTTAACGTAACCCTCAATTCCGTTATGTTTTCAGACGGCACGGCACTGACGGCAAATGACGTTGCCTATTCTTTCAACAAGGCAAAGAACGCGCCCTATTACGCCGAAAGGCTGAAGAATGTGGCATCCGTCAGCATTTCTTCATCAAACATGCTTGTGTTCACTCTTTCCGCTCCCGACCCTTACATCCTTGCCTGTCTCACATTCCCCGTTGTCAAAAACGGTGCTGAGGGCGAGCTTCCCATCGGTTCGGGAAGATATATTCCCCAGGTTTCGGGAGAGTCAACCTATCTTGTTGTGAACCCGAAAAAATCGGGATTCAATCCCGCAATAAAAACAATCACTCTTGTTCCCGTCAGGGACAGTGATTCCATTGAGAGCAGCCTTGAAATAGGCAACACGGGTTTTTATTGCAACGACCTGAGCAGCGGCACATATTCGAGAATAAACGCAAAAACCGTTGAAATGGGCATTAATAATTTCGTTTATCTTGCCTTCAACTCGTCAAGCGAATATTTCGCCAACCAACTCATCAGGCAGGCGGTAAACCTTGCAATCAACCGCAAAGAAATTGCACTCACCGCATTTCAGGGTCACGCAAGGGAAACCTACACGCCTTTCAATCCCGATTGGCACAATCTGGCGTCAAAAGACCTGCTTATTCCCACAGACATTCAGAAAGCATCGGAGCTGATTGCGCAGTCAGGCATTGACATAACTCAGAAAGAAATTTCCGTGCTTGTCAACAAAGAAAACGGCTTCAAGCATGAAGCGGCTGAATTCATCTGCGATTATCTCAGACTTCTCGGATTCAAGGTTAACCTTAAGGATTATACACCTCAGTATTACACCGAGGCAATTGAATTAGGCTCATATGATATGTATATCGGTGAAATCCGACTTTCACCCAATATGGATTTATCCCCCCTGCTCGGAGGCACGCAAGGCTACGGAATTGACCCTCTCTGCGCCTCCGCATCAAGATATACTCAGCTTCTTTCGGGCGGATGCGAGCTGATGGACTTCGTCAACACATTCAACGAAGACCTGCCTTTCATCCCCCTTTGCTACAGAAACGCTGCCGCATCTTACACAAACTCCATGCAGGCGGATTATGCCTGCTGTGACGGCGATGTTTTTTATGATATAGAAACCTGGAGTTTTAAATAAAGAAAAACCTGCCATAATATATCCGGGTGATATATTATGATTAGTTCCGAAATACTTAAAAAGGCAATTATCGGCGGCGCGGAAAGCATTTCACGCCGCACGGAGCAGGTAAATTCAATCAACTTTTTCCCCGTGCCTGACGGCGACACGGGCACCAACCTTGCGCTGACTCTTTCAGATTGTGCGGAAAAGATAAAAAATCTTCCGCCAATGAGTGCAGGGGAATTTGCAGATGCCGTTGCAGGCAGTCTTTCGCACTGTGCAAGAGGCAATTCGGGTGTTATCCTTTCCTTTATTTTCAACGGATTCGCCAGAAGCGTTGAGGGGCTTGACGCAATTGATGCCGCCGACCTTGCAAAGGGGCTTGATGCAGGATGCAACGAGGCATATGCCTGCGCGGAAAAGCCTGCCGAAGGCACTATGCTGACGGTTATCAGGCTTGCGGCGGCAAAAGCGATGTCTGCATCCGCCAAGGGCAAAAACGCCCGTGAAACCTTTGCCGAGGCGGTCAGCGCCGCAAAATCATCTCTCAGATCAACGCCGAATCTTCTTCCCGTGCTGAAAAAACACGGCTGTGTTGACGCAGGAGGTCAGGGTCTTGTTCACATAATGGAAGGGATGCTGAATCAGGACAGTCCCGCGGCGGATATTCAGTTTATCTATTGCACGGAGTTCCTGATTAACAAAATCAAAAACGCGGATATTTCCGCATTCAGGAATCACATTTCGGAGTTCGGCAACTGCACGGCGGCGGCTGAACATTCAGGAATAATCAAAGTGCATATTCACACAAATCAACCCGACAGAGTGCTGAAAACCGCACTTGAAATCGGTGAACTTACAGATATCAGAATTGACAACATGAAAATTCAGGCAGAAAACGGAGTTAACGGATGGAACTGAACGCAAGCATCAAATATCTCAAAGGCGTGGGTGAAAAAAGAGCAGCTTTGCTTGCAAAGCTGGGGATTTACACCCTTTGGGACTTGCTGACCTTTTATCCCCGTGCATACGAAGATTGGAGCAGCCTGATGTCCATTGCAGATGCTCCGCTGAATGAAAATGTGTGCATAAAAGCCGTTGTGGGCACCCGTTGCCGCGAACAGAGAATACGCGGCGGCATGACCCTCTATAAGACGGAAATCACAGACGGCGATATGCTGCTTGATGTCACTTTTTTCAACAATAAATTTGCCGCCCAGAAGCTTGAAGTTGGCAAGGAATACCTTTTCTTCGGCAAAATCACGGGAAAAGGCTATTACAAATCAATGAACTCCCCCGTTTTCGAGGAATATGACGGCACAGAGGCAATGCGCCCCGTTTATCCTCAGACGGCAGGACTTAATTCCCGCGCAATTCAGAAGCTTGTGAAAACCGCATTTTCCGTTTGCGGTTCAATTCCCGACTCACTTCCCGAAGATATACGCAACAGCTATTGCCTGATGGGAATTCAGGATGCGCTGATGAATATTCATTCACCCCAGAGTGAAGATTTGCTCAGCGAAGCGCGCAGAAGGCTGATTTTCGAGGAGCTTTTCCTGCTCGAGCTTGGTCTTATGAGACTCAAAAGCAAAAACAGGCGCACAACCGCATTTGCAATGGAGGCTGACTACACGGGTGAATTCATGTCTCACCTCCCCTTTGAGCTGACAGGTGCGCAGAAAAGAGCCGTTTCTCAGGCGGCAGAGGATATGATGAAGAATGTGCCTATGAACAGGCTTCTTCAGGGTGATGTCGGCTCGGGCAAAACCGCCGTAAGCGCCGCGCTGATTTATAACTGCGCACGCAACGGCTGCCAGAGTGCCCTTATGGCACCAACGGAAGTGCTTGCAATGCAGCACTACAAAACCCTTGCAAAAATGTTTGAAAACACAGATATAACAATCGGTCTGCTGACGGGCTCCACCCCTGCGGCAGAAAAAAGAAAAATAAAAGCCGCCCTTAAGGACGGCAGAATTGACCTTCTTATCGGCACTCACGCGCTGATACAAAAGGATGTTGAATTCAGGAATCTTGCCCTTGCCGTTACCGATGAACAGCACCGTTTCGGCGTCAATCAGCGAGGCTCCCTGAGTTCAAAGGGCAATAATCCGCACACGCTGGTTATGTCCGCAACCCCCATTCCCAGAACTCTTGCCCTCATTATTTACGGCGACCTTGACCTGAGTATACTTGACGAGATGCCCAAGGGCAGGCAGAAAATCGAAACCTATCTTGTCGACAGCGACAAGCGCTCAAGAGCATACGGATATGTCAAAAAGCATCTCTGCGAAGGCAGGCAGAGTTACATAGTCTGCGCCCTTGTTTCCGAAAACGAAACCAGCGAGCTCACCGCAGCAACAGAGCTTTACGAAGACCTTGCTGACGGATTTTTCAAAGGTTTCAGAGTGGGTCTTCTTCACGGAAAAATGAAGCCTGCAGAGAAAAAAGCGGTTATGGATTCTTTCGCATCGGGCGAAACCCAACTGCTTGTTTCCACAACGGTGATCGAAGTTGGCATTGATGTTCCCAACGCGGTGATAATGGTTATTGAGAATGCAGAAAGATTCGGACTCTCCCAGCTTCATCAGCTCCGCGGCAGAATCGGCAGAGGCACGGAAAAATCAACCTGCATAATGATATCGGATGCGCAGAATGAAGTTACGGAACAAAGGCTGAAAATACTTGCATCCACAACAGACGGCTTCAGAATCGCCGATGAAGATTTAAAATTGAGAGGTCCCGGCGATTTCTTCGGCTCCCGTCAGCACGGTCTGCCCGAAATGAAGATTGCAAATATGATGACTGACGGAGAAGCTATCCGCGAAACCCACTCCGCCGCCGCAGATTTGCTGAAGAAAAACCCCGCCCTTGAGGGCGAGGATTACAGATTATTGAGAAATGCCGTCAACCGACTTTTTTCGGGCGGAATTTCAATGAACTGACATTTTTCTTGCTTCTTCAATTTCTTCCTTATCATATTGCATGATTTTGTATTCATTGGATTCGGAGTCGACCATAGTTATGGTCAGTTCAGGCAGAATATCGTGAATTCTTGCAATGAAACCGCTGCTTCCTTCTGCGGGGAATCCCGTAACAAGAATTGAAGCATTGTTCTTTTTTGCCGCAACGGCAACAACAAGCACGGGGCTGTTATTGAAGAAAATAGTGTAACTTTGCACCGAAATATTTGATATAATTCGGTATTAATATATGTTAATAAGCAAGGCAGATACAATAAAGGCAACAATGATGAATCCTTCTTTTGCTTTATGCGTCAGGTTCTTCGCCAAGCGATAGCGTTATGGGACAGGTGGTCTTTGCTTCCCTATTGTTTACTCCTTGCGCTCAGTAGCGGTTGACTTTACGAATAGAAGCGGCAAACCTGCATGTCCAGTAGCAACATGCGGCAACCGACACAGCAACATTGCCACATGCTAACGACAATAGCGTCTTTTGAGACCAACCAAATCGTCCGCAATGTCAAAAAAAGATGGTGTGTCTCGTATTTCAAGGCACACCA
>CALFPM010000003.1 GCA_937919155.1 uncultured Clostridia bacterium
CTCCTGTGCCCGAAATGGTTAAAGTATATGTTGATGAGTCGTAAGTCCAAGTTGCATTATCACCACAAGTGCCTGAATATGTTGCAGCGCTTGCTGTGATACTTGACATTGGGATAATTGAAATTATCATTAACGATGCCAAGACAACTGATAAAATTTTCTTTGATTTCTTCATAATTCTACCATAGATTATTTCGAAATTCAACAAAAAACTCATATGTTATTTGAAAATTTTTGTTTGGTTGCCAGACCGCCTCTTATATGCCTTTCAGCCTTATTTATATTAAGAATTTCTCTGACTTCATTATAAAGTGCGGGATTGAGTTTTTTCAGCCTTTCGGAAACATCCATATGCACCGTACTTTTTGATACACCGAACTTTTTTGCCGCCGCACGGACAGTTGTTTTGTTTTCAACAATATATTCCGCAAGCTCAACAGCTCTTTGCTCAACTATTCCTTTCAATATCAGCCCTCCCTAATCAATAAATATTATGATTGGGAGAGAAAAAATATGACCCGCTCTTCCGAGTGGGTCATAAGAGATTTTTATTTGCATCCGCCGAAAATTCTGCATTTATATTCGCATCCCGTCGGAGTTGCGGCGCAGCCGCCGAGTGCAGTTTCACGAAGTTCTGCAGGAAGACCTTTGCCGACTCTGTACATTGCATCGGACATTTCTCCGAAGGGAACTGCGGATTTTATGCCTGCAAGAGCCATTTCTGCACTTGTGAGCGCATTGGAAGCACCCGAAGCGTTTCTGCTCTGGCAAGGCATTTCAACAAGCCCTGCAATTGGGTCGCAAACCAGACCGAGCATATTGCTTATTGTTATTGACGCCGCATCAAGGCATTGTTCGGGAGTGCCGCCCATCATTTCCGTTGCCGCAGCAGCAGCCATTGCCGCCGCCGAACCGATTTCTGCCTGACATCCTGCCTCAGCTCCGGAAACAGACGCGTTTTTCATCAGCAAACATCCCACCGCACCTGCCGTAAAAAGACCTTTAAGCAATGTTTCATCATCAAGGTCAAATTCCTCCTGCAAAGCAAAAAGAACGGCAGGAAGAACGCCTGCAGAGCCCGCTGTGGGTGCAGCAACAATAACACCCATTGAAGCATTGACTTCAAGCACAGCCTGAGAATAAATCAGCGCCTTTGTCAGCACATTGCCGCAGATCGATTTGCCCTCAAGTCTTCTTTTTTCAAGCTTATTTGCCTCGCCGCCTATCATTCCGCCGATTGATGGAACAACCTCAGTCAGTGGCTTATGGGCAGAATTTCTCATTATCTCCAGAGATTTTCGCATTTTCGCGTCAACCTCGTCTGCATCCGATTCTCCATATATAATTTCACGCAGACGCATTATTTCAGAAATCGGTTTATTTTCTTTTTTGCATATTTCAAGCAATTCTTCTGCTGTTTTAAAATCCATTGTATTCACCTTATCTTCTGATCAGCATTGTATCCTTAACAAAAGGATTCTTTTCGATTGCATCAACTGTTTCCTGCGTTATTTCTTCATCTGATTCAATAATCATATATGCAACGCCGCCTTTGTTTTCGCGATAAACGCGCAGATACGCAATGTTCACGTGGCACTTGCTGAGAATGGTTGTTACATTTGCAATAACGCCCGGATGGTCTTTATGAACAACAATAAGTGAATGATATTCACCCGTAAACATCACTTTAACGCCGTCAATTCTTGTGAGACGCACTTTACCGCCGCCTATTGATTCACCTCTGACAGTCAGTTTTCTGCCCTCAACATCCTCAATTTCCATATCTACAGTGTTGGGATGGACATCGGTTTCAACCGTATTAGCAGTAAAAGAAAACTCAATACCCTCTTTGCGTGCAATTTCAAACGAATCACGGATACGCACGTCATCGGTTTCAAATCCCATCATTCCGCCGAGCAAAGCTCTGTCTGTGCCGTGCCCCTGATAAGTGCGGGCAAAAGAGCCGTAAAGGGTGAAATGAACACTTTTAATTTTAGGGTGCATCATACGCCATGCAAGTCTTGCAATTGATGCTGCACCTGCTGTATGTGAACTTGAGGGGCCAACCATATTTGGGCCTATTACTTCAAAAACACTGATAAATGCCATAACTTTCTCCTTATGGATTGATATAAATATATTATATTTTATAAAACTCACAAAGTCAACCGAAAGTGAATATAATGCTTAAAGACGAATGGAGGTGATTAAATGCCAAGCGTATATCTCAGTCCGTCAACACAGGAATTCAACCGCACACTTTCGGGCAGATCGGAGGAATACTACGCAAACCTTATTGCTAACGCAATGATACCCTACCTTGAAGCAAGCGGAATTGAATACGGAAGAAACACAAGACAGATGAATGCCCTTTCATCGGCGCAGCAGGCAAACAATGGCAATTACGATTTTTTCCTTGCAATCCACTCCAATGCCTCCGGTGAGCAAAATCCAGGCAGCAGCAGAGGTGCTGAAATCTATTATTATCCCAACAGCATAAACGGCAGAAGGGCAGCGAATATTTTTGCCAATAATTACAGGCAGATTTATCCCCTGCCCGATATGATAAGAATTATCCCGCTCGCAACGCTGATTGAACTAAACAAAACAAATATGCCCGCAATACTTTTAGAAGTTGCTTATCACGATAACTTTGCCGATTTCTACTGGATGACAAACAACATTAACGCAATAGGGCGAAATCTTGCACTCTCCGTTGCAGATTATTTCGGCGTACCGTTTGTTGAGCCGGGAAGATTTGCACGGGGCACGGTTAACATCAGCTCGGGAAGGCTGAATGTAAGAAGCGGCCCAAGCATAAATTCGGATGTAATAGGCACACTTAACAACGGCAGCACAGTATATATCACCGAATTTGAAAACGGCTGGCTGAAAATCCGATATAAAAACGGCAACGGCTATGTAAACTCAAGGTTTGTCAAAGCAGAATAGTAATAATCCTCCCGTTCGAGTCATAACATTTAATGATATACAAACGGGAGGTCTTGATTTTGAAGGGAATTGTTGAGCAAAGAGCAATTGAACTTGCAGAATACATTATCGAAAACAACGCTACCGTCAGGTCGGCAGCAAAGAAATTCGGAATATCCAAAAGTACCGTGCATATTGATGTTTCCCAGCGCCTCAAAAAACTGAATCCTTCTCTCTATAACGATGTCAGAAAAGTATTAGAAACAAATAAGGCCGAAAGGCACATCAGAGGCGGAATGGCAACAAAGCAAAAGTTTTTGAGTAATATGTAATTTATTGTTGAATTAAGAAATAATATGTGATAAAATTATTAAGAATTCAGGGGTTATGCCCCTAAGTCATACAGAAAGGACCGTTAATATGAAGCAGCTTAAAATCGGCATTATCGGTGCCGGCAGAATCGGCTCACTTCACGCAAAGTCAATTACATATAATGTTCCTACCGCAACAGTTGTAGGCATTACTGATGTATTTATGGCAAATGCAGAAAAAGTTGCTGCCGAACTCAACATTCCCAAGATTTATAACGATTATAAGGAGATGCTTGCTGACCCCGAGGTTGAGGCAGTTCTTGTCTGTTCATCAACAGATACCCATGCAGACATTGCAATTGAAGCGGCTGAAGCAGGTAAACACATCTTCTGCGAAAAACCCGTTGACCTTACACCTGAAAAGGTTAATGCTGTTATTGATGCAGTTGCAAAAGCAGGCGTTAAACTTCAGGTTGGTTTCAACCGCCGCTTTGACCATAACTTTGCAAATGTGAGAGCAATGGTTAATGACGGCAAAATCGGAGATGTTCACATCGTTAAAATCACATCAAGAGACCCTGCTCCCCCTCCGGCAGAATATTCTGCAGTCAGTGGCGGTATGTTCCTTGATATGACAATTCACGATTTTGATATGGCACGTTTCCTTGCAGGCAGCGAAGTAACAGAAGTTTATGCAAACGCTACATGCCTTGTTGACCCTGCAATCGGTGAAGCAGGCGATGTTGACACTGCAGTAATCAGCCTCAAGTTTGCAAACGGCGCAGTGGGTGTTATTGATAACAGCAGACGCGCGGCTTACGGTTACGACCAGAGAATCGAAGTATTCGGAAGCAAGGGCGCTGCAGTTGCTTCAAACGACACACCCACAAATGTTGTATTTATGGGCGAAGACGGAGTTGTTGCTGATAAACCTCTCTACTTCTTCCTTGAAAGATATATGCAGTCCTTCAGAGATGAAATGCTTCAGTTTGTTGAGGCTGTTATTGAAGATAAGGCTACTCCCACAACAGGCGAAGATGGACTCAACTCAATCCTCGTTGCTCTTGCGGCAAAGAAATCAGTTGCCGAGGGCAGACCTGTTCTTCTTTCCGAAATGGCATAAAAAAGTTCGGCTGTCTTACAATTGTAAGGCAGCCGATTAAATTTACAAAAAAGGACAATTTCAAACGCCCTAACATATAAATTATATTACACAGTCAACAACCCGGTCAATATGTTTTTCATAATTTCTTCTTATGTAAACTAAACTTCTCCCCTTTCAACAAATCATAACCTTAAATTTTGTGTAACATCCCGCCTTGAAAATCATTAAAAATCATGCTATATTATAGTCAAGGAAAGGGTGATACCGATGAGAAGGTAAAAACCTGAAGACATCAAACCAAATCAAAAAGGTCTGAAGTCTTCAACTGCAGTTTCATAAAAAGATCAAAATAAAACAAATCCGATTATGAAATTGGACAATATCACGAAAGAGAGGTTAATCAAAGATGTTAGATATCAAGAGTAATCAGAAATGACCCTTGGCTGATGTGTAAAGAAACACGGTCAAGGGTCATTTCTTTTGCCCTAATTTCAAAAAAGACTTGATTTTTACATATATATGTAATATAATCTTTCAAGCAATATAATAATCATCGGGGTGTAGCGCAGGTGGTAGCGCGTTTGGTTCGGGACCAAAAGGCCGTGGGTTCGAATCCCGCCACTCCGACCAAAATATGATAATCCGAACCCTCTCCTTAAGATTGGAGATGCGTTCGGATTTTTCATTTTAATTTGCAAATAATTATTGTCGATTTTGTTTATCCGTGTCAGCATTGATTTTTGATGTTTAACGCTCAGATTTCTTACATCGCAATACCAGACGCCATAACCGATAAAACTTATTTTCGGATAAAAAATCACCGTGCAGACAGCAAAGTCTGCACGGTTTTTCGGTATAGCGTAGAACGAAAAAAGTTATTACTTTTTAATTATTCTTATTCCTCTCTATATTGACCAACAGCTGTCGACAAAACGTGTAAATCTGTGAGGGAAAGCTTTGAAAAACGCATCCGCATTGCCCTTGATTTCAACGCCGTCAATATACAGAGCTGTCTGCAAATTATGACCTTCACCTGCCAACATAAGCCTTGCGGCAGCTGCTGCAGTAAGAGAAATATCATAATCTCCTTCGCATTTCCGTGTAACGGTTGCTTTTCCGTTTTGATATTCAACCTCAAAAACACCGTTGTTCTGCTCAAATTCATCAATGCACCGAACACGAAAAATGCCATATTCTTCAGGATATACATTACATTCAAGCAGTTTTTGCATATTGTAAATCCTGCCTGCGGCACCTTCGTCATAGTCATAAGAAACACCGTCAATGCGGTCTGCAATGCAAGCAAAGTCACTGCCCTGATATTGCTTTTTGACCTTGAGAGTTTTCACTATTCCGTCATAGTTGCGAAGAAAACCGATTAATCCGTAAACCGCTTCGGGGGTCAGTGCAAAAAATTCATCAACAATAAGCACATCAGGTCTTTTAACGGTAAATCTCACATATCCGTCTGCAATTCCGTTTTTGTCACGCCTGAAATAGGTATAATCAGCCGATTCCAGCGGCGTGTCACAAAAATGCTTTTTCTCTTCACGCAGAGTCATTAAATTTTCTCTCAGCGCACATTTTGCATGTAATTCGCTGAGTTCTTCAAACTGTTCACCTGTATAAAGTATGACATCGGTATTTCGGGGAATATGCTTAAGATTTGCAAAAGGAACTCTGATCGCAAACATACGGTTAAGGTTTGCATAGCCGAATTTCTCATAGTATGAAATAGAAAAAGGATGGAGAAAACCCATTGTCCAATCATTTTCAAGAGCCGTTTCACCGATTTTTTTCATTATTTCACGAATTCCGCCCATTCGGCGGTATTCAGGCAGACTGCAAACACCGCTTACAATAATTGAGTTGAGAAAATTTCCGCAGTAGTTTACTCTGAAATCAAACATTTCAACACCCGCAATCAGTTTTCCCTCATCAAACGCGGCAAGAACAGGCATCTCTGCCGTGCTGTCCTCTTCTGCATTGAATTTCCATATGAATGAAGCTGCGGAAACCTTTTGATAATCGGCTGCTTCATTTTCTTTTATATATCTGACTTCCATATAGTTCTCCTGAACAAAGCTTATTTATTGCCAACACTTATCTGAGCTTCGGTTGCAAGTCTGAGCATATTCTCATCGTCACTTTCAACCGCATTTGATACCATCTTGCGGCGTTCAAGCAGCTCTGCATACATTTTTTCTTTTTTATCATTATCAAGATCATAGAAAAGCATCGGAATAATTCCGAGCGAACCTGTTACAGCAGGAATAATTGTAAACATAGCAAAAAGGAAGAACTTAACCTTATCAGTTTGTTCTGTTCCCATTCTGAATGCGTTTGCTTCATAACCTATCATCTTTTTAATCGCTGTTGTGACAACCGCACTTGTGTTTGATGAAACCTTGGCTGCAATGCCTTTTGCAACAGATGCCATTGCTTCTGTGCGGTATCCGTTTTTCCATTCGCAATAGTCCATCGCTTCGTTATACATTTCCGTGCCGATAACGGATTTAAGTCCGAAGAACAGAGTCCAGATAATTTCCCATATAGCCATTGCAATTCCCATAGGAACAACTTTCTGATACATACCGCCCGAATAATCCTTTTTCATACCGATGCATCCGAAAAGGAACACGGGGATATAAAGAATATTGCCGATTTCTTTTGCAAGTATGTAAAGCAAACGGCTTGAAAAACGTCTTCTCATCCAAGGTACCCAAGCATAGCTGGCAGGGCTTATGGGTGCGGCAGGAATGCCGGCAACCAATGTCATTGATGAAAAGTGAAGAACATCGGTGTAATAATCATCCTCACTGCCCTTGATTGCAAATCCACTGAGAAAATCCGAAAGGGTTATAAGAAGAAGAGGTTTGTTTTTGATAACGGATTTAACTGACATAATCACGCTGGGTGTCTTAATAGACTGCATAACTCTTTCTTCGGAATTATAGAAGAACCAGAAAGAAGATGCACTTGATGCTACGGTTGTGAAAACACCCATTCCGACAAAAAGATTTGTGTATGCCTTTGCAAGCTTGCCGGAACCATTGAGATACATACCTCTGAGAACA
>CALFPM010000004.1 GCA_937919155.1 uncultured Clostridia bacterium
CAGCCTCTGTTGGTTTCCCATATAATTGAGGGTGAAATACCCGATTCTTCAATTATTGAATCAAAGCAACCTGCAAGGTAGGGTGAGGGGTAATCTTCTATTTCGCAGGGCAAGGATTTGGATGTAGTAACGATCCTGCCGTTTTCTCTGTATGAAATGTTGCTCACTTCGGAAAGACTTCTGCCATCTGCAAGGGCAAGCAAAAGCTCCTTGAAGGGTCTTTCGCCTTCGCCGTGTATGATTATGTCGCACCACGGTATTTCGTCAAGGTCTTTGCCGTCAGGGTCAACATTATGACCGCCGAAAAGCACAATGCATTCGGGATATTTTTCTTTTAATCTGCGTGCAAATTCGCGGTTGTATTCCATATTCCAGATGTATGAAGAAAAGCCGACAAGGTAAGGATTATCAAGAGAATCGATGGCGCGGTCGATATTTTCTCTGATGAAGATGAATCTTCCGAGATTGTAGTTTTCCGCAATCGCTTCATCGCTCCACGCATAGGCGGCAAGGCAGCCTGATGCATAGGGCAGATATGCTGTTTTGACAGATTCGCCGTAAACTGCGCTCACCTGAACAAAGTAAATATTTTTCTTCATTGTTTCACCTGAAATATTTTAAAATAATAAAACATTATATCATTTGACAATTCTTTTGTCAACAAATCAGGGAGCTTACAAAATCTTAAAAAATATCTTGAAGAATAAAAAAATTTAAACTATAATTTAAGAAAAAACAAGGAGTATGTTATGCCTTATCTTTTTGCACATTTCAAAGAAAAACTGACACCTGACGGAGAGCAGGTTTATTTCGGCAAAAGCCGTGACGGATATAACTGGCATGCTGTCAACGGCGGCAATCCCGTGCTGACGGCGCAACTCGGTGAAAAAGGATGCCGCGATATTGAAGTTGTGAGGCTTCATACAGGCGGATTTATGATTATCACAACTGACCTCTGCATTGTCAACCGAATGGATGAAGATCATAATGTTGATTGGCAGAATGTGAACAGAACGGGCAGCAAATGCCTCAGGATGTGGAAGACCGAAAATCTTGTTGATTTTTCCGAGGAAAAGCTGGTTTATTTCGGCAGAGATGATTTCGGATGTATGTGGGCGCCTGAGGTGTTTTTTGACGAAGAAAACCAAGAATATCTCATTCATTGGGGCTCAACCGTTGCGGAAACAAACTTCAAACATATGTCGATTTATTGCAGCAGAACCAAAGATTTTGAGAGCTTTACATTGCCTGAACTGTATTTCACAAAAGACAATGAAATACTCGACTCGCACATACAGAAGGTCGGCGATACTTACCATCTTTTCTATAAAAATGCACACAATCCTTCAATGAATATGCACGCAACTTCAAAGAGCCTTTACGGGCCTTTTGACCACGATGCGGAATTTGAAAAATATATGGAAAACGAGATTGAGAAAGCAGGCTCATATGAGGGCCCCACAGTTTATACTTTGCCTGACGGCAGATGGTGCCTGATGCTTGATTTTTTTGGCTGCGAAAAGGAAAAGATGGGTTATGTGCCCTTTGTTTCATCAGCGCAGGGAGATATGAAATTTCAGCGTGTTCCTGAGCAGTTTTCGTTCCCTTACGGCTTCAAGCACGGCAGAGTAATCGAAATTACGGATGAAGAATACGAAAGCTTAGCTTGATAAATATTATTGAAAACTGCACGAAACACAATAAATAATTCTGTTAAATTATGATATCTGAAAATATTTTGCAGAAAATTATTATAATAACCAAAAGCCGCGGAGTGGTTACTTCGTGGCTTTTTGCATAAAGTGTTGACAAAAAATCAACAGAGTGATATCATACAATTAACAATTAGGTTAAATGTTAAATGAAAGGAGCTGCTTTTTTGGGAATAAATAATACACTGAAAGCTCTTGCGGATCCCATCCGCCGAGAAATTCTGAATATGCTGAAAAACGGAAGAATGTCTGCAGGGGAGATATACGAAAAATTTCCCGTCACGGGTGCATCAATCTCACGCCACCTTTCCGTGCTAAAGGATGCGGATTTAATCCGTGATACAAGAGAGGGAAAATATATCTATTATGAGCTTAATGCCTCTGTGCTGGAGGAGATTATGCTCTGGATTACCGATTTGAAAGGAGAGAATAACAATGATTAAAAATAATAAACTGAGCCTTGTTTTTTCGTCCGTTGCCATTCTTCTGCCCGTTGCCGTGGGTCTTATTCTCTGGGATAAGCTGCCCGAAACAATGGCGATGCATTGGAATGCTGCGGGCGAAGCGGACGGATACGGCGGAAAAGCTTTTGTTGTTTTCGGCTTTCCGCTTATAATTCTTGTTTTACATTGGCTCTGCGTCTTTTTGACGGAAAAGGATAAGAAAAACAAAAATCAAAGTCCCCAAATGCAGAAAATCGTGCTTTGGATTTGTCCTGCAACCGCTTGGCTTGTCAGCGGAATGATGTATTTCACGTCAATGGGTGACAAGTTGGAAGTTATGAATGTAATCACCGTGCTTTTTATGTTTTTAGGTCTCTTGTTCTGCGTAATCGGAAATTATCTTCCAAAATGCAAGCAGAATTTCACAATGGGCATCAAGCTTAAATGGACACTTGAAAACGAAGAAAACTGGAACAAAACTCATCGTCTGGGCGGAATCGTCTGGTTTGTGTGCGGTTCTGCGATGTTTGCCGTTGCTTTTCTTCCTCTGAAAATTTCAGTTCCCGCTATGATTTCACTTCTGGCAGTTGCGGTAATTATTCCAACGGTTTATTCATATTCAATTTACCGCAAAATGCTTGCAAGCGGAGAATTTATTCCTGAAAAAACCGCTCCGTGGGGAGGATACAGCAAAAAGTCGATAGCCATTTCAGCAATAATTGTTTCTGTAATAATTGTATTTTCGCTTGTGTTAATGAGTACGGGGGATGTTGAGATCGTTTGCGGCGATGACGCCGTTGAAATCAATGCTGATTATTGGAGTGATATATCTGTTGAATATGAGGATATTGACAGTGTTGTTCTTCGTGACAATGTGGATTTCGGCTTGAAAACAAACGGCTTTAATTCAGCAAAACTTATGCTTGGAACTTTTACGAATGATGAATTCGGAAAATATACAAGATATACCTATACCCAAAATAAGCTCTGCATCGTTATCGAGGATGACGGAAATGTTCTTGTTCTCGGCGGAAAAGACGATGCGGAAACCCGCAGAATTTATGATGAAATAATCTCAAAGAAATAACAGTCCAACTTTAACCGCTCTCGTCAGAGGGCGGTTTTATTTCTGTTGTTTTTTTGAATTTTATGTGTTATAATTTGTAAAACGAAAAGTGAGGCGATGGATTTGAAGCAAATGACAGCCGAAAAGCTGCAAAAAATGCAGATGAAACGCGAAAAAGAAATCAGAAAATGGGAAAAGGAAAAAGCGAAACCCAAAAAGAACACATATTTTGCTTACCTTGTTCTCATAATTTCGCTTATTTATGCAACGGATGAAATTGCCTCCCAGATAGGCACGCTGATGAAAACGGAAATCGCCAATGACCTGTTTTCAAAATTCGGCGAAAGTTCGGTAGGATTGCTTGATATTCTTTCAATTCTCGTTGTGCCTTTCCAGGCTCTCGGTCTGCTTTACAGACCTCTTGCTGACCGTTGGGGAAGAAAGAGATTTCTCCTTATCAACACTTTCGGAATGAGCCTTGCAATGCTGGTTATCTTTCTTTCGAACAATCTTTTCCTCTATTTTATCGGTGCGGTGCTTGTTCAGTTTTTTATTCCTCACGATATGCATGTTGTTTATATCATGGAATCCTCGCCGTCAAAGCACAGGGCAAGGGTTTATTCATCCATAAAGTTCTTCGCCAATATGGCGGTTATGCTCATTCCTTTTATGAGAAGAATGCTTATGCAGGATGCAACTCAGTGGAGACTCGTTTATTTTGTGCCTGCCGTTGTTGGCGTAATAACTGCGCTCATTGCATTGCTCACTGCAAGGGAAACGGATTCATTCATTGATTCCCGTCTGCGTTATCTCAGAATGACTGATGAAGAGCGTGAAGCGGAAAAGGCACGCAAAAGCTCCGAAAATGCCCAGGGCGGTCTTATTCACGCCCTCAAATTTGCATGGAAGCACAATCAGCTCCGCTGGCTTTACATCACATCTGCCCTTGCAAATCTCGGCTTTATCGGCACAATAAATTATCAGGTTATTATGTCATACGGCTATGCGCAGAATTACATTGCCAACGGTATGTTTGCATCTCTCGGCGATGAGGTTATGAATTTTGTCAGCCTCGGACCCGTAACAACGGCTTTGTTTATGTTCCCCGTAGGTTGCGCGGTTTCGCAGGTTATTATGGGATTCATTTCCGACTCAAAAGGCAGAAAAGCGGCGGCAATCACAACGGCAATCAATTGCCTGATTGCGTTTATCGGTTTCTCCGTAGGTGCAAGAATGGCGTGGAATCCTTATGTTGTAGGTTTCCTTTGCGGTGCCTGCATCGGCAGCTTCTACTCAACCAACGATGTTCTGATTATGATGATCGGCGAGTCATCGCCCACAAATCTGCGTTCTTCAACAATGTCGGCGCAGTTTATTGTTACCGCAATCGGTGTTGCCGTTTCATACATAGTCAGCCTTCCGCTTATTACCGTTCTCGGTAACAGTGTAACAGGTATCGTCAGCTTTGCGCTTCTTGTTCCCGGATTCATCGCGGCATTCTTTGCTCTTGTCCGCAAGACCCACGATACAAAGGGCATTGATATGGATACTGTAACGGGCAGTGAATGGGATTGATACGAAATAAAAAAATGTGGCTTACACAGGCGTTATTGCCTGTGTAAGCCATTTTTAATGTTTTAATTGAATTTTGTCAGCGTTCCTGCCTCATATTTGAAGGGCTTGAAGCCTGCTTCAAGTGCAGGGGAATTGTCTGCAAGGGTGAAATCTCTGTTTTCCGCATCCTTGAAAAGGGGATCGGAGAAAACGGCATTGTTGAAATAACCCATTGTCATTATGGGAACAAGCGTCCTTCTGTCAAATAATTTCATCGAATGACCCGAATAGACATTGCCGCCTTTTGTGTAGTCCCAGTATACATTGCTGTCATCGATAAACCAATCGCTTTCAACATCAAAAGCGTAAACGGGAGCATTGTCAACCACAAGGATATTGTTGGAAAGAGTGAGTGAATTGTGTTCCTCATTTTTCGTGATTATGAAAGCACCTTCGCCGCCGAATGCAAAAATATTGTTTCTGACAACATTATCTCTGCCGTAATGCTGATGGAATGTTTCCGATGAGCAGTCGTAAACAAGGTTGTTTTCAACAAGCATTCCGCTTGAGCCTTCGTCAAGATAAATTCCCCAGCCGCCATAGCCGTATCTGCCTTCGTCACAACCTACATTATAAATAATGTTACCGCTGATGACTGTATCGGGCTGAATTCCGAGAGTGTAGATTGCGCCCATATCGGAAAGCCAGCCGTTTCCGATATCATAAATGAGGTTGTTGCTGATGTTTATGTTGTTGGTGGAATTGTCCGAATAACCCCAGTTCCAGCCTACGGAAATTCCCGTATACCAACCGTCATGAATTTCGTTGTTTGTGAGGTTACAGTCAATTGCGTGGGTCAGAAGGATACCGATTGCGTTGTTGAAAATTCTGCCGTATTTATTTATGTGACAGTCTGTGATGTTAATATTCTTTGTGGTTGCAGGAACAACAAAATCTCCGTGGATGAAAACTGCGTTTGCACCTATTTCATTGAACATACAGCTTGTGATATTGCAGTTTTCTGATGCTTTGTCAAACTTGACAGCGGTATATGATATATTTTCAAATCGACAGTCGGTAAAATTAATATATGATGATGCAGAAATATAAATTGCTGCAGGTACCTCAAACGCCGCCTGCGGATGATCCGCTCCGTATTTAATGGTCTGATACATGGGGTGCGAGGGTGCGAAAGCCTTACCGGTATGAGTACCGTCTACATGATTCCAGTCTGTATTTTCAAAGTTGATACCTTGGAAAGAAATGTCAGCTGCACCGTTTAAAGTAATCAGCTGTTCGTTAATTCCTGCATAAAGCACAGTGTTTTCAACGGTATCTCCTGCTTCGGGGATGTAATAAAGCTTTTCTTCACTGCGGTCAAGATACCATTCTCCGGGGAGAGAAAGTGCTTCCTTTACATTTTCAAAAATGTAATTGTCGTCAATTCTGACTCTCATTGCCGAAGGTTTGGTTACTTGAATTCTGCCGGTTTCCGTGTTAACGGAATGTATCGGCAGAAGGTCATCACGCCAGAAATGCATGATTCTCACATCAACGTCACCGGGATTTTTGAAATCAATAATATCGTTTTTGTCGGCATAGAAAGCCAATGCGTAGGTGAAGAAATCGGGAGCGTGTGATCCTGCAATTGCCTCGTCAGCAAGAGGTTCTCCGGCAATTTTAAAAACACCTGTTTTGGGATAGTTGGAGCGTGAGAGTCTTTTGTTGCCTTTGAAAAGCGAACGGAAATAATCATCATCACTTTCAACGGGAATATCTGTTACGAAAGCATTAACGCCGTTGATTGTTGTTTCTGTCCAGTTGCTTATTTCTTTTGCGCCCGTGAATGAAACTTTTTCATCAGGATATGAACGGTAAATCACATTGCTTTTATCGTTTGCTGTAAATTCAAGAGGATTTGTGAGGAGATAGTTTCCTTCCCTGAACCACACAGTAACGGTTTCTTCGGTATCAATTGTCTTTGCTTTTTCTTTTGCAGCCTCAGGTGTTCTGAGGGGAGCATCAGGTGTGCCTGCATTTGCGTCATCGCCGTTGGGAGAAACGATAATATCATGTTCGCCCATAACAAACTTGCCTTCATCAAATTCGGTTTGGGTTATTCCTTCCTGCTTGTCTGTGAAAACGCCATCGATTGTCTGTGAACTGAGCATAACGCCGAACCAAACGGAAAGTGCCGTAAAAAATGCCGCGATTCTTGTTATGATAATTGCCATGATAAATTCCTTTCGATAAAAATTACTTCAGCTTTCTTGCGAGATCATTGAGGAAAAGCTCATTTTCAAGCTTTTCGGGTGTTGTGTCCTTGTTGATATGAACAAATTCAATGTCCATAATTCTTGCAAAGTCACGCATCATTTCTGCGTCTGCATCGTATGAAAGAACGGTGTGATGTGCACCGCCTGCAATAATCCAGCATTTTGCGCCTGTGCAAAGGTCGGGCATTGCTCGCCACATAACTCTTGCAACGGGAAGATTGGGCATGGGGAGAATGGGTTTTACGCATTCAATGTCCTGACAAATCATTCTCAGCCTGCCGCCCATGTCAACAAGGCTGATAACTATTGCACTGCCTGCTTTGCCTTCAAAAACAAGTCTTGCGGGGTCGCCCTTGCCGCCGATGCCGAGGGGATG
>CALFPM010000005.1 GCA_937919155.1 uncultured Clostridia bacterium
ACCGTGGCGGTTGCGGATGCCGGCAAGGTCAAGATCTATATGAAGAACTTCGGAGAATTCTATGCCAACCAGATCGAAACCGCAGGTACGATCCTTTTGAGCAGAACTTCCACTATTTCCGATGAGAAGCTTCAGATCGCTATGGAGATCCTCAGGGAGCATAATCCCAATGCAGGCGGTGAAAACGCTACATATCAGGACACTCAGTCAGGTCTGAACGTTAAGGATCTTATTGACGAAAACGGTGTTCAGGTTGCAGGTTACAGATACAGCAACGACGGTGACGGTTACTACTACACCGACGATAAGGATTGCTGGCAGAAGAATGCAGGTTATAACGAAGTTTATGACAATATGGCTCCTCTTACCGCTATGTTCATCGACCAGGTTCGTGTTCGCTTCAACTACGGCGGCAAGGACTGGATGGTTCAGCTTTGGAAGGGTCAGTACGGCTGGCTTCTCGTTGGTGCTGAAATCGGTCTTTACACTGCTGAAGAAGGCGCAAACACAGGTAACGTTAATGATATCAACCACTATAACTGCGCAGACCAGGATGATTGGCTCTATATGTCAATGGACTGCTACTGGGCAGAGGGCAACGACGGACACTATGAAAAGGTGTTCTCAAGACCCTATGCAAAATATTGGTGGCCCACAGGCTTCGTTAAGGGTCAGCTTACAAAGTACACATGGCCCAGAACAGAGCTCAAGATGAAGGCAAGAATCACATTCAAGTCAGAAAAGATGGCAGACCTCTTTGTTGAAGGTCTCAGACAGTCAGGCTTTGCACGTGCGCTGGGTTCAAATCAGCTTGCTGATGACTCATTCTATCAGAGCGGCGCAGATGTATGGTTCCTCTGGCTTACAAAAAATCACGAAGCTTTCCCCGGATATGAGAGTTAATTCATAGTTTTAACCGATTTTATCAGGAAAAGAATAAGGGTTATTCGGTGATGTTTGGTCAAAATTAATCAAAACATTACGCTCAGGCACTTCTATTTATACACTTTTTATGCTGAAAAGTGTTGACAATAATTTAATGATATGTTATTATAAGGTAACAATTGTTGCTCTTGCAATAAAATTTGAAAGGAATGGTTCGAAAATGAAGAAAGTACTTGCAATTGTTCTCGCACTTGTTATGGCTCTTTCAATGAGCGCTATGGCATTTGCAGCAGACGCAGCAGCTGACGTTAACGCTATCCTCGATGATATCGTTGCAGTAGCAGAAGACAGCTCAGCAGCTTGGGATGCAGTTGAAGGCGCTATCATCAAGGTTATCGATGCTATCGAAAACAAGACAGCTAATGTTGAAGGCGAAGTTATCAACCTTGAAACAGTTCTTGACGGCGTTCCCGGTGTTGACGGTCTCCTTGATTCACTCAAGTCAACAATCAAGGGTCTCTATGCAGGCGAAGTTGCTACTGTTCCCGAAACAACAGCAGAAGCTCCCGCAGAGACAGGTTCATCAGCAGCTGGCATCGCAGTTTTCGCAGCAGTTTCAGTTGCAGCTGCAGCAGCTTATGTTTGCACAAAGAAGAACTAATTAAGTTCAACCCTTTATTTAATTGAATTAGCGCAAGAATTTAATTAAATAGCTTTAGCGGCATATCTTCGGATATGCCGCTTTTTGTTTTCAATAAAGTCGCTGAATCATAAATGAAAAATAAGTTTTCGGCAACTCTAACAAAAAGCCACTTTGTTTTTAGTGGAAAATGTTGTCTTTAAAAAATAAAGTAAAAGTGTTATAATACATATATGAGTTCTCATATTTTTCTGTATGGGAACTCGTTAAATTCACAAGGAGAAATTACTATGAACAACACCTTTTTCTGCGCAAGAGAAAACGGTAAGCTTCATCGCCCCAGAACCATTCTGACGGGCTTTGGCTTTATGGCATCCTCAATTGCGTGGGCAATCTACGACCCGTACATTACCAAGATTCTTGAAAGACTGCTTAATGCCTCCGAAACAATCACCGCTTGGAGCGCAAAGCTTAATGAAATGTTCCCTGTTCTTGCAAAATTTGCAGAATCTCAGGGCGAAAATGTTACAACCGCAGCAGGCGGCATAACACTTGTGCCCCTGTTCATCGGTATTATAATGACTTTCGATAATATCTTCGGTGTTATTTTCCAGCCGACTTTCGGCAAGCTGTCTGACAGATGCCATTCAAGGCTCGGCAAACGCCGTCCCTTCATCGTGTTCGGTGCTCCCGTATCAGCATTCCTTTTCGCAGTTATTCCCTGGATTGCACTCAGCGGTTCTCTGCCCCTGACAATGCTTTTCATCATCCTTTTTGTTTTCTCAATGTCACTCTGGAGAGCTCCTGTTGTTGCCCTTATGCCTGCCCTCACTCCCCCTGCACTCCGCAGCGAGGGTAATGCAATCATCAACCTTATGGGTGGCATCGGTTCAGCAATAGGTATGTTTGCAGGCACTGTTGTCGGCGTTTTCTATAAGCTTGCAACCGGCGTTCAGATCACAACCGAAAATGAACAGATTGCATTCCCCTATGTTTTCCTTACGGGCGCAATCGTAATGGTAATCGGTATGCTGGTTATCCTGTTTTTCGTTAAAGAGCCTTCAAGCAAGCTTGAGGCAATTGCCGAGCAGAACAAAGCTGCCGATGCAGCTGCCAGAGCAAAGGCTGAAAAAGAGGCAAAGAAAGCTGCAAAGGCTGCCCAGAAAGCACAGAAGCTTTCAAAGGGTGAGAGAAAGAGCCTTGTCTTTATGCTTGGCGGTCTGTTCTTCCTTTTCTGCGGAACAAACGCTATCACCACATTCTTCGCTCTGTTCGCTGCCGAAATTCTGGGAAAAACCACCGCAGAAGCAACTATTATGACAACTCTCTTTGCCGTTTGCTCCGCCGTGGCTGCAATTCCTGCAGGCTATGTTGGCAAAAAGCTTGGCAGAAAGAAGACAATTCTTCTCGGTCTTGCCGTGTTTATGGCAGCATTCCTTCTTTATGTTGCAACAAAAAGCATGGCTATTATCTGGGTTGTTCTCGTTCTTGGCGGCTTTGCAAATATGTTTATTACGGTTAACACCCTGCCCCTCGTTCTTGAAATCGGCGGCAACGACAAAGTCGGCACATTCACGGGTTATTACTACACAGCGACCTTCTCGGCACAGATTGCATCACCCATCATCTACGGTATTGTTCGTATGCTTTCAGGCACATACATGTCACTGTTTATTTACAGCCCCATTATGTTTATTCTCAGCATGCTCTGCATATTCTTTGTTAAGCACGGCGAAGCAATTCCCGAGTCTGTTATCAAGGCTGCTGCAGAGGAAAACAACTAAACCATCTTCTGTCGGCGGTGGGATATGCAAAGCATTCCGCAGCCTTGCATTGAATATCTCCGACAAAAAACATACATCCTTCTATAAAAGCAAAAGACATCGGTTCCGCACCGGTGCCTTTTGCTTTTTTTGCGCTTATATTGTATTTTTCGGTGAAATATGATAATATGTTCCCACAAACAGGATTGGAGTGATTGGATGTTTGCCCGCATAAACAGTATGGGTCTTTTCGGCGTGGACAGCTATATGGTCGGTGTTGAGGTTGATTACGGTCAGGGTCTGCCCAGAATAGATATTGTCGGATTGCCCGATGCGGCGGTAAAAGAGTCACAGAACAGAGTGCGTTCCGCAATCAAAAACAACGGCTATGAATTCCCTCAGAGCAGAATCACAATCAATCTCTCTCCTGCGGATATCCGCAAAGAGGGTCCTGTTTATGACTTGCCGATTCTTGTTGCAATTCTGAAAGCGGGCAATCAGCTGCCCTGTGATATTGATGACTGCGCTTTTGTGGGCGAACTTTCTCTTGACGGTCTTGTGCGTCACGTGAACGGTGTTCTTCCTATGGTTATCAAGGCGCAGAAAAGCGGCATAAAGCGTGTGTTCGTGCCTGCACCGAATGCGCTTGAAAGTTCCGTTGTTGAGGGAATAGAGGTTTATGCGGTTGAAAATGTGCGTCAGGTTATTGACCACATTAAAGGCGATGCACTTCTGACTCCTGTCAAATTCAGTCCCGAGCTTGAAATGCGGAATCATCTTCCTCTTCCCGACTTCAAGGATGTTATGGGTCAGATGGAGGCAAAATATGCGCTGGAGATTGCGGCGGCAGGCGGACACAATGTGATTATGGTGGGCCCTCCCGGGTCGGGCAAAAGCATGCTGGCAAAGCGATTGCCGTCAATCCTGCCCGATATGACATTTGAGGAAAGCTTGCAGACCACGGAGCTTTATTCCATTGCGGGTGTTTTGCCCGAGGGTGTTTCCCTTATAACCGAAAGACCTTTCCGCTCGCCGCACCACACGGTGTCTCCCGCGGGACTTTCGGGCGGCGGAGCAATTCCCAGACCGGGCGAGATTTCTCTTGCTCACAACGGAGTTCTTTTTCTTGATGAACTGCCTGAATTTTCGCGCATTGCCATGGAGGTTCTGCGTCAGCCAATTGAGGACAGCAAAATCACAATTTCCCGCGCAAATGCATCATTCACATATCCTTGCTCGGCAATGGTTGTTTGTGCAATGAATCCCTGCCCCTGCGGTTATCTCGGACACCCCAAGCGCGCCTGCACCTGCCCCGAGGGTTCGGCAAGGCGCTATCTTTCCAGAATTTCGGGACCGATGCTGGACAGAATAGATATACACATTGAAGTTCCGCCCGTTGATTTTGAAAAGCTTTCAAGCAAAGTTCCTGCGGAAAGTTCGGCGGAAATCAAAAAGAGAGTCAATGCTGCAAGGAAGATTCAGCAGGAAAGGCTCAAAGGCTCGGGAATAAGCTGCAATGCAAAAATGGATGCGGCAATGACCCGTGAATTCTGCCGCCCCACAGCTGATGCACTTGTTATGCTTGAAAAAATATTTGATAAACTTGATTTTTCTGCCCGCGCATATGACAAAATTCTGCGCGTTTCAAGAACGGTTGCAGACCTTGAGAATGCGGGGCAGATTGAGGCGCACCACATTGCTCAGGCTGTGCAGTACAGAAGTCTGGACAGAAAACTGTGGAGAAAATAATTTTATATTGATAAAGCTCGTATAATGTAGTATA
Organism: uncultured Clostridia bacterium; assembly: GCA_937919155.1. Taxonomy (GTDB): domain Bacteria; phylum Bacillota; class Clostridia; order Oscillospirales; family Acutalibacteraceae; genus CAG-177. The sequence continues at coordinate 5,072 of CALFPM010000005.1, forward strand.
ATAAATTGATATCTTTGAAAACGGAGAAAATTTATGTTAAAACTTGAAAATGTATCGTTCAAGGTTGAGGTTGACGGCTCACACCTTGAAATTATTGATAATGTCAGCCTCGAAGTGCCCGATGGCGAATTTGTTGTTATTACGGGACCCAACGGCGGCGGCAAATCCACTCTTGCGCGCCTTATTATGGGCATTGAAAAGCCCACAGGCGGCAGAATTTACTATAATGATGTTGATATAACCGACCTTTCCGTAACGGAAAGGGCAAAGCTTGGCATCGGCTATGCATTCCAGCAGCCTCCCCGATTCAAGGGACTCACCGTGCGCAGGCTTCTTTCCCTTGCGGCAGGCAGCGAATTGCCCGTTGACGAGTGCTGCGGATATCTCACAAGTGTCGGTCTTTGCTCAAAGGATTACCTCAACCGCGAAATGGATTATTCTCTTTCAGGCGGCGAGGCAAAGAGAATTGAAATTGCAACTCTTATGGCTCGCAAGCTTGGACTTGCAATCTTTGATGAGCCTGAGGCAGGTATTGACCTTTGGAGCTTCTCAATGCTCGTTGAGTCATTCAAGGCAATGAGCAAGGGCAGCCACAAAAGCGTTATCATCATCTCACATCAGGAAAGAATTATGCAGCTTGCAGACAAAATGGTGGTTATTGCTGACGGCAAAGTCAGAAATACAGGCACCAAGGATGAAATCTTCCCCAAGCTTATGGGAGAATTCAACGAAAACTGCGGCTTCAGAGGCAAGGAGGGTTAATCAATGGATAAAATAGACAGCAGACTTCTTGAATCCGTTGCGGACCTTCACGAAGTTCCTTCAGGTGCTTACAATATAAGAAAAAACGGTGAGGGTTATGCAAGGCAGACCACCGCAAACATTGAAATTGTTACAAAAGAGGACAAGCCCGGTATTGACATTATCGTTGCTCCCGGAACAAAAAATGAGAGCATTCATATTCCTGTTATCATTACCGAAGCAGGCGTAAACGACCTTGTTTACAATGATTTTTATATCGGTGAGGATGCAGATGTGCTCATTGTTGCAGGTTGCGGAATCCACAACAGCGGCGATGAAAAGTCTCAGCATGACGGTATTCACACTTTCCATATCGGCAAGAATGCCCGAATCAAATATGTTGAAAAGCATTACGGCGAGGGTGACGGCAAGGGCGAGAGAATACTCAATCCCGTGACTTATGTTGAGCAGGATGAAGGCTCCGTTTGCGAAATGGAAATGGTGCAGATAAAGGGCGTTGACTCCAGCGTGCGTGACACCAAGGCGCATCTTGCGGCAGGAGCAAAGCTGATTGTGACAGAGCGTCTTCTGACCCACGGAAATCAGTATGTGCGTTCCGATATGGATGTTTATCTTGACGGCGAGGATGCGTCATCGCAGATTATTTCGCGCTCCGTTGCCAAGGATAATTCAAAGCAGATTTTCCATCCCAATGCAATCGGCAATGCAAAATGCCGTGCACACGTTACCTGTGACTCAATTATCATGGATGAAGCAACGGTAAGTTCAATCCCTGCAATCACAGCTAATTCAGCCGATGCACAGATTGTGCATGAAGCAGCAATCGGCAGAATCAATAATGATCAGCTCATAAAACTCATGACATTCGGCATGAACGAAGAGGAAGCAGAGGAAGTTATCATCCAGGGATTCCTTAAATAAAATGTATTTTGCGGACAGCTTCGGCTGTCCGTTTTTTATGCTCTTGCATTAAAAACTCTTGGAAAACGATTCGCAATAAAATCACTTGTTGGAATTTTGTCTTTTTCACTTGGCATGCAAATTTTTGATATGATTCCATTCAATATTACCTATGAACTTTTGATTTCTGCTGTGTTTGGTGGTGCAATCATGGGTGTTGGTGTTGGTTTGGTTATCCGTATGGGTTCCTCTACCGGTGGTATGGATATTCCGCCGATCATTCTGCAGAAATACACCGGTATTGCAGTAGCGATCTCCATGAATGCAATGGACTTGCTGATCATGTGCACCCAGATGCCATACAGCTCCCCACAGAAAATCATGTACAGCTTGATGATGCTGGTTGTTACTACCGTTGTTATGGATAAAGTAGCTATGGTTGGTGTAACTCAGACTCAGGTTATGGTTGTCAGCGCAAAATATCAGGAAATCAATAAAGCGATCCACGATAATATCGACCGTGGCACCACTCTTCTGAACGCTACTTCCGGTCATCTGCAGCAGGAACAGAAAGTGGTTATGTCCATCATCAATAACCGTCAGCTCCATGAACTGACCCAGGTTGTCAAAGCGGTTGACCCTCATGCATTCCTCATTGTAAACCGTATTAATGAGGTTCACGGC
>CALFPM010000006.1 GCA_937919155.1 uncultured Clostridia bacterium
TCTTTTGTCTTTTTCAGCATACTGTTGAATGACGTTTCGGGTCTGACCCTCGGGATAATCGTCACTGACGATTATTTCGTCATCCGCGCCAAGCTGAGGGAGGATGGAATCCAGCTGCTCGGCAATATATTGCTCACCTTTGTATGCGGCGAGCGCAACCGAAATTTTCATATCAGTCGATGGACTTCATTGTGGGGAAGAGAAGAACATCTCTGATTGCCTGTGAGTCGGTGAGAAGCATGCACATTCTGTCAATGCCGAATCCGATGCCGCCTGTGGGAGCCATACCGTATTCAAGAGCCATAAGGAAGTCTTCGTCTGTTGTGTTTGCTTCCTCGTCACCCTGAGCGAGCTGAGCTTCCTGAGCCTTGAAGCGTTCTCTCTGGTCGATGGGGTCGTTAAGCTCTGAATAAGCATTTGCCATTTCCCAGCCGTTCATAAAGAACTCGAAACGCTCAACATAGTTGGGGTCTTCGGGTTTCTTCTTTGTGAGGGGAGAAATCTCAATGGGATGGTCTGTGACGAATGTGGGCTGAATGAGATGCTCCTCTGCATATTCTTCGAAGAACATTGCAAGGATATCGCCCTTGCCGTGTCTGCTTTCATATTCAATGTGGTGCTTGTCAGCAAGTGCTCTTGCATCTTCAAGAGTTTCAACCTCGTTCCAATCGATGTTTGCATACTTCTTGACAGCCTCAACCATTGTGATGCGTTCAAAAGGCTTGCCGAGATCCATTTCAACACCGTTGAATGTGATTGTTGTTGTGCCGAGAACAGCCTGAGCAACGTGACGGTAAAGATTTTCCGTAAGGTCCATCATGCCGTTGTAGTCGGTATATGCCTGATAGAGTTCCATAAGTGTGAACTCGGGGTTGTGGCGGGTGTCAACACCTTCGTTTCTGAAAACTCTGCCGATTTCGTAAACTTTTTCCATACCGCCAACGATAAGGCGCTTGAGGTAAAGTTCAAGAGAAATGCGGAGCTTGAAGTCCTCGTCAAGAGCATTGTGGTGAGTTTCGAAAGGTCTTGCAGCCGCACCGCCTGCGTTTGAAACAAGGATGGGTGTTTCAACCTCAAGGAAGCCCTGTGAATCAAGGTAGTTTCTGATTTCTCTGATGATAAGTGAACGTTTGATGAAAGTGTCCTTAACATCGGGATTCATAATGAGATCAAGATAACGTCTTCTGTAGCGTGTATCTGTGTTGGTGAGTCCGTGGAACTTCTCGGGGAGAGGAAGAAGTGACTTTGTGAGGAGTCTGATTTCCTTTGCGTGAACGGAAACTTCGCCTCTTCTTGTTCTGAAAACAAAGCCCTTTACTTCAACGATATCGCCGATATCCCACTTCTTGAATTCTGCAAAGTTTTCTTCGCCGATTTCATCAATTTTAACGTAAACCTGCATTCTGCCGCTGCGGTCTCTGACATCGATGAAGTTTGCCTTGCCCATATCTCTGCGGCTCATCATACGTCCGCAGATTGAAACATCTGTGTTTTCAAGTTCTTCAAAACGCTCAACGATTTCAGCGTTGTGGATTGACTGCTCGGCAAGAGTAATCTGGAAGGGGTCTTTGCCTGCTGCCTGGAGAGCCTCAAGCTTCTCAACTCTGATTTGTCTGAGCTCGTTTGCGTCCTGAACCTGCTCTTCTTCGGGAGCAGCGTTTACAATCTTTTCTTCAGCCATTTTAGTATTCCTTTCTGGTCAAAAAAGCGACAGGAGAGGAGATTGCCCTCCGAAACCTATCGCCGTTTATTTGAAATTTTATTTTGAAATTGCAAGAACCTTAAGTTTGATAACAGCGCCTGAGGGAGTGTGCGCCTCTGCGATTTCGCCAACCTTTTTGCCGATAAGTGCAGCACCTACGGGAGAAAGGTCAGAGATAATGCCGTTTGAAATGTCGCTCTTACCGAGGATTTTGTATTCTGCAAATTTATCCTCATCGTCATCATCAAGGTCCACATCCTCAACCTTAACCTTTGAACCGATGCGAACAACCTCATTGGTAAGTTCTTCCTCATCAAGGATGGTTGCATTGCGGAGCTGTGTTTCGAGTTTTGCGATTTCGGCTTCCATCTTAGCCTGTTCGTTCATCGCCTCATCGTATTCGGCATTTTCGGAAAGGTCGCCGTGTGAGCGGGCTTCTTTGATTTTTTCTGCAATATCATCTCTGCCCTCTGTTTTAAGCATATTGAGTTTTTCGCTCAGCTTATTATAGTCTTCGCGGGTGAGAACTGTCTGTTTTGCCATTTTTGTGTATCTCCTTTAATATGAAATATTATACGGGTTTTTATTATCCGCTATATTATAATATATATATATAATAATGTCAAGTTTTTCATTGATTACAAATCGGTTACATTCCGCCCTGAACAAAGCAACGCAGACAATTTTCAGGTGTGGTGTCAGCGCATTTTTTGCAACTTATGTCAAGTGATGAAAAGCAGCTTTTTTTGTATTCCGAACAGCCGCAAAGTTCCGTCACCGCGCCTGCAAAATCTATTTCATCAATGCTTTCGGGAATAATATTTTTGTGGTTTGAGTTAAGTTCAAGCCCGCCGCCTTTTATGTGAAGCTTACCGCAGGTTTTGTTTTTATGGCAAAAAACAGCCGCGTTTTCTGCCTTGGGGGATAATCTGCCGTCACAGCAAATCACTATGTCGGGTTTTGAGGAAGATTCGTAATCGGAGCGGAGAATAACAGATGCGCCGTGCTCAACAAACGCCTTTTCGCAAGCGGAAGCATATCTTTCGGGATAGGCAGTTATGACCCTCAGAGTTGATGCGAGAGGCAACAGTGTGTTCAATGACGCGGCGTGGCGTGCATTGATATCCGTCAGAGTAATGCATATGCTTTCGGGCGGGATATCTGCGTTTTTTATTGTTTTTGCGGCTGTGTTAAAGGTCAGCAGAGAATGCATTGATGACGGCGAAAACCTGCGGATTTTGCCCCAATCGGGCAGGGTAAGAGTTCTGGGAGCCACAATGCGTGAGGCATATATACCGCATCTTTTTTCAATTGTCGTCCAGGCGAAAGGTGAGATGCAATCGGGAATATCAAGAGTGTAGAAGGGTAGTCCGTTTTCGGTGGAAACAGATTTGAGGCAAGCGTTATTAACCGCTTTTTTTATTTTTCTTTTCGCAAAAACTCCCTTTGGCGAAGAGCTTATCCTTAAAACAACAAACACACCATTGCTCCTTTCAGCACGGTTTTTTTATAAACCTATGCCGTGTGCGGTGCAATGATGTGTAAATTTTATTCTTCGTCTTTGAAAACAAGCTCAAGCTCGGCTTCGGTGAGTTCTCTGCATTCACCTTCAGCAAGGGAAGTGTCAAGCCTGAGCGAACCGATTTGCAGCCTGCGCAGCTGCTCAACGTTGTTGCCCAGAGCGTGGAACATCCTTTTGACCTGATGATATTTGCCCTCTCTTATCTTGATTTCTGCAGCGGGCAGACTGTCAACGATAATGGGTTTTACCTTTGCAGGCAAGCATTCCGTGCCGTCTCCGAGAGTGATTCCTTCCTCAAGCTTGCGAACATCGTTTTCGTCTATGGGAAAGGATAAAACCGCCTGATATGTTTTGTAAACGTGGTGCGCGGGACTCATTATTTTGTGCGCAAATGCACCGTCATCCGTAATAATCAGTAGGCCTGTTGTGTCCCTGTCAAGCCTGCCTGCAGGGAAAAGACTGCGTCTTTTGAGAGAATCGGGAATGATGTCGATAACCGTTTTCTTCTTCGGGTCTGTTGTTGCACTGATAACACCCTGAGGCTTGTTGAGCATTATATAAACATGGTCTTTCGCTGTAAAGTTATATCCCTTTACGAATATGTCATCAACCTCGGGGTCAACAAGCTCCTCAGCACGGAGCACAACCGCCGAATTGACGGTTACTGCAGCATCCTTGATGAGTTTTCTTGCATATTTACGGGATACATTGCAGTTGAGTGCTATTAATTTGTCAAGCCGTTTAAGTCCCATAATATCACCTTAAGAAAAAAGGGTCGGTAGTTAGCCGACCCTTGGAAATTTAGCTTAAATTATGCAAGCTCTGCGAAGTACTTGATTGTACGAACCATCTGGCTTGTGTAGCTGTTCTCGTTGTCATACCAAGAAACAACCTGAACCTGATAGAGGCCGTCTTCAATCTTTGTAACCATTGTCTGAGTTGCATCGAAGAGTGAACCGTATGTGATACCAACGATATCGCTTGAAACGAGTTCTTCTTCTGTGTAGCCGAATGAAGCTGATGAAGCAGCCTTCATAGCAGCGTTGATGCCTTCCTTAGTGATGTCGTTGCCCTTAACAACTGCAACAAGGAGAGTTGTTGAGCCGGTGGGAACGGGAACTCTCTGTGCTGAGCCGATAAGCTTGCCGTTGAGTTCGGGGATAACAAGACCGATAGCCTTTGCAGCGCCTGTTGAGTTGGGAACGATGTTAGCTGCAGCAGCTCTTGCTCTGCGAAGGTCACCCTTTCTGTGGGGGCCGTCAAGAACCATCTGATCGCCTGTGTAAGCGTGAACAGTTGTCATGATACCGCTCTGGATGGGAGCATAATCATTGAGAGCCTTTGCCATGGGAGCAAGGCAGTTTGTTGTGCATGATGCTGCTGAGATGATTGTGTCTTCAGCTGTAAGAGTGCCTTCGTTTACGCTGTAAACGATTGTGGGAAGGTCGTTGCCTGCGGGAGCAGAAATAACAACTTTCTTTGCACCTGCATCGATGTGAGCCTGGCTCTTAGCCTTTGAGCAGTAGAAACCTGTGCACTCAAGAACAACGTCAACGCCGATTTCGCCCCAGGGGAGTTCAGCTGCGTTAGCCTTTGCGTAGATCTTGATTTCCTTGCCGTCTACTGTGATGCTGTCTTCGCCTGCAACTACTGTGTCAGCAAGAGCGTATCTGCCCTGAGCTGAGTCGTACTTGAGAAGGTGAGCGAGCATTGCGGGATTTGTAAGGTCGTTGATAGCAACGATTTCGTAGCCTTCTGCGCCGAACATCTGACGGAAAGCAAGACGACCGATGCGGCCGAAACCGTTAATTGCAACTTTAACTGCCATAGTGAATTACCTCCAAAAAATAATTTTAATTTTTGACCGTATTTATTTTATACAATTTCAAAGAAATATGCAACAGTTTTTTGATTGATTTTCGGGATTTTCAAAAGTTTTGGTATTCTGAACAAAATTATTGCAAACTCAGGCAAAAAGGGTGCAAAACTGACGAATAAAAAAGCCCTATTTATGATATTTTCCGCCGCTTGAGATCATAAAGGCTCTGTAAATCTGCTCAAGAAGCATAACTCTTGCTAGCTGATGGGGGAATGTCATGGGACTCATTGAGAGCCTGAATTTTGCTCTGCTCTTGACGGCAGGTGATAACCCGTGAGAGCCGCCGATGACAAAACACAGAGAGCCGAAACCTGAAACTGCACATTTATCAATCTCTTTCGAGAAGTTTTCGGATGAAAGCTCTTTACCCTCAATGCACAGTGCAAACACTGCTTCGGTGGGGGAGATTTTGGAAAGAATACGCTGGCTTTCATCGTTCAGCGCCGCTTCAATCTGTGACTCATTGGGGTTATCGGGAAGCCTTGCAGGGGTCAATTCCGTAATTTTTAATTTGCAGAATGCTCCCAGTCTTTTTTCGTATTCGGCGCAGGCATTGCGAAGATAGTCTTCTTTCAGCTTGCCCACGCAGATTATGTTTATGTTAACCATTTTTTCTCCTTAAAATGCAATCAGGGGATTGCGGTCTCCTGCCACACTGAGCAGATAATCAACATTTTCCGTTGCGCCTGCCATTCGCATTGCGGCTCTTGTTGTTTCATAAGCAAGAGCAGGCATATTGTTTTCCTTGCTCAGGTGTCCCAGCACAAAACGGGTGGTGCCTGATTCCATAAGTTTAACTGCTGTTTCGGCACAGCTTTCGTTGGAAAGATGTCCACGGTCTGACAGAATTCTTTCCTTAAGAAAGAAAGGATACGGGCCGTTTTTCAGCATTCCCACATCGTGGTTTGACTCGAGAAGCACAAGGTCGCAGCCGTGAATTGCATCCATAACAGTATCCGTTATTCTGCCTATGTCCGTTGCAACTGCAAGGCGTTTTCCGTCAGGTGTAACAAGGGTGTAGCCCGTGCTTTCAAGGCTGTCGTGAGGGGTTCTGAACGGGCGAATAAATATGCCGCCTGCTTCCGTTCCGCTTGCAGGAATGATATCCGTTTTCATTTTCGGGGTTATGATTCCCGCTTCTTCCATTCCTCTCATTGTACCTTCGGATGAATATATTTTCACTCCGTGGCGTTCGGCAAAAACACGAACTCCGTTTATGTGGTCTGTATGTTCGTGAGTAATAAAAATTGCGGAAACGGAGTTGGGGTCAACACCGATGTCTTTGAGAGCGTCCGCCGCTTTTTTTGCGCTGACGCCGACATCAATGAGCACGCCGCCCTGCGATGTTCCTATGTATGTGCAGTTGCCGCTGCTTGATGAATAAAGTGAACAGAAACGTGCCATGGCTTGTCCTTTCAAGTGAAAAGGGCTGCCCTCGGAAAGAACAGCCCTATTTTATAATACAATTATATTATCAAGGGCGGACAGAGGCGTCCGCCCCTACACATTTACAATCA
>CALFPM010000007.1 GCA_937919155.1 uncultured Clostridia bacterium
GGTGTGGGCAACGCCCACCCGACACTTTGCACTTTGAACTTTGCCCTTTGCACTTGAAATATAGGCAAAATTCGTCAGGTATTCTGCCTTTTACGCTCAAATATAGATTAAGGAAACAAAAACTATGAACATTTTATTCGTCTGCACAGGCAACACCTGCCGCAGTCCGATGGCAGAGGGACTTTTCAAAAAGCTCCTTGCCGATAAAAATATAAATGATATCACTTGCTCAAGTGCAGGACTTTTTGCGATGACGGGTGATGAGGTGACGGCAAATTCCGTCAAAGCCTGCGAGAGATTCGGCGTTGATATTTCATCTCACAGGGCAAGGCGCATAACTGCTTATGTGCTTGATGAAACGGATAAATTCGTGTGCATGACCCCCGACCATGCGGCAAGCCTTTCTCTCTATGTCAACCCCGACAGGGTGATTGTTCTGGGCAACGGAATTCCCGACCCCTACGGCGGTGACATTGAAACATATATGGTGTGTGCAAATTCCATAAAAACCGCCCTTGAGGAGCAGTTTGACAGCATAACGGCGGAGGTTGAATGATGAACTTTGAAGTTGTTGATATGACCGAAGCGCATATTGATGCCGTTGCCGACCTTGAAACCGAATGCTTTTCACAGCCGTGGAGCGCAAATGCTCTGCGCGAGGAGCTTGACAACGAAAATTCACATTTTCTTGTTGCCCTTGCGGATGAGGTTGCAGGCTATATCGGCGTGCAGGAAATCTGCGGAGAAGCATATATAACCAATGTTGCGGTGTTTGAGAATTGCCGCAAAAAGGGAATCGGCAGGGAGCTTATCCGTGCCGCCTGTGACGGCGCAAAGGGCAGGGGATGCGAATTCATTACCCTTGAAGTGCGTCAGAGTAATGCCGCCGCCATTACCCTCTATGAATCCGAGGGCTTTGAGTCTGCGGGCATAAGAAAGAATTTTTATTCCCATCCTACGGAAAACGGAATTATTTATACCAAATATTTTTGAGTTCAAAGTGCAAAGTGCAAAGAGCAAAGTGAAGGACGGGTTTCACCCGTACCCATTATATAAAGAGGCTTGTATATGGAAATAATTATTGAAAACAAAAGTTTTGATTTTGCGGTAAGAATAGTTAATGTCTACAAATTCCTTGCGTTTGAAAAACAAGAGCATGTTTTATCCAAGCAATTGCTGAGAAGCGGTACAAGCATCGGTGCAAATGTTGCCGAAGCACAGAAAGCACAAACTAAACCTGATTTTAACACCAAGATGAATGTAGCCTTAAAAGAAGCCAACGAAACATATTATTGGTTAAGGCTTTTATATAAAACGGACTATTTAACCTCAAAAGAGTTTGACAGCATAGAAAAAGATATTAAAGAAATAATTGCAATTCTTACATCAATCTGCAAGAAAACAAATGTAAAGTAACTTTCCCATCATTAAAAAGGGTAAGGGCGGAGCCCTTCCGACACTTTGCACTTTGAACTTTGAACTTTGCACTTATTACAGACAGTTTACAAATAAAAGAGGAGCCAAATATATGAAAATTCTTGCAATCGAATCATCTTGTGATGAAACCGCCGCTGCCGTTGTTGAAGACGGCAGAAAGGTGCTTTCGAGCGTTATTGCATCACAGGTCAGTGAACATATTGTATACGGCGGTGTTGTGCCTGAAATCGCATCCAGAATGCACGCTCAGGCAATCAGCGGCGTGGTGTCAAAGGCAATGAGCGATGCAGGTCTCGGCTACGGCGATATTGATGCCGTTGCCGTCACTTATGCACCGGGTCTTATCGGCGCATTGCTTGTGGGAGTCAACTTTGCAAAGGGTCTTGCATATTCAACGGGGCATCCTCTTATCCCTGTTCATCATCTCCGCTCCCACATTGCCGCTAACTACATCACGAACCCCGACCTTGAGCCGCCTTTCCTCTGCCTTGTTGTTTCCGGCGGCCACAGCCATATCGTTGCCGTGCGAAGCTACACGGATTTTGAAATCATCGGCAGAACAAGGGATGACGCGGCAGGTGAGTGCATGGATAAAGCCGCAAGAGCGATGGGTCTGCCTTACCCCGGCGGTGTCAATCTTGACCGCGTAAGTGCAAACGGCGACCCCACTCTTTATAAGCTTCCTCATCCCAGAGTTGACGGCAGTGAGTATGATTTCAGCTTTTCAGGTCTGAAAACCGCGGTTGTGAATATTATCCACAACTCAAAGCAAAAGGGGATTGAGGTCAGCGTGCCTGACCTCGGCGCAACCTGCATTGAAACCGTTGCGGACTGCCTTGTGAATAACACCGTCAAGGCGGCTGAAAATTACGGATTCAATAAAATTGTTATGGCAGGCGGCGTGTCCGCCAACTCCCGTTTGCGCAAGCGTATGACGGAAGCCTGTGCGGAAAAAGGCTGGGAGCTTTATATGCCTCATCTTTCCCTTTGCGGCGACAATGCGGCTATGGTGGGCGCTCAGGCATACTATGAATTCAGAAAAGGCAATATTGCAAGTTCGGATCTCAACGCATTCGCAACAATGCCCATTGATGAGTAAAAATCGGTAAAATTTATCGAAAAATGAATTTTTTGGCAAATTTTATTGCAAAACTTACTTCTGATATTGACTTTACAAAAAACTATGATATAATTATGATGGGTGAGGATGAGAACGAAGTTTGAGGCGTCAGTCAAGTCGCACAAAAACGGATTTTTTATCCGCACAAATATGTTTAATTTTAGTATATTTCCCCAAATGAAAGGAGAAAAACTATGGAAAATATGACCACAAACAAGAGCGTTCTTGCTTGGATCAACGAAAAAGTTGAGCTTGTTAAGCCCGACAGCATCGTTTGGATTGACGGCTCACAGGAGCAGATTGAAGCTCTCCGTGCAGAAGCTTGCTCAACAGGCGAAATGATTAAGCTCAATCAGGATCTTCTTCCCGATTGCTACCTTCACAGAACTGCAGTTAATGACGTTGCACGTGTTGAAGGCAGAACATTCATCTGCGCTCCCTCAAAGGAAGAAGCAGGCCCCACAAACAACTGGATGGATCCCGCAGAAGCTTATGAAATGCTCTACGCTATCGCTAAGGACAGCTACAAGGGCAGAACAATGTATGTAATTCCCTACTCAATGGGCCCCGTTGGCTCAAAGTTCTCAAAGATCGGTATTGAGCTCACAGACTCAATCTATGTTGTTCTCAACATGGTTATCATGACAAGAGTCGGCTCAGATGTTCTCAAGGCTCTCGGCGACAGCGAGGATTGGGTTCGCGGTCTTCACTGCAGATGCGACATCGATGAAGAAAAGAGATACATCTGCCAGTTCCCCCAGGACAACACAATCATCTCCGTTAACTCAGGTTACGGCGGAAATGTTCTTCTCGGCAAGAAGTGCTTTGCACTCCGTATTGCTTCATATCAGGGCAAGAACGAAGGCTGGCAGGCAGAGCATATGCTCATCCTCGGTCTCCAGAAGCCCGATGGCGAAATCAGATATATCTGCGCAGCATTCCCCTCAGCTTGCGGCAAGACCAACCTTGCTATGCTTATTCCTCCCGAGGGATACTACAAGAACGGCTACCGCGTATGGTGCGTAGGTGACGATATTTCATGGATCCGCAAGGGCGAGGACGGCAGACTCTACGCTATCAACCCCGAAAACGGTTTCTTCGGCGTTGCTCCCGGCACAAACGAAAAGTCAAACCCCAATGCTCTTGCTTCAACAAGAAAGGGCACAATCTTCACCAACGTTGCTCATAACCTTGATGACAACACAGTTTGGTGGGAAGGTCTTGATAAGAATCCTCCCGCAAACGCAATTGAGTGGAAGGGCAATCCCTGGAACGGCAAGGAGAGCGAAGAAAAGGGCGCACATCCCAACAGCCGTTTCACAGCTCCCGCTGTTAACTGCCCCTGCATCAGCTCAGAGTTCGAGAACCCCAACGGTGTTCCCATCTCAGCTATCGTATTCGGCGGCAGACGCGCAAAGCTTGCTCCTCTGGTTTATCAGTCAAGAGACTGGAACCACGGTGTATTCGTTGGCTCAATCATGGCATCAGAAACAACAGCTGCAGCAGCAGGTGCAGTTGGCGTTGTTCGCCGTGACCCCATGGCAATGCTTCCCTTCTGCGGCTACAACATGGCTGATTACTGGCAGCATTGGATCAACATCGGTGCAGGTCTTGACGCTGACAAGGCTCCCAAGATCTTCAATGTTAACTGGTTCCGTAAGGATGACGAAGGCAACTTTATGTGGCCCGGTTTCGGCGACAACCTTCGTGTTCTTGATTGGATTATCGACCGCTGCGAAGGCAAGGTAGAAGCTGATGAAACAGCTATCGGCTTTGTTCCCAAGGCAGCAGACATCAACCTTGAAGGCATCGAAGACGAAGTAAGCGATGCACAGCTTGCAGAGCTTCTCAGCGTTGATGTTTCACTCTGGAAGGACGAAGTTGCAGGTATTGAAGAATTCTACGGCAAGTTCGACAGACTTCCCGCAACTCTCAAGGCAGAGCTTGAAACTCTCAAGGCAAACATTCAGTAATTCAAAAGGCAGCCTTTCGGGGCTGCCTTTTTTAAGTGCAAAGTTCAAAGTGCAGAGTGCAAAGTGAAGGGTGGGCGTTGCCCACACCCATTGTATGAGTGCAAAGGAGAAAGTATGGATAAGTATAATGTAATATTATTTGACCTTGACGGCACCATAACTGACCCCGGCGTGGGAATAACCAATTCCGTTGCCCACGCGCTGAAGAAATACGGCATAACCGTTGAGGACAGAGCGGAGCTTTATAAATTCATCGGACCGCCTCTGCATAAATCCTTTGAGGAGTTTTACGGAGTGGACGGTTTGCAGGCTGTGGATTATTACAGGGAATATTACCGCGACAAAGGAATTTATGAAAACATCGTTTACGGCGGCATCGAATCAATGCTGAAAAAGCTGAACGATGCAGGCAAAAAGGTTATTCTTGCCACTTCTAAGCCTGAGATTTTTGCGAGGGAAATCCTGCGTTATTTCAATCTTACCGAATATTTTTACTATGCCGCAGGCGCAAACCTTGACGGCACTCTCACCGACAAGGCAGAGGTTATCGCATATGCTCTGAAAGAGGGCAATGTGACGGATAAATCAACTGTGCTGATGATTGGTGACAGGGAGCACGATATTATCGGCGCAAAGAAAAACGGCATTGATTCATTGGGCGTGCTTTACGGCTACGGAAGCCGTGAGGAGCTTGAAGCCGCAGGCGCGGATTATATTGCCGCAACCGTTGAGGAGCTTACGGAAAGCCTGTTATAAAGTGCAAAGTTCAAAGTGCAAAGTGAACCGATGGTGAACTGCGTTTTTGCCGTTGTTTGACAAATTATGAAATGCTGATATAATTATTTTACAGCATTAATAAATCCTGATTCAGAAACAGGGGTATACTATGGAGCAAATCATAAATTTCTTGTCACAGAATGCAATATTGGCGCTCTGCATCTGCCTTGCGCTTGGATATTGTATAGGTAAAATCAAAATCCGCAATTTTTCTTTCGGTGCAACCATCGGCACGCTGGTGGTCGGATTCGTGTTAAGCAGATTTGTCACCTTTGAAATTCCGGGAATTCTTGCAACGGTTTTCTCGCTGCTGTTCTGCTTCACCATCGGTTATGAGGCAGGTCCCACGTTTTTCGGCAGTCTTAAATCAAACGGTATAAAATTTGTGCTTCAGGCGGTATTTTTCTCTGCTTGCGCATTTCTGGCTTTATATTTGCTGGCAATGAGCGGAATTGTGAATAAAGATCTTATCATCGGTATGGCTGCAGGTGCTCTGACTCAATCCTCAATCCTTACCGTTGCAAGCGAGCTTGACGCCACTGCTTCCGTTGCCTACGCAGTTACATATATGACGGGCACATTGATTGCCATTCTGTTTGTCAGTGTTATCGGTCCCAAAATCCTCGGGACCTCACCGATTATGGCGGCAAGAAAAAAGCTGGAAAACCAAAAGTCAAAAACAGGTGAGGCTGATGATGATATCAGAACTGCACCGATTTATCCCAGGGCATACATTATGGATGCGGGCTCGAAATATATCGGCGCCACCGTTGAGTATCTGGAGAATGACTTTGCTCATGCTCTGCAAGTGGTGAAGATTACACGCGGCGGAAAGGATACACCCTTTTATCAGGATACCACAGTCGCAGAGGGCGATGTGATTACCGTTATCGGCTCCAATCTGAATGCGGTGGTTTTTGATGATGAATTTGCCCGTGAGGCGGCAGACAGAGAATATCTCTGCATTGATCTGATTTCAAAAGAAATCATTGTCACCGAAAGTGAAAACCGCTCTGCCGTAGATATTCTGAGCGAATACGGCGTTGTGCTTCAGAAAATCACCTCCGAGAAGGGCAAAAGGCTGTCGGTTGACGATACTGTTGCGCTGACAAAGGGCATGGTGTTGCGAGTTTCTGGTGCAAAAGCATCCGTGCAGAAGCTGGCAAAGAAAATAGGATATATAAAGGAAACAGGCACAACAACAGATGTGCCCGTAGTCTTCGGTGCGTTGGTTATAGCTATTCTTTTCGGTTCTCTTAAAATTGCGGGATTCGGCTTGGGAGAAAGCACCTGTGCGCTGATTCTGGGGCTTGTGTGCGGCTGGTTCCATAACAAAAAGCCAAGGCACGGAGTTTTCCCCGAAAGCGCAAGATGGTTTCTCAAGAGCGTGGGTCTGAATATTTTTATTGCGGTAAAAGCGCTGACTACGGGTCTTTTTGAGCTGGATGAAAAAATGCTTGCCGTGTTCGGCCTTGGTCTTTGCGTAACTCTGGTGCCCCATATTATCACACTTCTGTTTTCAAAATACGTTATGAAAATGGAAAATGCAGATATTCTTGGCGGACAGTGCGGCAGCGGCACTTGCACGGCTGCTCTGAATTCTTTGATTGATTCTTCGGGCAGCTCGGTATTTACCGCAAGCTATGCTGTGACAAATGCAGTTTCAAACATTATGTTGACAGTAATGGGCGTATTGCTGTCGTCTTTGCTGTGATAATAAAATGAAAAGGACAGATGCATATCATGCGTCTGTCCTTAATTTTTTTATTAAATTTGAACTCAGACAGAAAAGTATCTTTCTGCTCTCTCGAATTCCTCGGGTGTGCCGTAGCCATCGTCAAGATTCTTTTTGATAAGTGCGGCAATTTCCGCTTCAAGGCGTCTGTTTGCCTCCTCAACGGTCATTCCTGCGGTTGAAAAAGGTTTGCCGATGCGTGAAGTCAGGTTTTTGCTTCTGAATTTATATTCTCCCGTAACTGCAACAGGCACCATTACTGCGCCGTTTTTGCAGGCAAGAGATGCGGCTCCGAATTTGAATTCGCCCATAAGATTATCGGTCTTGTTGCGTGTTCCTTCGGGGAAAATACCAAGTGCTCCGCCGCTTGAAAGCACGGCGTTTGCCTCGCTTTTTGCTTCCTCATCGTGGCCGTTGCGGTTAACGCAGATGCAACCCGTTGCTCGGAAAAACCAAGCGAAAGGTCCCTGAAAATACTCGGCTTTTGCCATGTAGTTAATGCCTCTTTTGGTTGAGAGTGCCGCCATACACTGGTCCATAACGTGCTTGTGGTTGCTGCATATTACCGTTGCACCCTCCATGGGAATGGGATGCTCAACAATAACTCTGGGGTTGTAGTAGAGCGAAAAAATCGGTAAAAGAATTTTTGAGAAAAATCTGAATCCTGCGGTTCCGGGTTTGTGCGACATCAGGAAATTGCCTCCTTGGAGCTTTCTTTCTGAAGTTTCATAAAGTCAATCTTGTTGTATGCGGTTTTGGGAAGAATATCAACGAATTCATAGATATAAGGCACGCTGTAATGCATAAGCTTTTTCTTGCAATGAGCTTTGATTTCTGCCTTTGTTTCGTCATTCTTTTCCTTGCCGCCCTTAAGCACGATATATGCCTTGGCAACCTCTTTCTTATATTGATGAGGCACGGAAACAACAACGCACTTTTCAACAAAATCAAGATCTTCAACTGCTTTTTCAATCTGTGTGGGATATACATTGAAGCCTGATGTGATCATCATACGCTTGATTCTCAGCTTGTAATGCACAAAGCCGTCCTCGTCAATTGCCGCCATATCGCCTGTGTGGAGCCATACTTTGCCGTCTGCGTGGGTGCGCAGGGTGTTTGCGGTTTCTTCAGGATTGTTTCTGTAACCAATCATAACGGTGGGGCCGCTTACGCAAAGCTCACCGTCCTCGTTTGCAGGGAGAACATTGGTTGTGCCGGGTTCAACAATGCACATTTCGGTGCCGATGAGAGGCTTGCCGATGGTGCCTGATTTGTAGCAATCAGCAACGGAAAGGCTCAGCGCGGCAAGACCCTCTGTCATGCCGTAGCCCTCGCAAAGCTTGACATCGGAATTGTGCGATGCAAAGAAATCGTTAACGGTCTGCTCAAGTTTTTCGGGCAGGGTGTCGCCGCCGCTGACCGCATACTTGAGGAATGAAAAGTCGATTTTATCCATACCCTTTGCCTTGAGAAGTGCGTCATAGAGAGTGGGCACGCCGAAAAGCATTGAGGGTTTGTTTTTCTTGATAATGCTTGTGAACTGCTTTGCGTTGAACTGGGGGATAAGCACGGAACAAGCACCGAAGCAGAATGAAACATGAACGCAGACACCCAGACCGAAGCCGTGGAAAATAGGCAGGATTGCAAGAATTTTGTCGCCTGCGTGAACATCGCGGAGAGTGAGAACAGCCTGAATGCCGAAAGCATTGAAATTGCTGTTTGAAAGCATAATATCCTTGGGTGTGCCTGTTGTGCCGCCGCTGTGGAGAATAACCGCAACCTCGCCGTTCTGTTCGCCTGTGGGTTTGTATTCTTTGGCAGAGGCTTCTTTCTTGGCAAATTCGTTCCAGGAAATGTATCTCTTATCCTTTTTGTCATATTTATAGTTCTTTATGCACTTGAGAGCATAAAGTTTTTTCATGATAAAATTCATTGAGTTGCCTGCGGATGCAACAATAACGGTTCTGAGCTTGGTTGAATCGATGATGTTCGCAATTTTTTCTGCGCAGATATCAACGGCGAGAAGAACGGTGCTGTTCACTCTGTTGATGTGGTCTCTGATTTCCTCCTGAGCTGAGAGGGGATGCAGAATGTTTGCAACTGCGCCCATTCTGTTGAGCGCATAGATGCTGATAACCGCTTCGGGGGTGTTGGGCATAATGATGGTAACGATATCACCCTTTTTAACGCCCAAAGCCGCATATGATGCGGAAACCTTTTCGATTTTCTTAACGAGATTGGCAAAACTGCACTTTGTGCCGAAATATTCGTAAGCATCCGCATCGGGCTGATGCTCCGCGGCGATTTTGAGCATACCGAACATGGAAACATCGGGAATGTCAAAGCCAAGAGGGGAGTTCTTGTTTTCAAATCTGAAAAACGGATTTTCTCTTTTCATTTTTTACCTCGCTTATTTTGTTTTGTTCATCATATAAGGAATGAAAAAGCCTGCTGCAAGAACAACCGCAATTCCTGCGGCGGCAGCGCGCTTTTTGGTGAATAAACTTCTTTCGCACGCACCTTTGATGAGATTATCCGCAATACGGATTCTGTCTGCTGAGGTGAGGGCAACGGAGTTGATAAGACGGACATATTCCTTGGTGTAAGCATCAATCATTTTCTTTTGTCCTTTCAAGTTCATTTTTCAGAAGCTCTCTGCCTTTTTGCAGACGCTTCTTGACGGCATCCTCGCTGATGCCTGTTATTTCTGCAATTTCCTTGCATTTGTAGCCCTCTGAATAATGCAGTGTGAGTGCAATTTTATATTTTTTGGGCAGGTTCATAATGATTTCAAAAACCTCAAAATCGTTTTCGGAAATTCCGATGTTTTTCACTTCCTCAAGGCTGACGGCGTTGCGCCTGATGCGCAGCTTGAACATGTTTTTGCTGATGTTTGCCGCAACTTTGATGAGCCACGCTTTGCGGTGCTCCTCGTCATTGAATTCGGGGGATTTGGTCATGTATCTGATCAGGGTTTCCTGCACGGCATCTTCCGCATCTTCTTTGTCGCAAAGAATGCAGTAGGATATTCTGAAAATCATTGTGCCGTACCGTTCAACAAGGTCGCGTATTTCTTCCTCGGTGAACTTTCTCTCTGCCATGAATATTGCCCCCTTTCAATGAATCTGAAGTGAATTGCGGGTTTCCGAAACTCACCCATAAAGAAAACAACTCAGCACCCCGAAAGGTGAATAAAAAAATTTGAACATTTTGTAAACAATCTTTATATATAAATATTTTGTCCCGAAATAAGAGGAAATATTATGAAAAAGCTCTTGACAACCGAACGAATGTTCACTATAATGGTATTTGTGAAAATTTAATCACAAATAAATTACGGAGGTGAAATTTTGGAGAAAGGAGAAAACTCCGAAGCTTTTTACAGAATACCCAAGTTTCTTTTCAGCGATAAATATAAAAACATTCTTTCAACTGATGCAAAGCTGCTTTATGCCCTTCTTCTGGACAGAGCGTCACTTTCGGCAAAAAACGGCTGGATTTCATCGGACGGGAGGGTGTTTATTTATTTTACGGTTGCCGAGGCGAGCGAGTGCCTTGTGATGAACAAAAACAAGATTACCCGACTTTTCAAAGAACTTGTAACGGCAGGTCTTATTGAACGCAAAAACAGAGGTTTGGGAAAATCTTCTGTGATATATCTTTCCGCAAATGTGGAAAAGTGTCTTCAGAATGTGGATTCAAGAATCCATAAAAATAAGCATAAGAGTCCACAAAACGTGGATTCCGGAGTCCACGAAAATTGGATTCAAGAGTCCACAAATTTAAGCGGAAATAATACTGAATATAATAATAACTACTCTAATAAGACTTACCTACCATCCAAGGGGGAGTGGGCGGAAAGGCTGAAAGAGAACGTTGCTTATGATTTTGTGATAAGTGTCCGTCCGAAAGAAAAGGTTGATTCCTTTATCTCCATTGCGGCGGAAACCCTCTGCGGTTATGCCGAAACTTACCGAATCAACGACGCAGACGTGCCTGCTCAGGCGGTCAGAGACAGATTGCTTTCCCTTGACGAAGACCACGTTATGTATGCCGTTGACGTTATGGATGATATCAACTGGCAGGTGAAAAATATCCGTTCGTATATGCTGACCGTGCTTTACAATGCCCCCGATAATATGGAGGCTTACCAAATAGCCGATTTCAAAAGAACTTATCCCTATGCGTAGAGCATTGTGAATTGTTTTCTATTTCCCTATTGACAAATCCCGCGTTATGTTATATTATATTGACGTCGCTTTAACGCGTAAAAGCTTTAAAGTGTTGAAAGTCACAAAAAATCGGCTTCCAGAGACCTGTTTATTGTCATAATGCAAAAAGCAGGGAAATGACGAGTAAATAAAACGGTTGTTTTTACATACGAAAGGAAAGAAAAATAATGCCCATTACAGAATTTCTTGAAAAAAACGCGCAGCTTTACAAGGATGACGTTGCCCTTGTTGAGATTAATC
>CALFPM010000008.1 GCA_937919155.1 uncultured Clostridia bacterium
AACTGTTTCTTCGGTTTCGGCATCAAGCGCACTTGTTGCCTCGTCCATAACGATAATCGGTGCATCGCGGAGAATCGCTCTTGCGATAGAAATTCTCTGAACCTGACCTTCCGAGAAATTAACGCCTTTTTCACTGATTTCGGTGTTGATTCCGCGCGGTAATTCTTTGATAAAACTCCATGCATCCGCGGTGACAAGAGCGTCAATTATTTCTTCGTCCGTAGCCTCAGGTTTGACGATTCTCAGGTTATCGGCAACAGTTCCCGAAAAGATAGCATTTCCCTGCGGTACATAGGAGCAAAACCTTCTTGTGCACTCAGAAACAGAGAGTTTTTTACCGTCTTTTGTTTCAAGAAAAAGCTCGCCCGAATCGGTTTCAACAAGCCCTAGAATAAGTCTGAGAAGCGTTGTTTTTCCTTCACCTGAAGGACCTACAAAAGCAATTGTTTCGCCTGCTTCCGCCCTGAAAGAAACGTTTGCCACAACGGGTTTATCGCCATCGGGATATGTATATTTAAGGTCATTGCAAACGATTGTAACTCCGCTTTCATTGGCGGATTTTTCCATTTTTTCAGCCTTTTTTCTGTCCTTGTGTTCTTCAAGCGAAAGGTCGGTTATTTCCATTATTCTGCCTGCCGAAGTGGCGATGGAAATTGCACTGGGAACAAGGGATACAAGCGAAGAAAACGAGCCTGTAAGCTGGCCCGAAATCTGCAGAAACAGAGTCATTGTGCCGTATGAAATCGCACCCTGCCAGAGTCTGTATACACCCCATCCGTAGCAGGTATAAGCAACAACGAGACCGATCAGCGACATACACAAACTCATAATTATCGAAAATCTGTCGTGGTCGAGTTTGATTTTACGGTGAAGCTGAAGATTTGTTTTCATCTGATCAACATAACGCCTTGTTATGTCAAAAGCTTTGATTGTCTGCAGATTCTGAATGGATTCGGAATAAAACGAAAGGATTCTGCCGTTCATTTCGCGGCTTTCTTTGTTATATTTTCGAATCATTTTTGTTGTAATTCTCGAAGAAAAAACGAGAAACGGCGCGCTTAAAAGTGCAAAAATTGCCATCGTAGGGTCATAATAAAGAACAACCGCAAGGCAACCGATAAACTGAGCCGATGTTGTAAAAGCGTTGGGAATAAAGGAAACCACGCTTTGCGACACCACTCCGACATCGCCTTCGATTCTGTTGAGAAGCTCACCTGAATGATATTGGCGGATATCTTCCCATTTCGAGAAAATAACGTGTTCATAAACACCGCTTCTTATCTCAAGACTTATTTTTGTTCCAACAACGCCGGCTATTCTTGAAACCACTGCGCCGACTATAATCTGCGTTACTCCGAGGGTCACGGCAATCACTGCGCTTTTGAAAATCGTGTCACTGTTATGTGAAACAACAGAGTCTATCAGGTACTTTGACGCAACGCTTGCGCCGAGTCCCATAGCAGTGCTCAACAGTCCGATGAAAACATATAAAGCTATCTGCAGGCGATACTTCGAAACATATTTCAAAAGCCATTTCCACTCTTTGCCGAGCGAGCGGAAAAGCTCCACATATTCACTTGGTTTTTTCATTTTCTCAACCATCTCAATTCAATTTTTATCCGAATCATTATATCACAATTAATATGAAAAAACAATAAAATATTTTTTATAAGAAACATTGACATTCTATTTATTCTGTATTATAATTCTTTTTAATTATAATAGGTGAATATGGATATATTATGCCCTTTTCACTTGCGTGAGGATTTCGGTTATGAAAAAACACTATCGGATATGTGAAAAACTTATCTGCATTGAGGCGGATTGCTTTCCCGGCAACAACCCTCAATGGGAGCAGTTTGAAGCCGATGGCAACAACGCCGATATAACCATCGCCTGCAAAATCAGCGATTCCTTCCCGAAAACAAACGGCGGAGTCAAAAAAGGTGAATTTATTGTTTCGGTTGACGGAGAAACGGTTTTCCGCGAATTCCCGATGGGAACAGATAAAGGCGCGCTGACCCGTTATTCCCTTTCCGATATTTCAAAAAGCGAAACTCACTTCACGCAAAAAAGTTTCCCTGTTATGATGGACAACCGATATATGTGGGCTTCAATTTCATTGGCTCAGCTTCTGCTTGCCCACAACGCATTTTTCATTCATTCATCATTTATTTCGGTTAACGGCAAAGCGATTCTTTTCTCCGCCCCCTGCGGCACGGGAAAAAGCACTCAGGCCGCCCTTTGGGAAAAGCACCGCGGCGCAGAGGTCATTAACGGCGACAAGGCAGGAATTCTCGTTGAAAACGGTGTTTATGCCTGCGGAGTTCCGTTTTGCGGCACAAGCGGGATATGTCACAACAAAACACTTCCGCTGGGCGCAATCGTTTTTCTTTCACAGTCGCCCGAAAATACAATCCGAAAATGCATCGGTTTCGAGGCTTTGCATAACATTATGCAAAACACTTATCTCGATTTCGTTGCGCCCGATGAACAAAGGCGTTTTGTTGACATCGCAATCAAAATGCTCAACAGCGTTCCCGTGTTTTATCTGGAATGCACGCCCGATGAAGATGCGATAATCGCTCTTGAAAAATCACTTAAAACAGAAGGGGTGATCTGAATTTGGATTTCACCTGCGATCAGTTAACTGATTTTCTTTTTGCAAAAGCGGATATCGGAAAAATCCCTTTAGCAGGCTCTTTTGAGCTGACTCCGAGATGCACGCTCAACTGCAAAATGTGCTATATTCACCGTCAGGGTTTGTGTCATTCCGTTGCAGACGAAAAAAGCACCGCATTCTGGATTGACCTTGCCACCAAAGCAAGAGATTCGGGTATGCTGATGCTGTTGCTTACGGGCGGTGAACCAACGATGCGTTCTGATTTTGATGAAATTTATCGCGAGTGCAAAAAACTGGGCTTGCTGGTTTCGGTCAATACAAACGCTACTCTCATTGACGATAAAAAAATCCGTTTGTTTGAGAAATATCCGCCGCACAAAATCAGTGTTACGCTTTACGGTGCATCTCCCGAAACTTACGGCAAGCTTTGCGGAAACGCAAATGCATATTTCAGAGTTTACGATTCTGTCCGCAAACTGAAAGAATCAGGTATCAACCTCAAGCTTAATTACAGCATAACACCCGATAATGTTGGCGATATTCCTTCAATAACTGACTTTGCAAAGGAGCTTGATGTGCCCGTCAAAGCGGCAAGCTATATGTTTCCTCCCGTGCGAAGTTGCGGAGAAGCATTCAGGCTTTCGCCCGAGGATGCGGCAAAAGCAAAGTTCGAATGGAGCAGGAATATGTTCGGTGATGAAGAACTGAAAAGACTCATCTCAACCGATTTGCCGCCCGAAAACGGCGAGGCTTCCTGCAGTCAGCGCATTAACTGCAGAGCAGGACTTTCAACTTTCTGGGTGACGTGGAAAGGAGAAATGACTCCCTGCGGAATGATGCCTGAGCCGAATGTGCCGATAACGGATTTCGGCGAAGCGTGGAAATCAATCTGCAAAAGCAGAGAAAATATTTTTCTGCCTAAAGAATGCTCAACCTGTTCTCTGCGCAAAAAATGCGATATGTGTGCAGCGGTCACACTTGCGGAAACAGGCAGAAGCGACGGTCTCCCCCCTTACGCCTGCAAAAAAGCGCAGGAATTTGAAAAATTATGTAAAGATTTCATTTCACGGCAATAATTGTCCAAACATTCCGTTTTGGATTTTATTCATATAAATTATTTTTTGAATCATAAATGGAGGTAATGTTTATGAAAGCAATCAAAAAAGCAGTTGCTCTTATGCTTTGTGTTGTAATGACTCTGGGCGTTTTCGCCGTTTCAGGCATTACAGTTGACGACATTGCAAGTCTTCTCCCCAAAGCAGAAGCAGCAAACATCACTCTCGGCGGAATCACTCAGCAGCGAGTTATTTCCGATTACGAATCAAAGTACAGATCATACCAGAAGAGATTCTTCAAAGGTGAAGAAACAAACTGGCCCACAAACTTTGTCATTCCCGGTCTCGGTTCAGGAGATGACTACACTCCCCAGGGTATGACCTATTGGAAAGCAAAGGAATGGATTCTCATTTCTGCTTATGACGCAAGTGGCCAGAACAGAAACTCCGTTGTTTATGCGCTTGATGTTGTTTCAACCGACATGGTTGCAGTATTCAAGATTCAGAACGCCAACGGTTCGGTCAACACCAGCCACGGCGGCGGTATTGCTGCATCCGAACATAACTTCTACTATGCTGATGATGCGTCAAAAATCAGCTACATTCCCCTTTCAGAAATGGATGTTGCTCCCGGAACAACAAAGACAATCAAGCTCAAAGACAGCATTGACCTCAAAAACGAGCTCAACGGCGTTGCAACATCTTACTGCTGTTACGATGAAGGCGTTCTCTGGACAGGAAACTTCTATATTTCCAGCGATGACAGATACAAGAAAGAGTTCTCAAGCGATTATAAGCAGGCTCTGATGGGTTATAAGCTTGCAGGTAATTCCTCCGCAGAAGAATGGTATTATCTCAAGAACGGCTATAACCTTGTTAAGCTCAACAAAGACAGCGTAACAGAAAATCAGACCTCAGGCACAGCAACATACAAAACCTATAACGTTGACGGTGCTAACGCAGAAATCAGAGGTACAATAACAACCAGCGCCGCACTCGGCGAAGTTACCGTTAACTTCTGTAGCGTAAACCTTACCGAAGGCAAGAAATATAAGGTTGAGTTTATTGCCGATAACGACCTGAGCGATATGTATTTCTTCTCTCCTTCAGGTACTCACTGCAATGTTAAGCAGTCTCAGAATTCAACGAAGACTTACCTCGGCAACGGAAAATATCACTATCAGATGATATTCACCGCAGGTCTCAAGCCCGCAGGTGCAGACAGCTCATGGCCCACCACTCAGTCAACAAACGGCAGCTACACAGGTACATACACAATGCGTTTTGACCAGGACAGCGTTCCTGCAGGCGGACGCTCATTCAACATCACCGATTTTTCCGTTACAGAGTATGTTGAGCCTCAGGGCTTTACCCCTGACTCAAAGTATGAGGGTATCGGCTGTCAGGGTAACCCCACCTATGCTATTCTTCTGAACATGGATAAGATTCAGTACGCTATGGTTGATAAGGGCAAGATTTACATCAGCCGTTCATGGAGCCGTACAGATTCAACAAACCATTCAAGAGACCTTGTTATCGGTGACATCGACCTTACCATGCCCGGTAACGAAAACAGAACAATCAACGGCAGAAACAGACCCGTTCATATCATCAAATATGCGGATTGCACCCATTTCGGCGGTGACCATGGCTCATCGACCCTTAATCAGATGCTTTACATGGGTGAAGCTCTTTGCGTTATCAATGACTATCTTTATATGTTCGGCGAAGGCGCAGGCTGGACATATAATGGTAAAGAAAATAGTAAATGTACAGAACCCATTGACGTTATCTGGAAGATTGACCAGTACGCAATTCAGGGTCTCACAAGACCTCACG
>CALFPM010000009.1 GCA_937919155.1 uncultured Clostridia bacterium
ATCTTCCTTTCTCTGCGTGTTGACATTGTTGTCACCTACCATTTTTTTGTAGACGAGGTTAATATCTTTGAAAAAAACAAATTTCGCACTTTGTATAAATCGGTTCGTAAAGTATTAACTCCTGCTCAAAAAACAGATTATGATCTCAGAATTTTTACACACCTTATTAATTCCAAAATATACACTGAATCGGAGCTTATTCTCATATATGTTTCGTTTGGCAGCGAAATAAACACGCTGAATATCATAAATCACGCTTTGAGCAATAGCAAAACAGTTGCAGTTCCTTTTTGCGAGGAAAATGAAATGCTTTTTTACGAAATAAAAAGTCTTGATGATCTTTCAATCGGTAAATTTGGTATACCGACAGTTAATAAAGGGCATAATTCAACTGTAAACACTTTTGAGAATGCAGTTTGCATTCTGCCGGGACTATGTTTTGACCGTTCAGGTGGCAGATTAGGTTACGGTGGGGGATTTTACGACAGATTTTTAAAGGATAAACATATTCCAACCATCGCATTGTCATACGAACGATGTGTGTGTGAAAGCATTCCTTGTGAAAAACATGATATCAAAGCGGATTATTTGATAACCGAAAATTATATTTTGAAAACTCTATGAGGGAGGTTTCTACATATGAATAACGATCAGAACAATAATTTAAACGAGAAAAAGAAACCCTTTAAGGTTCACATTGAGGATGATGGTTTTTTGAATCCTGATGATCTGGACAGCATTCGTCCCGCCGGTGGTGCTCCCAAGAAAAAGTTTGAAGTTCACATTGATGAGGATGCACCTTTATCCGATACGGACGATCAGACTCCGCAGTACAAAGGGGAGGTATACTTTTCAAACCGCAAGCCTCAGAGAAGAACTGTCAATCAGACAACAACTTCAGCTCATAAACAACCGTCCGAACGAAACAAGAGTTTTCCTAAAAAAGCAATAAATTCCGTGCTTGCAATTTTTATGGCTGTTGTTTTGGTGTTCACAACGGCTTTCTCTGCAATTGCAATTACTTGTATCAATGATGTTTTTGCGTTGAACAGAAGTGATGAAATCGTAAAAATCACAGTTCCGCAAAACTCAACAACAAACAGTATTATCGATATTCTCAGTGATGAGGGCCTTATTAAACAGAAAATGTTCTGCAAGCTTTATTACAACCTCATAACATTCCTTAAAAACCTTAACAAAGATCCCAAACCCGGTGAGCCTGAATATCTCAGCGGTGTATACTATGTTCAGAAAAACCTTGGTCTTGAAGGATATCTGAATGAATTCAAAGAAGTTCAGAAAACTGCCGATACAATCACTCTGGTTTTCCCTGAAGGTTGGACAATCTATCAGATTTTCAACAAAATTTCCGAATTCGGAGTTTGCAGCAAAGAAGAACTTTATTCTTCACTCGAGGGAACGGATTTTGAAAATGCTTTTATTGCAGACATTCCTGTTAATGCCAACAGAACATTTTTGCTTGAAGGTTATCTCTATCCCGCTACCTATGAATTTTACGAAAAAAGCGATGCCAATTCCATTATCAGAAAATTTCTTGAAGCATCGGAAGAAAAATGGACAGATGAATATGAAGCAAGACGAATCGAGCTTGGATTAACGAGAGACGAAGTAATTTCCATTGCGTCAATAATTCAGCGCGAAGCTGCCAGCAAAAAACAGATGGGTCTTGTTTCATCTGTAATTCATAACAGATTGAATAATTCTGTTTCGTGGCCTTTGCTTGGATGTGACTCAACAACCAATTATATTTCATCATATATTGCGCCTACTGTTCCTCCCGAAACTGCGGCTGCATACACACATTCATATGATACCTATTCACAGCAAGGTCTTCCTCCCGGACCCATCTGTAACCCCGGTGACGATGCAATAAAAGCGGCCCTTTACCCCGAGGATACAAACTATTTTTATTTCAGACACGACAAATACGGCGAGATTTATATGGCAAGAACACAGGCTGAGCACGATGCAAACGGCAGAGAAGTTCTTCGCGCAAACAGCCGATAGGAGATTTTTATGTTTCAGATTTCAAAACCCGAATTACTTGCACCTGCAGGCGATGCAGAGCGGCTTTGCGCCGCAATTGAATACGGCGCTGATGCCGTTTATCTTGGCTCTGATTGCTTCGGAATGCGCACGGCTGCAGCAAGTTTCGGAGGCGAAGAATTAAAAAAAGCGTGTGATTATGCTCACTCAAAAGGTGTAAGAGTTTATCTCACTTGCAATACAGTTCCTAGAAACAATGAGCTTAACAACCTGCCTTCATTTATTGAATACGCTGCAGAGAGCGGTGTGGACGCCTTTATTGTAACAGATATAGGTGTTTTAAAACTTGTTCAGAAGCATGCACCCAACACCGAAATTCATATTTCAACCCAGGCAGGTATTACAAACTACGCCTCGGCACTTGCTTTTTACGAAATGGGTGCGAAAAGAATCGTAACGGCAAGAGAAATATCTCTTGAGGAAATATCTGAAATAAGAGCAAAAACTCCGAAAGACCTTGAAATCGAATCTTTTGTTCACGGAGCAATGTGTGTTTCTTTCTCAGGCAGATGTCTTCTCTCAAACTATATGACAGGCAGAGATTCAAACAGGGGAGACTGCGCTCAGCCTTGCCGATGGAGATATTCATTGTTGGAAGAAAAAAGGCCCGGTGAATACTTTCCCGTTGAACAGGATAACACGGGTACATACATAATGAATTCGCGCGATATGTGCCTTATTGAACATATAGCTGCATTAACAGAAGCGGGAATAAACAGCTTCAAAATTGAGGGCAGAGCAAAATCTGCATATTACACAGCAGTTTCGGTCAATGCTTATCGCTGTGCTATCGACGGTTATGAAAAATCTGGATTTTCAAAAAACTATAAACCCGAGCAATGGATACTTGATGAAGTAAAAAAAGCAAGCAACAGACAATATTGCACAGGTTTTTATTTCTCAACACCAATGGATGATGCCCAGATTTTTTATAATGGAGGCTATGTTCGTGAATGGGATGTTGCTGCAATAGCCGAAAAGTGGGAAAACGGTGTGCTTTACGCTTCACAACGCAACAGATTTTTTGAGAGCGATGAACTTGAGGTTATGATAAAAGGCGTTGAACCTGTCAGAGTAACCGTTAAAAACCTCAGAAACGAAGACGGAGAGCTTATTAATAACGCTCCTCATCCCATGATGAAACTTTCTTTTGATTGTTCTGCCGAAATCCCTGAGGGTTCATATCTCAGAATGCAGAGAAAGAACGGTGTTATACTTTGAGTTCTTATTTACCCATTATAGTTCTGTTCGTTATTCTTTTTTATGTTTTTCGACAGGAAAAATCAATGAATGTAAGAAGGATAATTCGCAAGCGTAAAGAGAAAGGCGTGAAATATATGAGCGATATTTTCAACAAATATATTGGCAAGGACTGCATCGTTTACATATCAAACGGCGGTTCGGGTATGATTGAATGCAATGTGACGGGAGTTTCCGATAATTGGCTTACTGTCAAAACCCGTGATGGTGAGGAAGCGATTAATTTTGATTATATTGTCAGAATCAAGGAGCACCCTGTTAATAAGAACGGTAAAAAGAAAAGTGTTATATTTTAAGTGTTCACCCGTCTTTTCAGGCGGGTGTTTTTCTGTCCGTTTTTTCGGTCAGAAAAATGAATATAATGTCATATAAAGAAATAAATATTAAACAATATATTGTCACAAAACTTGACTTTGATTCAAGATGTGGTATAATAGTATTGGTAAAATTTGCGCATTTATGGAGGTTTGTTTTTATGGCAAAAAAGCCGGGATATAATGACGAAAGTATTGTTGCGCTTAAAGGTAAAGACAGGGTGCGAAAAAAACCTGCGGTTATTTTCGGTTCAAGCGGAATAGACGGTTGTGAGCATTCTGTTTTTGAAATTGTTTCAAACTCAGTTGACGAAGCAAGAGAAGGATACGGCAATAAAATTGTAGTAACCCGCTTTGCAGATAATTCTGTTGAGGTTCAGGACTTCGGACGAGGTATTCCAGTAGACTATAACCAGAAAGAAGGCCGTTATAACTGGGAGCTTGTTTTCTGTGAGCTTTACGCAAGCGGTAAATATAATAACGGAGAAAGCGGAAACTATGAATTTTCGCTCGGCACAAACGGTCTCGGACTTTGCGCAACTCAGTATGCATCCGAATATATGGAAGCCGAAATCCACACAGGAGGCTTCAGATATCTTCTTAACTTTAAAAAGGGCGATCCTGACGGAAAAATGCTCAAGGAAGAATACAGCAAAAAAGACACGGGATCACGAATCAAATGGAAACCCGACCTTGAAGTTTTTACCGATATTGATGTTTCGCTGGAATATTTTCAGGAAATGCTCAAAAACCAGTCTGTTGTCAACGCAGGAGTAAGGTTTATTCTTAAAAATCAGGTTGGCAAAGGATTTGAAACTTACGAGTATTACTATGAAAACGGCATAAACGACTATATTCGCGAAAAAGTCGGAGAAAATGCACTCACAAGTTTCCTCTCATGGTCCGGAGAAAGTATGTGCCGTGACCGCGATGACCTTGACGAATATAAGCTCAAAATGAGTTTTGCTCTTACATTTTCAAACAAAATTCAGCTTAAAGAATATTACCACAACTCCAGTTATCTTGCTAACGGCGGATCGCCTGACAAAGCAGTTAAACAAGCTTTTCTTTCTCAGATAGACCTTTATCTCAAACAAAACAACAAATATCAGAAAAGCGACAGTAAAATTACTTTCCAGGATATTGAAGACTGCCTTGCAATTGTTGTTTCCGCATTTTCGACACAGGCATCATATGAAAACCAGACAAAAAAATCAATCAACAACAAAGGCATACAGGATGCTATGACTGCATTCCTCAGGCATCAGCTTGAAATTTATTTCATTGAAAACCCAATTGAAGCCAATAAAATCACAGACCAGATTCTGATTAATATGAGAAGCCGTATCAAGGCCGAAAAAACCAGACTCGGACTTAAAGAATCTCTTATTCAGAATGTAGGTAACCTCACAAACAGAATACAGAAGTTTGTTGATTGCAGAAGCAAGGATGTTGATATCCGCGAACTGTTTATCGTTGAGGGTGACTCTGCGTTGGGTGCCTGTAAGCAGTCAAGAAACTCGGAATATCAGGCGATTATGCCTGTCAGAGGTAAAATTCTTAACTGTCTCAAATCTGAATATGACAGAATATTCAAAAGCGATATAATTACAGACCTTATCAAGGTTATCGGCTGCGGTGTTGAGGTTGGTTCCAAACAGAAAAAAGGCAAGGATATGATCTCATTCAATCTTGATTTGTTGCGTTGGAACAAAATCATTATTTGTACCGATGCCGATGTTGACGGATTCCATATCAGAACTCTTATTCTTACAATGATTTACAGACTTATGCCCACTCTTTTTAATGAAGGCAAGGTCTTTATCGCCGAATCACCGCTCTATGAAATTACCTGCGGTGATGAAACATGGTTTGCATACACAGAAAAAGAAAAGACAGATGCACTTGCCGAAATAGGCAACAAAAAATATACCATTCAGCGTTCGAAGGGTCTTGGTGAAAACGACCCGGATATGATGTGGATGACAACCATGAATCCCGCTACAAGACGACTGATAAAGGTTGAGCCTGCATTTGCTCAGGAAACAGCCGATAAATTTGACCTTCTTCTTGGCGATAACCTTTCAGGAAGAAAAGAGCATATTTCACAAAATGGCCATCTTTACATTGATATGGCTGACGTTTCATAATAAAATTACGGAGTTAAAATATGGCTAAGAAATCAAAAAAAGTTGATAAAACCGCAGAAACGCTTGATGCCAAGACTCATATTCTCGGTGCGGGCGAGGTTGTTAATCAGCCCATCACAGATACTCTTGAACTCAACTTTATGCCTTATGCAATGAGCGTTATTATGTCCCGTGCAATCCCCGAAATTGACGGATTCAAGCCTTCTCACAGAAAAATTCTTTACACAATGTATAAAATGGGACTTCTTACGGGAAACCGCTCAAAATCAGCCAATATCGTAGGACGTACAATGCAGCTCAATCCCCACGGCGATGCTGCAATTTACGAAACTATGGTTCGTCTTTCAAAAGGCTATGAAGCTCTTCTTCATCCTTATGTTGATTCAAAGGGTAACTTCGGTAAAGCTTATTCAAGAGACATGATGTGGGCTGCATCAAGATATACCGAAGCAAAGCTTGACAAACTCTGTGCTGAGCTTTTCTCCGACATTGATAAAGATACAGTTGATTTTGTTGACAACTATGATAACACGATGAAAGAGCCTGTTCTTCTGCCTGTCACATTTCCCAGTGTTCTTGTCAACGCAAACACAGGTATCGCGGCTGGTATGGCAAGCTCAATCTGTTCATTTAATCTTGAAGAAGTATGTAACACAACCATTGAACTTCTCAGGAATCCGAAGCATGACCTGACAGAAACTCTTAAAGGGCCTGATTTTGCAGGCGGAGGTTTTCTTGTATATAACCGTGATGAAATTGAATCCATTTACAGAACGGGCAGGGGAGGATTCAAAGTCAGAGCAAGATATTCATATGACAAAGCAAATAATTGCATTGACATAACCGAAATTCCACCCACAACCACATCGGAAGCTATCATCGACAGAATAATTGAAAAAATCAAAGCAGGGTCAATTAAAGAAATCAGCGATATCCGTGACGAAACCGATAAAAGCGGCTTAAAAATTACAATAGATATCAAAAAGGGAACCGATCCCGATAAGCTTATGAAGAAGCTTTACGATTCAACACCTCTTCAAGACACATTTTCCTGTAATTTCAATGTTCTGATCAAAGGTATGCCCAAAGTCCTCGGAGTTGGCGAACTGCTCAAGGAATGGATTGATTTCCGCAGTGATTGTATAAGAAGAAGAACTGCATTTGATTTGAAGAGAGCCTCCGACAGACTTCATCTTCTGCGCGGACTCGAAAAAATTCTTCTTGATATTGACAAGGCGATAAAAATTATCAGAAACACAGAAGAAGAGGCTGATGTAGTTCCTAACCTTATGATTGGATTCAAAATTGATAAAATTCAGGCTGAATATGTTGCTGAAATCAAGCTTCGTCATCTTAACAAAGAATACATTCTCAAGCGTTTGCAGGATATCGAAAAACTTGAAACTGCAATAAAAGACTTAAACGATATTCTTGAAAATGCAAAAAGAATCAAGCAAATTATTATTTATGAACTGAAAGAAGTAATAAAAAAATACTCTGCACCAAGAAAAACCGAAATAATATATTCATCTGAAATTGATGATGAAGAGTTTGTGGAAGAAATCCCCGATTATCCCGTTCATCTTTTCTTTACTGCCGGCGGATATTTCAAAAAAATCACTCCTCTTTCACTTCGTATGAGCGGCTCGCAAAAGCTCAAAGAAGGGGATGAGATATCACAGACATTTGAAACAACAAATGCCAAGGAACTGTTGTTCTTCACAAATAAGTGTCAGGTCTATAAAACTACCGCAGCTGCATTTGAAGACACCAAAGCAAGTGTACTGGGTGACTATCTTCCTGCCAAACTTGAAATGGAAGAAGGAGAACATCCAGTTTATATGGCTGTAACAACCGACTACAACGGTTATATGATGTTCTTTTTTGAAAACGGTAAGGTTGCCAAAGTTGATATGAAAGCATACCAGACCGTTACAAAACGCAAAAAACTTATCAAAGCTTATTCGGAAAAATCTCCTGTTTCAACAATAATGCACATTGAACAGGATGCAGAGCTTGTGGTTGTTTCAAGTGCAGGCAGACACCTTCTCATTAACACTGCCGTTATAACTCCCAAAACAACCAAAGACACAATAGGTATAAGCGTTTTAACATTAAAAAAGGGACACAGATTAATAACTGCGAGAGCATACAAAGAAGGGGAGTTTGCAAAGCCTTACAGATACAAGGCAAAAAATCTTCCTGCTGCAGGTGCATTGCTCAGCACCGATGATGAGCCTGAGCAGATAACTTTTAACGCGGAATAAACAAAACCGTTCAAGGTCAGGCTTCCCTACCTTGAACGGTCGGACATATCAATGAAAAATGTGTTACTTGCAAACAAATAAACTGATTGAGCAAAAAACATAAATTTCATTGATGCCGCGCAGAGCATCTTGCAAACGCACATCTATAATTATTTCTCTCTGCAAGTTTATCATTACCTGATATCGCATCAAAATCCTATGAACATTTTTCCAAATAAATTAAAAAAACATCTTGCAATTATCAATAATATGTGGTAAAATCCATTAGTAAAATAATTTTTGGAGGTTAATCACCTATGCAGTGGTACGAAATCGTAGTAGGCATTGTGCTTATTATTACATCTCTTGCTCTTATTGCTATTGTTCTCCTTCAGGAAAGCCGCACACAGGGTCTTTCAGGCGCTATCGCAGGCGGTGCGGAAACATTCCTTGGCAAAGGAAAAGGCAAAACTGCAGAACAGAAACTCGCTAAGATCACAAAGATTCTTGCAATCGCATTCTTTGTGCTTGCTCTTGTTTCAACCCTTATCGTTCTGTTTCTTAACTGATTATTAATTGTGATCACTAAAAGCTGTTCCGTTCGGAACAGCTTTTTTAGTTTTTATTGAACCTTTTTCTTAACTTTTCAATCACTCTTTTTTCAATTCTGCTGACATATGACCGAGAAATATTAAACTTGTTTGCAATTTGATTTTGCGTAAGAGGAACTGCGCCATATAATCCATACCTTAAGACAATTATTTCCTTTTCTCTTTCATCCTCAAGTTCTTCAACATACTTATATAATCTGGATATTTCAATTTTATCGCTGATGTCATCCGCAATTGTATCTTCAACCGATACGATATCTATCAAAGTCAACGGATTCCCTTCATTGTCAGAGTCAATCGGTTCATTAATTGAGATATCCTGTGAAGATTTCTTCTGACTTCTGAAATACATCAGAATTTCATTTTCGATGCATTTTGATGCATAGGTTGCAAGCTTAATGCCTTTTTCTTCATCGAAAGTATTAACCGCTTTTATCAAACCAATTGTACCGATTGAAATAAGGTCATCCTGTTCATTCACATTTGCACAGTATTTCTTGATTATATGTGCAACCAGTCTGAGATTATGTTCAACAAGAGTGTTTTTGGCATTTAAATCTCCTTGCTTAAATTTAACCAAAAGTTCTTTTTCTTTTTTTGATGACAATGCGGGCGGAAATGAATTTCCATTCTTTATATGCAACGCAAAAAACAAAAATCCTTTTGATATTATTTCCACAATAATTCTTAACATTTAATCAACTCCCACTTACATTTATATCGGAATACTCAATTAAAATTACACAAAAATTTATTTTTCCGTGCTATATATTCAATATGAACTTGCATAATACATAAAAAAGTAATATAATGTAATAAATATATTAAAGAGGTGGATCAAATGGACAGAATCAAACTCGGAGCGCAGCTTTATACATTGCGTGATTATATCAAAACATACGAAGATTGCGAAGAAACATTTAAATATCTCAACAATATCGGAATCAATGTTATTCAAATTTCGGGAATCGGTCCCATTGCACCCGAAAAAGTGGCGTATCTCGTAGAAAAATACAACATGGATGTATGCGTTACTCACACCTCTTTTGACAGAATGCAAACCGACCTTGATGCAGTTATGAATGAACATAAGATGCTCGGATGTGACACTCTCGGTATCGGCGGAATGCCCGATATCTATAAAAAAGATGTAGAAGGAATCAAAGAATTTATACGTATCACAAGCGAAATAGGCAAAAAAATGCACGATAACGGTTTGCAATTTGCTTACCATAATCATGCGTTTGAATTTACAAAACTCGAAAACGGCAGACGTATTTTTGATATGCTTATCGAAGATACCAAGCCCGAAGAATTCAGTTTCATCGGTGATACATACTGGTTCCAGTTTGGCGGTGTTAATCCGTGTGATTACATTGAGAAAATTGCGGGCAGAATGAAAGTATGCCACTTCAAGGACTACGGCATAACTGACCACACACCAAAATTCGTTGAAATCGGCACAGGAAACCTTAACCTTGATGCTATCTACAACAAATGTAAAGCATCAGGTGTAAAATATATTGTTATCGAACAGGATATATGCGAAATAGACCCCAGAGAGTCAATGGCTATCAGCTACAAGAATTTGGTTGATATTGCCGAAAGGAACGAAAAATAATGAACTTTTCTCCTCTCACGCTTACAGTTTTAACAGACACACATTATTATTCAAAGCAAAACGGAACCTGCGGAAAAGCTTATGATTTTGCCAATCTCAAAAGTCAGAAATTGCTTGCGGAAAGTGCCGAAGTTCTCGAAGAAGCATTTAATCAGATAAAGAATGATGCAGAAAGCAATATAATTCTCATCAGCGGCGATGTAACAAACAACGGTGAACTCAACGCACACGCTGAGTTTATTGCAATGCTTCGCGACTTAAAGAACAACGGTAAAAAAGTTTATGTCATTACTGCAACACACGATTTTCGTAATTCCGGCGTTACTGACGGATATAATGGCGATAATGTCTATGACGTACCCACCGCAACCAGGGATATGCTTTACGATATGTACCGTGAATTCGGTCCCGATGATGCTATGTCTGTTCATATGCCCAGTATGTCATACATTGTTCAATTGGCAGACGGATATCGTCTTTTTGCGCTTAATGACGATACCAACCTTAACGGCAAAAGCGGGTTTTCAGACGATTGTTTTGAATGGATAACTGAAAACGCAAGAAAAGCGAGAGAAGAAAATCAGTTCATCATTGCAATGACTCATCATCCTTTGATTGCACCCTCGCCAATCTATGAATTGATCGGTAAAGGTGATATGTTAGGCGATTACGAGTTCAGAATCAAGCAGCTTGCAGACCTTGGAATTCAATTCATTTTCACAGGGCACACTCATATCCATAACATTTCTGCATTTCAGAGCGAACAGGGAAATGTTCTGTATGACATCTGCGGCGCATCGCCAATCGGATATCCCGGTGCATACAGAAAGGTTAGCTTTCATCCCGAAAGCAAATCCGTCAATGTAGGCACCGAATATGTAAATACGCCTCAGAAATATGTCGATGAGGGTTATACGTTGCGTGAAAAGCTTGAAGAACAGTTAATCGGTGTAATTAAAGGAATGATAAAAACCGCCGGAGAAGATATTGATAAGCTTGCAAATATGACAACGGCTATCAGCATTAAACCAAGAGTTGTTTATAAATTCGGATGGATTATAAAGCCTGTTTTCAAGCTTCTCAATTCATTGAAAATCGGCACTGTCGCTAAATGGACTAAACACGAAACAGGTCTTAAAAGCGCAGAATACGCTCATATTAAAGACATTAAAGTTGTTGACTTTATAGCGGAACTTGTTCTGAATCTCTTTGGCGGAGAAAGCAAATACTCTCCCGATACACCTCAGTATAAAATTACTATCGGATTGCTTAATATTATCGACAGTATTCTCAGGGTTCTTCACATCGACTTAGGTAAAATACTTAAAGTCGCAACAAATGCAGCAGCATTTGTTGAACCCTTGCTTTATAACGCTGAAATAGATTCTTACTTTGCAAACCTCGAAATTTATCCGTACACGGAAGCAGGGGAGTATGCGAAGAAAAAACTTGAATTTCCAAGCAAAAAAGTAACTGTCAAAACCAGTCGCAAAGGATTGCCGATAATTATTGCTCTTGCATTAATTGTAATTCCGTTTTTACCCATTTGGGCAGTGATTATACTTTGTGCATACACAAAAAATTACATTAAATACAGGACAAGTTAAAATAATTAAAACATACTTTACAATTTTTTAACTTATTTAATTTACTATGATATTAACATAATCTTCTTAAGGGAGGTTTGATTTCATTGAAAAAAAACAAAGCAAAAAAAGATAAAAAAGAGCTTAGCAAAGCATCACTTGTTCTGCTTGGAATATTCAGCGTTGTTGCACTCACAGCTGTTGTTGTTGTGTCATATCTTCTTATCAATGTTATTTCAACAGTCAAAGGCGATCTGATAATTAATCTGGATGAATACAAGGCAAATCAGAACCAGACATCTTTTATCTACGCTTACGATAAGAACGGAAAAACCGTTGAAATTGCCAGACTTCACGGCGAAGAGGACAGAGTCTGGGTTGACCTTGACGATATGTCACCTTACATGGATGATGCTTTTATCGCCCTTGAAGATGTACGTTTTAAGAAACATCACGGTGTTGACTGGATAAGAACTGTGGGTGTTATCGTTAAACCCAAACAGATTGGTCAGGGCGGTTCAACTATAACACAGCAGCTTATTAAAAACCTGACTAACAACAAAGAAGTTACCGTTGTTCGTAAATTCAATGAAATATTAACTGCACTTAACCTTGAAGAGCACTATGACAAGGACACAATTATTGAAGCTTATCTCAACACATTGTATCTCGGCAGCGGATGCTATGGCGTAAAAACAGCCAGTCAGGAATATTTCGGCAAAGATGTCAGTGAACTCAATGCCGCTGAATGCGCGGTTATAGCATCAATTACTCAGGCACCGACAAAATGGAATCCGCTTCTTAATCCTGAAAACAACAAAAAGCGTCAGCTTGATTGTCTTGAAAAAATGCATAAAGAAGGCTTTCTTTCAAAAGAAGAATATGATGAAGCCTGTAATTTTGAACTGATTTTCACAAACAGTGACAATTACGTACCCGATGAAAAAGAAGATGAATCGGCTAAAAAAGACACAGAAAATACCGTTGACAGTTTTTATGTTGATTATGTCAGACAGTGTGTCCAGAATGACCTTATGGAAGAATACGGCTATTCAAAGCAGCAGGCTCAGGATAAGATTCTTTACGGCGGACTTAAAATTTATGCCGCGGTTGACCTTGAAATTCAAGAAACACTCGAAGATGTTTATGTTAATCGCAAATCATTCCCTGATATCTACAGCAAGGATGAAGATCACGAAGGCGAACCCGTACAGTCTGCAATGACGATTATGGATTATAGCGGAAGAGTGGTTGCTATCATTGGCGAAGCCGGTCCGAAATCAGGTCCTATGTGCCTTAACAGAGCTGCTAATTCATTCAGACAGCCCGGTTCAACAATCAAGCCTCTTGCAACCTATGCACCTGCAATCGAAATGAATATTTATAACTATTCAAGCATGATCAAGGACTATGCAATACCCGTTTCAGGCAAGCTCTGGCCTCACAACGTTGATAAAACATATGGTTCAGGCCAAAATGTTTCCGTTGAATATGCAATTCAGAAATCGCTCAATACCGTTCCTGCGAGAATAATTAACTACGATGTCGGTATTGATAACTCTTTTGAATTTATCAGAGACCGTTTCAAACTCTCAAGACTTGACGAAAAAGAAGACAGAACTCTTTCACCGCTTGCTACCGGTGCGCTCACCAACGGCACAACAACCGTTGAAATGGCTGCGGCCTATGCAACATTCGGAAACGGTGGCTATTATTATAAACCATATTCATATTACAAAGTAACTAACAGCCAAGGCACACAGATTCTTTTAAGCAATGAAAATCCAAAAGAAAAAGCTCAGCAGGTTATAACTGAAGAAACATCAGATATTATGTGCGAACTTCTCCAGACTGTTGACACAAGCTATTACGGAACAGGAAGTAACGTTCGCAAATTCGGCATTATGGCTAAAACAGGTACAACCAGCAGTGATAAAGACCGTTGGTTCTGCGCAGGAACCCCTTATTATGTGGCTGCAGTTTGGTTCGGATTTGATCATCCTGAAACTCTCGGTGTTTCAACAAACCCCGGCGGAAAAGTGTTTATAAGAGTTTTTGATGAAATTCACAAAGGTCTGCCTGAAAAGAATTTCCCGAAAAGTTCAAAGACAATCGAAAAAAAATATTGCCGTGCAACAGGCAAGCTTGCAGGCTCTAATTGTTCATCAACAGGTGTTGGTTGGTATAAAATCACATCATTACCCGCAACATGCACAACCTGCACATTTACGCCTTCAACCGATGAACTTGTGAGCAATGTTGTTGGCGGAGTAGTCGAAAATCTTGATTCGATTCTTGATAATATAGTCGGCGAAAGATAAAAATAATGCGGAGTTTGTTTTGCTGCAAACTCCGCAATTTTAAAAGGAATGATTTTTTGATTATTATGTCAGTTGATTACGGCGATGTAAGAACAGGTATTGCCGTTTGCGATAAATTTGAAATGCTTGCTTCTCCTGTTTGCAGCATAACTCAGCGAAATCCCGATATACTCATTGTGGAAATTGCAAAACTTGCAGAAAAATACAAGCCCGAGCAATTTGTTGTAGGATTGCCCAGAAACATGGACTCTTCATATGGTTCAAGAGCAGAGAAATGCGAAGAATTTGCAAAAAAACTTTCAAATGAAACAAATATACCTTATGTTATGAGAGACGAGCGTCTCACAACGGTCAGCGCACACAATGCTTTGAACACAACTAACACAAGAGGAAAAAAGAGAAAAGCTGCCGTTGACCAGGTTGCTGCCGTTGTTATTCTTCAGGACTACATAGATTTCAGAAAAAATCAAAATATATAATCACTTCACCGCATAGTATTTATCAAAAAGATATGCGGAGTGAATTGAATGATAATAGTAGCATCTGCAAAATTGAAAATAAAATTTTTATTTTCTGCAGTTTTATTGCTGATTTTTTCTGTGTTGGCGATTGGAACGAAATATGTTATTGACAAAGCTGCTCTGAAAGCGTCAACCGAAAGAACAGACTACACAATAATAATTGATGCAGGTCACGGCGGAGTTGACGGCGGAACATCTGCCGCAGACGGTACACTTGAAAAAGATATAAATCTTCAGATTGCACATAAACTTAATAACATTTTGCAATCGTTCGGTGTTCAGACTGTTATGATCAGAACGGAAGATATTTCAATCCACGATGAAACCGCAAATACAATCAGACAGAAAAAGGTTTCTGATATAAAAAACAGATTGAGTATAATCAATAACACTGACAACGCAATATATATAAGCATTCATCAAAACCATTATTCCGATTCTAAATACAGCGGAACACAGATTTTTTATTCAAAAAACAATCCGTCTTCAATAACTCTCGCACAAAAAACACGTTTACCTGTTATAACATATCTGCAAAAATCAAACACCCGCGAAATCAAACAAAGCGGGAAAGAGATATATCTGCTTAACAATGCGCAAGTACCCGCAGTAATGGTTGAATGCGGTTTTATGTCAAATATAAATGAAAATAAACTTCTGAAAGATGAATATTACCAACAAAAGCTTGCTTTTTTATTGGCAATCGGTTTAATGGATTATATCAATTCAACGGAGGAATTATAAAAATGGCTCCAAAATCAAAAACTCTCTATATATGTAATCAATGCGGATATGAGAGCGCAAAATGGTTTGGCTGTTGTCCCGGATGTTCAGAATGGAACACAATGGAAGAGGATTTCAGAACACCTCAGCAGCAGAAAACACAACGCTCAGCAGCAAAAATCACCGCACAAACAATATCTGAAATTGATTCTGATGATGAAATACGCTTTAAAACCGGCATGGATGAGCTTGACAGAGTTCTTGGCGGCGGCATTGTCAAAGGTTCACTCGTTCTTCTTAGCGGTGATCCGGGCATTGGCAAATCAACAATTCTTTTGCAAATTTGTGAATATCTCGGCATGAATCTCCGGATTCTTTATGTATCAGGCGAAGAATCAGCGAGACAAATCAAACTTAGGGCAAACAGATTGGGTGTGAAAACCGATAATCTGCTTATAATGTGTCAGACCGATGTCGAAAGCATTACAGAATATATTAAATCAAATCGACCAGATTTGGTTATTGTTGATTCAATACAAACAATGTGTGTTTCGGAGATAAATTCTTCACCCGGAAGTGTTACACAGGTACGCGAATCAACCAATCTTTATATGCACTGTGCAAAAGGTCTGGGAATCCCCACAATCCTTGTCGGTCATGTTAATAAAGATGGCAACATTGCAGGTCCGAAGGTGCTTGAGCATATAGTTGACTGCGTTCTTTATTTCGAGGGCGAAAGACATTTATCATACAGAATCCTCAGAGCAGTGAAAAACAGATTCGGTTCAACCAATGAAATCGGTGTTTTTGAAATGCTTGATAAAGGACTTGCAGAAGTTGTAAATCCATCTCTGATGCTTATATCAGGCAAGCCTAAAAATACAGCCGGAACCTGCATAGCTTGTGTTATGGAGGGTAGCCGACCAATTCTTGCCGAAGTTCAGGGACTTGTTGCCACATCAAATTACGGAAACGCAAGACGAATGTCAACAGGCTTTGATTATAACAGATTATCAATGCTGCTTGCCGTTCTTGAAAAACGATCAGGTTATTTTTTCAGTAACTGTGATGCATATATAAATGTTGTTGGCGGCCTCAAGCTTGACGAACCCGCCACAGACCTTTCCGTAGCTCTTGCTCTTATATCCGGCTTGAAAGATGTTCCGATCAGAGATGACACATTGGCAATCGGAGAAATCGGCCTCGGAGGCGAACTCAGAACAGTGTCATACTGTGAACAAAGAATAAAAGAAGCAGAACGCCTCGGATTCAAGCGCTGCATTATTCCGAAACACAATTTAAAAACACTTTCAGACGGATTTAAAGGAAATATAGAAATAGTTGGCGCGTCAAATGTCAACGAAGCATTTAATGCATCGGTGTAAAAAATGAAATTTATTGAAAAACCCAATTTGCCGCAGGGGAGAGTTTCTCTTGCGGCAATAAACAGCTCAGCAGGGGAGTCAATTGAAAAATTACATTCCCTTGGCATAAAAACATTAAATATATCTGCAAATCCGAAATTACCTTTGCCTGTAAATTCTCATGCGGATTTGCAAATTCTTCATGTTGGAAACAATAAAATTTTCTCTTACGAACATTTGTTCGCAAGGGGATCAAAAAAATATTTTCAATCTAAGATAATATTACAAAAACCGGGAAACCGATATCCTGATGATGTCAGACTAAATTGCACAATAATTGACAATAAAATTATATGTAATATTAAAACGGTTGCGCCTGAGGTGCTCGAATACGCATATGAATCAGGATTAACAGTTATAAACACAAATCAAGGTTATGCCAGATGCTCAATTTGTGTTGTTGATGAAAACACAATTATAACCGATGATAAATCCATCTATACAGCCGCTGGAAAATTTTTTAACGATGCTCAGTTCATTTCAAAAGGTTCTATCGGATTGAATGGATACAATTACGGCTTCATTGGAGGCTGTTGCGGGAAAATTGATAAAAACAAAATTGCATTTAACGGAGCTATAGAAAGTCATAAAGACTATAAGATTATTATAGATTGTTTAAGCAGAAACCATGTTGAATGCATTGAACTCAACAATAATCCGTTATATGACATTGGTGGAATAATTCCGCTTTGTGTTGAAACTAAATAATATCTGGTTATTTATATGTTTTAATTACTCCCCTTATTTACACAAAACATTTATTTTGTATAATTATATTGATTTTTTTTACAGGGTATGTTATACTATCTTTATAACATACCCTTTTTATTTTGGAGGCAAATTTATGAGACAAGAAGAACTTGTTACATTACCTGCACTTGTCAGAAATTATCTGAACTACCTTTTGGCAATTAAAAGCAAATCAATGTTAACTGTTCTTGAATACGGTTCAGATTTGCGACTCTTTTTCAGATTTATTTCAAAATCAAAATGTTTGTGTGACAATTCTGTTCCTTTTGAAGAAATAAATATTTCCTTGCTTTCCGAAGATGTTATTCTGAATGTTACGCTCGAAGATGCATATCTGTTCCTCGCCTATTGTCGCAACGAAAGAAATAATGACAATAATTCGAGAGCAAGAAAAGCAGTTTGTATTAAACGATTCTATAAATATCTTGAAATTAACGGATACATCAAAACAAACAGAATTGCATTTCTTGAATCACCGCAGACAAAAAAGAGTTTACCTAAATACCTTACTCTTGAACAAAGCGTTATGCTTCTTCAAAGTGTTGACGGCAAATTCAAAGAACGAGACTATTGCATACTCACACTATTCCTTAATTGCGGTCTGCGTCTTTCGGAGCTTGTCGGAATAAACATATCACATATAAAAGACAACAACACTCTCGTTGTTCTTGGTAAGGGAAATAAAG
The DNA here is from genome assembly GCA_937919155.1 of uncultured Clostridia bacterium. Classification (GTDB taxonomy): domain Bacteria; phylum Bacillota; class Clostridia; order Oscillospirales; family Acutalibacteraceae; genus CAG-177. The sequence goes on from CALFPM010000009.1 coordinate 18,281, forward strand.
AAAGAACAATTTATCTCAACAACGCTTGTCTTGCGGCTATTAAAGCCTATATGGCTGTCAGACCTGTTGACGGAGTGAAAGACAGAGACGCTTTATTTATAAGCAACCAAAAGAAAAGAATAAGTAAACAAAGCGTTCAGAAAATGGTTGAAGGTTATCTTAAAAAATGTGGACTTGACGGAATGGGATTTTCAACACACAAACTGAGACACACTGCCGCCACTCTTATGTATCAGCACGGCAATGTTGACCCTTTGCAGCTCAAAGAAATTCTCGGTCACGAAAACCTTTCCACAACCGAAATATATACACATATTCATGATGAACAGCTTCGACAAGCAGTCGATTCTAACCCTTTAAATAACCCTTCAAATTTTAAAAAGACCGCTGAATAAAGCGTTCAGGACAGCTTCCATTCCTGAAGACAAAACAATAACAACAGAATAAATCAATTGTCTTGTCAAAAAGACTTTTGTTTCATCCTTTTCAAACTGCCCCCTGCCCCTTATAGCTTTTGCAAATGCATTTTTGGAATAATCACAACAATCATTACACGATATAATAAAAACCAAAGCAGAAATAATTGCTGACGGATAAATTGTAAGAACACAATACCCGAGACCTGTAAATTTATAAACCGAATATAAATATCCGCTCAGTAATCCTATGCCCATACCTCGCAAAAACGGTAACCACACAATGAACGGGTATCCGATCAACGAAAATGCCATAAACAAACTCAGCGCATTATAAAGTGCATTTACCGCAAAGGCATCAAGAAAATTTTCTGCTATCCCCTGCCCGTTTTTTATATTCAGAAAGTTCTCAGATATTTCTGTTATTTCCGAATAAAAATCCGAGTCGCTTCTCGCCAAAAAAGCGCCTGCAAATATGCCAACCGCTAAAAGAATTGCAAAGAAATATACTCTTGAATTTTCAAGAAATTTTTTTAAAACTTTGCCGTTATAAACTCCGTAATTTAATTTTGACTTGCTCATTTTAAACCTCCGAAATATTTATACTTAAATATATGAGCAAGTCCACATTTATATAACATAAAAAAGACGGATGATTTCTCATCCGTCTCATTTTATTTTTTTTCAACTTTGGCATAATTTGCCATAATCTTCTTAGTTCCTGCAGCTGTAAACGCAATTTCAAGCAATGTATCGTTGCCCATTGGCTTAGCACTGAGAACAATACCCTCACCGTATGCCTTATGAACAACCGTGTCACCAACATTGAATACAGATGTGTTTTTTGCAGGTGCCGATGAGACAGGTGATGCCGTAAAACCTCTTGAAGGTGTCTGTGGTTTTGAAAAGCCGCTTGACCCTGCACCTACAGAAAAGCTTTTGAGTGTTTCGCCGGTTCTTTCCATAAGTGCCTCGGGAATCTCTTTTATAAATCTCGAGGGTTGATTATAACGAGTCTGACCGAAAAGCATTCTCGTCTTTGCTCTTGTAATGTGAAGCTTCTGTTTCGCTCTTGTTACTGCAACATAAGCAAGTCTGCGCTCTTCTTCAATTTCGTCAGACATAGATGACAAATCCGAAGGGAATATGGATTCTTCCATACCCACGAGGAAAACAACGGGGAATTCAAGACCTTTTGCTGCATGAACAGTCATAAGAACAACGGTTTCAGACTCAGCATTGTAATTATCAATATCCGTCATAAGTGCAACTTCCTGCAGGAAATCATTAAGGGTTGCACCTTCATTATCATTAGAAAAACGAAGAAGGTTGTTTGCTAATTCATCAAGGTTGGCAAGTCTCTCTTCCTTTGTTTCAGGTTCATTGGAAAGAGATGCAACATAACCCGAAACATTAATCAGTCGCTTGAACAGCTCAGATAATTCAAGATTTTCCATTTCATCTATAAAATCTTCAATCATTCGAGCGAAATCAATCATTTTCTTTGCGCAACGGCTGAGTCTCGGGAACTCATCTGCTGATTTAATAACATCAAACAGACCGATTCCGAGTCCATCGGCAATTTCCTGCGCAGCCGCAACAGAGGAATCTCCTATTCCCCTCTTGGGAACATTTATGATTCTTTGAAGACGAACACTGTCATTGGGATTAACAAGCACGCTGAGATATGCGATTGAATCTTTGATTTCCTTACGGTCATAAAACTTATGTCCGCCGATGAGCCTGTAAGGAATACCCATTCTGCCAATAATATATTCACCATATTCTGATAAAATATCGCTTCCGATCAACAACCTTGAATCATAGTTTATTCCCATTAAATTTAAAAGAGTAGGTAATATATCTATATTACTAGATAGTTTGTCTATTGTAAATTCACTAATAAATTCTTCCTTAGCTTTATTAACAGTTTTTTCAAACTTATCATCTCCTTAAACAAGTAGATTATACACCTATTTCAGATAAAAATAAAGAAGTAGATTTTACTCTACTTCATTAAATCTGGTTGGTATGAAGATAACGAAATGTCTAAGAATTTAAATCCTGTATTAAAAACTTTCCCTTGTAAACTCAAATAACCATCTCTATCTGATTCGGCACAAATTCCATTATCCAATAAATCATCAAAATCTTCAAAAGTAATCATGAATTCAATTTGAATTGAATCACCTAATTGAACAAGTTCATTTTCTGTACCACCAAATAATACAGTATCACTACCACTTTCTCTT
>CALFPM010000010.1 GCA_937919155.1 uncultured Clostridia bacterium
TTTAGTATATTGCCGTTCAGGCAGACGAAGCAAGATTGCATCTGAAGAGCTTGTGAAACTCGGCTATACCAATGTGAAAGAGTTCGGCGGTATTGCCGATTGGCCATATGAAACAACAAGCGAAAACTGATGTACGGCAACAGATATTGATTTAACACGCGGAGATTTTTATATGAAAACATTTTTATTTCAGGGCGATTCAATAACGGATGCAAACAGAGATGATGAAAACGAGGAGAGTCTTGGTTTCGGCTATGCGTTTTTGCTTGCATCGGAATTTGAAAACAAGAAAATCCGATTTATCAACCGTGGCAAAGGCGGCGACAGGATTACCGACGTTTACGCGAGAATAAAGGAAGATATAATAAATCTTAAACCCGATTTCATGTCGGTTCTTATAGGCGTAAACGACGTTTCGCACGAGCTTACAATGAATTGCGGTGTAAGCCCCGAGAAATTCGGAAAGATTTACGGTATGCTGATTGAAGAAATCAGAGATTGTCTGCCGGAGATTAAAATTATAATTTTAGAGCCTTTTGTTATGAAAGGTATCTGCACGGAAAAGGTGTGGGGCGGATTTAACACTGAAGTGAGAAAGATGGCTGAAGTTTCAAAGCAGGTTGCAGAAAAGTATGGGCTTGATTTTGTGCCGCTTCAGGAAAGGTTTGATGAATTGGCAGGGGTTGACGGTGCATCGCATTGGAGTGCAGACGGTATTCATCCGACTGCCGAAGGTCATCGGATTATCAAAGAAGAACTGAAGAAAGCGGTTGAAGAATATATAAATGAGTGTTGATTTCTGAAAAGAAATGATTAATATTCATTTTTAATATTGTTTATAAGATTAAGTAGTGATAAAATTAAATCATTATATGATAACGGAGGTTTTTGTTATGGACAAAAAACTTAAAATCGGCGTTTTCGGTGCAAGAAGAGGACGCGGTCTTGCACAGGGTCTTACTCTCACCGACAAAGCATATATCAGTGCAGTTTGCGATTACGATGAATCAACTTATGATAACATCAAGCCGTTCTGCTGTGAAGAAACGAAGTATTATAAAGATTTTGATGAATTCATCGACAGCGGTATGGATGCTGTCGTGCTCACAAACTTCTTCCATCAGCACGCAAAATATGCGGTTATTGCTCTTGAAAAGGGTATTCACGTTTTAAGTGAGACAATGCCTGCTGTAACAATGGCTGAATGTGTTCAGATATGCCGTGCAAGCGAAAAGAGCGGCGCAATCTATATGCTCGCAGAAAACTATCCGCAGATGACCTTCAACCGGGAGATCACCCGCATCTGCCGCGAGGGCAGCCTGGGCAAAATTCTCTATGCCGAAGGTGAATACAATCACCCCGGAAGTCCCTGGAATGCTGATTTCAGAAAAACATATAACTATTTCCCCGAGCATTGGAGAAACTTCCTTCCAAGAACCTATTACATAACCCATTCTCTGGCTCCCATAATGTCCGCTACGGGCTCCTTCCCGAAAAGAGTTACCGCAATGCCCGTATATGCTCCCCTGCCCGAGGATTGTCCCACGGCATCACATGTGGCAGATGTTGCGGCAATTATCTCAATTCTTAACGATGACGGCTCTGTATTTAAGGTGACGGGCTGTGCAGCCTTCGGTGCCCACTGGAATTCATACCGTCTTTGCTGTGAGAAGGGTCAGATTGAAAATGTAAGAGGTACCGATAAGGTAATGCTCCGTTATAATGACTGGCAGATTCCCGAGGGCAGGGAGGAAATCAATTTCTATACTCCCGACCTTCAGGATGAGGATTCCGA
>CALFPM010000011.1 GCA_937919155.1 uncultured Clostridia bacterium
TTGCCTCGGGAGTGTCATCAATAATTAGGTCAACGCCCGTAATCATTTCAAGTGTTCTTACATTTCTGCCTTCACGGCCGATGATTCTGCCCTTCATTTCATCGTTGGGCAGAGCAACAACGGAAACTGTTGCCTCTGCAACATGGTCAGCAGCACAGCGCTGAATAGCGGTTGTGAGAATTTCTCTTGCAAGAGTGTCTGATTCGTCTTTTGTTCTCTGCTCATATTCCTGAATCTTAACTGCTTTTTCGTGGTTAAGTTCTTCATCAAGAATGTTGAGAATGTGTTCTTTAGCCTGCTCTTTTGTGAAGCCTGAAATTCTTTCAAGCATTTCAAACTGGCTTTTCTTGATGCTTTCAATTTCTTCAAGACGCTCATCTGCAGCCTTGATTTTTTCGTCAAGCACCTCATTTTTCTTTTCAAGGTTTTCGCTCTTCTTATCGAGAGTTTCTTCCTTCTGGTTGATGCGGCGTTCAAGCCTCTGAACTTCGTTGCGCCTTTCGCGAAGCTCTTTTTCTGTTTCTGTTCTTTGCTTGTGAATTTCATCCTTGGCTTCAAGGATGGCTTCTTTCTTCTTTGCTTCGGCTGTTGAAATGGCATCGCTGATGATTTTGTTTGCTTCCTGCTCAGCGGAACCGATGGCAGCCTCTGCAATCTTCTTTCTATGTAAACCGCCGAGTATAAAGGCAACGATAATGCCGACAACTGCAACAACGGCAACAAGAATAACGATCCAAAGTGAAACCTGTGTGTTGATAGTATCTCCTCCTTTTCTTTTTATTTCCGATGCGGGTGCACCGATATCTGGAATGATAACTTAAAAATCAACCAATGGTGTTTGAGAACTCAAAAAGGTTCATCATGGCACAATATAACACCATTGTATTAATAGTATACTTTTATAAAGATATTGTCAAGTTTTTTATTGGTTTTTCATTAAAAAATATATTGACTTTGGGGGATAGGAGTGATAATATTAGAATAATATAAAAATCGTTGAAGCAGAAAGCTGTTTGCAACAGCGTTTTATCAGAGAGCCGCCTCACGGGCTGAAAGGGCGGCAAAACGCCGCAATCCGCTACCGTCTGCCGAGAGCCGCCGAACTCAAGGTGCGCCGTATCAGCTGCGTTAAGGCTGCCAGAGAGCCGATTTTATGTCGGAATTACGGGTGGAACCGTGGAGTATATTATGCTTCATCCTGTTTTTGCAGGGTGGAGCTTATTTTTTTGTAATCAATGAAAGGATATGATAAATATGATTAATGTAACACTCAAAGGCGGTGTCGTTAAGGAGTTTGAAAACGGCACAACCGCTATGGATGTATGCAAGAGCCTCGGAATGGGTCTTTACAAAGCCGCTTGTGTTTGCAAGATTGACGGCGTTGTTTGCGACCTGAGAACAGCTCTTGATAAGGACTGCGAGCTTGAAATTCTTACTTTTGACGATGCAGACGGCAAGTGGGCGCTCCGCCACACAGCATCACATATTCTTGCTCAGGCAGTAAAAAGACTTTTCCCCAACGCGAAGCTTGCAATCGGTCCCGCTATTGACAACGGTTTTTACTATGATTTTGATGTTGATGTGCCCTTCACTCCCGAAGTGCTTGAAAAAATTGAAGCAGATATGAAGAAAATCGTCAAGGAAGGTCTTGCTCTTGAAAAATATGAGCTTGACCCCGAAGATGCAATCAAGATGATGGAAGAGAGAGGCGAAACTTTCAAAGTTGAGCTTATCAAAGAACATTCGGATAAGGGCGAGAAGATTTCATTCTACAAGCAGGGCGAATTCGATGAGCTTTGTGCAGGCCCCCATATCCCCGACACAAGCAGAGTAAAGGCATTCAAGCTTACCTCCTGCACGGGCGCATACTGGAGAGGCGACTCAAACAACAAGATGCTCCAGAGAGTTTACGGCACCGCTTTCACAAAGAAAGAGGACCTTGAAGCTCACCTTGAAGCAATTGAGGAAGCAAAGAAGCGTGACCACAACAAGATCGGCCGTGAGCTTGAGTACTTCACCACCGTTGACGTTATCGGTCAGGGTCTTCCCATTCTTATGCCCAAGGGTGCAAGAGTAATTCAGCTTCTTCAGCGTTGGGTTGAAGATGTTGAGCAGAAGAACGGCTATCTTCTCACCAAAACTCCCCTTATGGCAAAGAGAGATCTTTACAGAATTTCAGGCCACTGGGATCACTACCGTGACGGTATGTTTATTCTCGGCGATCCCGATGACGAAGAGAAGGAATGCCTTGCACT
>CALFPM010000012.1 GCA_937919155.1 uncultured Clostridia bacterium
GGATATATTTAATTATGGGAAGTTTTTTAGGAATATTTATGACATTATTTAAAGTAACTTTTAAAGATAGAATTGATGTTGAGAGATTAACAGATATTCCAATTTTAGGAGAAATATCTATTAATGAAACAAAAGAAAATTTTGTTGTTAAACCCAAATCTACATCTCCTATTGTTGAGTTGTTTAGATTAACTCGAAATAATCTACAAGCAATACTTGATGTTCCTGAAAGAAAAGTAATTTGTGTAACATCAACAACGACTCAAGAGGGTAAAACTTTCTGCTCGGCTAACTTAGCTTTAAGTTTTGCTTTGGCAAAGAAGAAAACAATTTTAGTTGGTTTAGATATTAGACGTCCTCAAGTAAGAAAATATTTTTCATTATCAACATCGCGAGGAATTGTAACATATTTATCAGGAAAAGAAACAGATTTACAATCAATACCGCTTTTTTTCAGATTCTCATAAAGTAAATCAAGTTGGGTGGATTTACCGCTACCGTTGGGACCGACAACTGCCGTTATGCCTTTTCCGAATTCAAGCACAGTCTTGTCGGGAAAGGATTTGAAGCCCTGCATTTCAAGTGATTTTAATATCATTTGATTACCTAACCTTTATGTATTTCAACCTCGTATTTTTCAAGACCTTCAACACTTTTCACAGAGCATTCAAAGCCTTTTTCACGAAGTTTTATAAGATTTTCTTTCTTCTGTCCTGTCATTTTGGAAATTTCCTTGGGATTTACTCCAAGGATATATCCGCCTGCACCCATACCCTCAAGCAAAGCAAGAGCACGGTTATAATAAATCCTGCTTTCGCAGATTTCACGCAGCGCGGGGTGATAAGCTCCGCCTGCGTAGCCTTCTTCAACTCCGCCGCCCGAATGAAGACCCACTCTGATTACTTTTATGCCCGCATTCTCAAACATTTCAATGAGCTTTGCGCAAAGGTCTGCGGTTTCGTCAATGCCTTTGGGGATAAATTCGCCGCTTTTCATCAGCTCACAAAGCCTTGTGCCTTCAAGCACAACCGTAGGATAAATCCTCACCGTTGCAGGAGCAAGTGCAATTATTTTCCGTGCGGTTTCAAGGCTGTCGCAATCCTCGGAGCCGTAAAGCCCCGTCATCATCTGCAAGCCGACCTCAAAGCCGTGTTCCTTAAGCGTTGCGCAGGCATCTTCAACCTGCTTTGCGGTGTGGCCTCTGTCGTTGAGCATCAGCACCCTGTCATCAAGACTCTGTGCACCCAATTCAACAGCGGTTACGCCGTATTTCTTCAGAATTCCGCAAATTTCGCCGTCAATGCCGTCAGGTCTTGTGGAAATTCTGATTCCCTTGAATATTCCTTTTTCAACATATTCATATGCCGCCTCAAGGAGTGACAGCATATAGCCGCGCTCCACCATTGTGAAACTGCCGCCGAAAAAGGCTATCTCGCCTCCCGCCGCCTGACTTTCCGTCAGAGAATCAATTGCGGTGCGCGCCGCGGAATGAACATCATCCGCTGTTATATCCTTTTGGCTGCCCGATATGCTCCGCTGATTGCAGAACGAACACATATTGGGGCAACCCTTATGCACAACAAAAAGTGCAACATTTATGTGCTTCATTTTATTCCCATCAGCTCAAGAGCTTCCTTTGCAGCCTGCTGCTCCGCAAGCTTTTTGCTCTTGCCCACACCCTTGCCGATAACATTGCTGTTGAGATGCACCTCAACGGTGAATACTTTTGCGTGGTCGGGTCCGCTGGAATCGGTGAGCACATATTCAACCCTTTCCTCGCGGTTGCGCTGAACAACTTCCTGCAGAATGGTTTTATAGTCCTTTGCTTTTTCAAGTCCGTCATTACGGGGAATGAAACGAAGCACGATTTTCGCCGCTTCTTCAAGTCCTCCGTCAAGGAAAACGGCCGCAAGCAACGCTTCAAAGGCATCCGCAAGAATGGAGGGTCTGTCTGCACCGCCCATTCTGATTTCGCCCTTGCCCAGTCGGAGTGCAGGGCCTATGCCCAGCTCCCTTGCAAAAGTGCAGAGAGCGTTTTCGCAGACTTTGGCGGCTCTGTGCTTTGTGAGCTCGCCCTCGGGCCAATCAAAGGTGGTGTAAAAATATTTTGCGGAAACAAAGCCGAGAATGGAGTCTCCGAGAAATTCCAGCCTCTCGTTGCAGATTGTTCCGTCATTCTGTTCGTTTGCGTAGGATGAATGGGTAAGCGCAGTTTTGAGCAGAGAAATATCCTTGAACTTATAGCCGAGGTTTTTCTGCAACTGCACAAGATTATCGCTCATTTCAAAACTCCTTTCCGTGCTTTTACTCAAGCATTTCGGCAACAGCCGAAACGGTCATGTCGCCGCTGATTTCCTCACTGAGGTCAACATAAAACTCGCCCTCAATGATGTGTATGATACTGTCAAGCTCAACACCGTCAGCAACAAGCTCGTTAAGCTCTGTATTTTCTGTTATCGCATCCTCGTCATAGCCGAGTTCTTCGCAAATCAATGAAATTAACTTTTCAATCATAAAAATCTCCACGGGAATCAAACTGTTTCAAGCTGAATTTTAAGTTGTTTCAATCCGCGCTCCGCAAGCGTTTCATACCTGAGCCTCTTATCCTTGATTCTTTCGTCAAGGGGCGGAAGCAAGCCGAATGATGCTCCCATAGGCTGGAAATTCTTTACGCTTGCGTCACTGATATAGCGGGCAAGAGCACCTGTCATGGTAAGCTCCGAGGGAACGAACACCTCTTTGCCCAGAATTTTGTTGGCGGCATTAATGCCTGCCAGAATGCCCGATGCCGCAGACTCCATATAGCCTTCAACGCCTGTTATCTGACCTGCAAAATACAGACCTTCCCTTGCCTTGAAGCCGAAGTCGCTGCCAAGCAGACGGGGGGAATCGATAAATGTGTTGCGGTGCATAACGCCGTAGCGCACAAACTCCGCATTCGCCAGAGCAGGTATCATTGAAAAGACTCTTTTCTGCTCGGGGAATTTAAGATTTGTCTGGAATCCCACCAGATTATACATTGTGCCGTCCTTGTTTTCTTTGCGGAGCTGAAGATTTGCCCAGGGGCGGTGACCCGTTCTGGGATTGGTGAGACCCGAGGGTTTCATGGGGCCGAAACGGATTGTGTCGTGCCCTCTTGACGCCATAACCTCAATGGGCATACAGCCCTCGTAAACACCCTTGCGCTTATCAAATTCGTGAGTTGGCGCAACCTCCGCATTGACGAGAGCCTCGTAAAAAGCCTCGTATTCTTCCTTGTTCAAAGGACAGTTGATGTAATCATCAGGCTCGCCTCTGTCATATCTGGACTGCATAAACGCATTTTCAAGGTCAATGCTCTCGGCGGTTATGATAGGTGCCGCCGCATCAAAAAAGCTGAGGTTTCCGCCACAGAGTTCTTTTATTTTTTCGCTCAATGCTTCGGACGCAAGAGGCCCTGCTGCAATAATCACAACGCCGTCATCGGGAATTTCCGTAACTTCTTCTCTGATGAGCGTTATTTCCTTGCGGGAAAGGATTTTTTCCGTTACCATTGCGGAAAATTTATCTCTGTCCACGGCAAGAGCACCGCCTGCAGGGACAGCCGTTGCCTTTGCGCATTCCACGCAGAGAGAACCCATAAGCTCCATTTCTGCTTTAAGCATACCTGCCGCGCAGCCGAGGCGCATAGCCTTGAACGAGTTTGAGCAGACAAGCTCCGCTAGACCCTCGCCTGAATGAGCAGGAGAAAATCTGACGGGCTTCATTTCATAAAGCTCAACCTCAATGCCTCTGTTGGCAAGCTGCCACGCCGCCTCTGCTCCCGCAAAGCCGCCGCCGATTATTTTAACTTTATTCATTGTTCTTTTTCTTTCCGCCTGCTGATTTTTCGTATCCGCAGCCTTCTGTCATACACACAAGCTTGCCTGTCTTTTTCTTGAACAGAGCCTTTCCGCACTGAGGACAATTCTCATCTGCAGGGGGATCCCAGCTCATGAAGTTACACTTGGGCCAGCTGCCGCAGCCATAGAATACATGGCCTTTTTTGGACTTTCTTTCAATGATTTCGCCGCCGCAGACAGGGCATCTTGCGCCTGTGTTGACAACAAGAGGCTTGGCATTCTTGCACTCGGGATATCCGGGGCAAGCAAGGAATCTGCCGTATCTGCCTGTTTTGATAACCATCATTCTGCCGCACTTGTCGCAGGGAATGTCGGTTGTGTCTTCTTCAAGCTGAATCTTGACATTCTTCATCTCCGCTTTTGCCTTGTCGAGATTCTTCTCGAAGTCGGTGTAAAATTCGTCAAGCATTCTCACATAGTCTTCTTCGCCGCTGCCCACACGGTCAAGATTGATTTCCATCTGTGCGGTGAACTTTGTGTTGACTATCTTGGGGAACTTATCCTTGAGAAGACCTGTTACCGCGCAGCCGAGCTCTGTGGGAACAAGCTGCTTTGCCTTGCGCTGAACATAACTCTTCTTGATGATTGTTGAAAGAATTGTTGCATATGTGCTGGGTCTGCCAACGCCGTTTTCTTCAAGCTCCTTGATAAGTGAAGCTTCAGTGTAGCGTGCGGGGGGCTGAGTGAAATGCTGATTTGAGTTAAGCTCGCGGAGCTTCAGCTTTTCCTCTGCCTTGATTTCGGGCAATACGCCCTTTTCTGTGTCGTCATCGGGAAGCTCATAAAGCTTTGTGAAACCGTCAAACTTAACCGAATAGCCTGCAGCCGTGAAGATGCAGAATTCCTTTTCATTGCCGTCCTTTGAAGCAATAATTTCTGCCTTTACGGTGTTCTGGACACAGCTTGCCATAAGGCTTGCCATAAAACGCTTCCAGATAAGGTTATAAAGCTTATACTGGTCGCTTGTGAGGCTTGATTTCACCTCATCGGGGGTAAGTGACGGAATTGAAGGTCTGATTGCTTCGTGACCGTCCTGAGCGTTTGCTCTTGATTTATAATATACGGGTTTTTCAGGAATATATTCGCCGCCGAAAGTATTTGTTATATAATCCTTTGCCGCAGCTCTTGCTTCCTCTGAAATACGGAGTGAGTCTGTTCTCATATAAGTGATAAGACCTGTCATGCCCATTCCCTGAACATTAACACCTTCATAAAGCTCCTGAGCGGCTTTCATTGTTCTTTCCGCCTGGAAACCGAGCTTCCTTGAAGCCTCCTGCTGAAGGGTTGAGGTGATGAAGGGGGGTGCGGGGTTCTTTTTTCTTGTGCCCTTCTTAACGGATTTCACTTCATATTCCGCGCCGTCAAGTCTTGCAAGGTAGCGGTTTGCCTGCTCGCCGTTTTCGATTTTGACCTTGCCGTTTTCATCGGAATAAAGGGTTGCGCTGAAAGTTCTTCTCTGTGCCGTTGCAAGCTTTGCATCGATAATCCAGTATTCCTCGGGGTTAAATGCGTTAATTTCTTCCTCACGGTCAACAATAAGCCTTACTGCAACGCTCTGAACTCGGCCTGCGGAAAGACCTCTTCTGATTTTCTGCGAAACAAAGGGGCTGAGTCTGTAGCCCACAAGGCGGTCAAGCACGCGTCTTGCCTGCTGAGCGTTAACAAGGTCAACATTGACTTTCTTGGGGTTAGCCATGCCGTTGGCAACGCCCGTCTTTGTGATTTCGTTGAATGTAACGCGGTTTTCTTTGTTAAGGTCAAGGCCGAGAACCGTTGCAAGGTGCCATGAAATTGCTTCTCCTTCACGGTCAGGGTCGGCTGCGAGATAAACAGCTTCACTTGCCTCAACTTTATCTTTAAGCTCCTTGACAAGCTTCTCTTTGCCCTTGATGAGAGCATATTTGGGAGCGAAATTATTCTTTACGTCAACGCTGAGCTTTGCTGCGGGCAAATCTCTGATATGACCCTTTGAAGCAACAACGTCAAAGTCCTTGCCCAGATATTTTTTGATTGTATTTGCTTTTGCGGGGGACTCAACAATAATAAGCTTTGACATTTATTTTTCTCCTGTGATGTTTATTTTAAAATATAATTCTTGCCTTCTGTTTGCTCGATATATTCTTCAATCTCAAGCCGCATAAGAACGGAAATAACCTTTGAAAGGGGAAATCCCGTTGCGGCGCAGATTTCATCGGGGTGAAAGACACCCTCTCCGATAAGATTATAGACCGCCTGCCTGTCGGGGTCAAGCTCTGCGGGACATTCTTTTTTGACTTTCTGCGGAACAACCTGCGTTACGGCAACCGCTTTCTCAACAACCGTGCTTTCCGCAAGGCCGTCAAGACACAGTCTGTCGGGATACATCAGCGCGTAGGGCTTGAGGATATCCCTTGCGCAGCTTGCCGCCTTTGCTCCGTCACGGATAAGGCTGTTTGCACCCATATATGCCGTTGAAAGAACGCTGCCGGGAATGGCAAAAACCTCCCTGCCCTGTTCAGCCGCAAGCCTTGCAGTTATGAGCGAGCCGCTTCTTTCGCCTGCTTCAACCACAAGCACACCTTTGCTCAGACCCGATATGATTCGGTTGCGCTGAGGAAAAGTTACTCTCGATGCACTCGCAAAAGGCGGATATTCCGTAACCAGCGCGCCGTTTTTCTTTATCTGACGGCGCATTGCCTCGTTGTCCCTGAGGTAGTCCGTACCCAGACCGCATCCCATAACACAAACTGTTTTTCCGCCTGCCTCCATTGCCGCTTCGTGAGCCGCGCTGTCTATTCCCAGCGCACCGCCGCTGACAACAACCGCTCCTGCTTTTGCAAGCTCGCCGCTGATGCTGCGGGTGACGGCAATGCTCTCGTAACAAGGGTTGCGAGTTCCCACCACACCGATTGCAACCTTATCCGTCAGGCAGTCAAGACTGCCGTCAACATAAAGAACAAGGGGAATATCCGTCAGCTTTTTCAGGTCTGCCGGATACAGTTCACAGTCAGGAGTCACAACCTGCCAGCCGTTTTTATCGCAGAGTGAAATATAATGAAGCGCCTTTTCCATGGGCGTTGTGTTCAGCTTTTCGAGCTGTTTTTTTGTGAAAACGCCGGAAATCATTCTTTCCGTTTCGCTTGCCTCAAAAATATCGTGAGGTCGGGCAAACGCACCGAAAATTTCGTCTGTTCTGGATGCCGCACCCAACGCCGTTGAGAGCCACACCCAATATTTTTTGTAGTCGTTCATCTTTTCAGCTCCCAGGCAAGAATGGCGGCGGCGGCAGACGCATTGAACGATTCCGCCCTGCCCTCCATAGGAATCACAACCTGCTTTTTGCACTGTGCAATCGTTTGCTCTGTCAGTCCGTTGCCCTCGTTGCCCACGCAGCAGATAACTCCGCCGTCCTTCGAAACCGTGCGGATATCCTCCGCCGTGTCTCTGGGCACGGAAGCCAGCGTCAGCATTCCGAGACCGTGTGCAAGGTCAAGCACCTCACCGAGATTTTCGCAGCTGACAACATTCATTCTCAGCGATGAACCCATTGCCGCGCGGAGCGCCTTGGGGTTATAGATATCACAACCGCCGCTGACGATAAGTCCGCTGAGTCCGATTGCCTCAACACTTCTGCAGATTGCGCCCAGATTTGAGGGGTCCTGCAGATTCTCAAGGGCAATGTACTTTCCCTCGGGGTCAAGCGCAGGCACATCAGGCTGAGTTTTCATTGAACATATGCAGAAAACACCCTGAGGATTTTCCGTGTCGGAAAGCTTCTGCGAAACCTCTGCACCGATTTCGTAGCATTCGCCGCATTTGCCGATTATCTCTTTCACGTATTCCTCATATTTCCACATTGCCTTTGCAGTGAAAAACGCCTGCTTGATTTCAACGCCCGTCTGCGCCGCATCAAAGCAGAGCCGTGCGCCTTCGAGAAAAAATTCCCCTGCCTCTTTTCGGAGCGAAGCACTTTCTCCAAGACGGACGGCATATTTTATTTTGTCGTTTGTTCTTGAGGTTATCTTTTCCATAAGTTTATCTCTACTATATTGTTTATATATTTGATACCTTTTATATGTTGTTTTTTGTCGAAAAAAAGCGGAAAAATCCGCTTGAATTCTGCCTGAAAACCACAATATACCCGTGTAAAACACAGGTAAAATAAGAACAATCAGAGATGTAACAAAATGCCACATCTCTGATGATAAACTCTATGATTAGTTGAGAGCTGCCTTTGCCTTTTCGGTAAGTGCAGTGAAAGCTGCGGGATCTGAAACAGCGATTTCAGCAAGCATCTTTCTGTTAAGGCTGATTTCTGCCTTCTTGAGGCCGTTGATGAATGTTGAGTAGTTCATGCCGTTTGCCTGGCAAGCAGCTGAAATACGGGTGATCCAAAGACGGCGGAAATCTCTCTTCTTCTGCTTTCTGCCGATGTATGCATAGTTGCCGCTCTTCATAACAGCCTGCTTAGCTGTCTTGAAAAGTGTGCTCTTTGAGCCATAGTAGCCCTTAGCGAGTCTGAGTACCTTATTTCTTCTCTTACGAGTCATTATAGCGCCTTTAATACGTGCCATTTTAAATATCCTCCGTTAAATCTTATCTGTGTTTGGTGTTTACAAAGCCCTTAATTATTTGTAAGGAACAAGACGCTTGATCTGCTTGCAGTTTGTAACGTCAGCAACAGTTGTCTTACGAAGATTTCTCTTACGCTTTGTGCTCTTCTTGTTGAGAATGTGTGATTTGTAAGCATGGGCACGCATGGGCTTGCCTTTCTTTGAAATCTTGAAGCGCTTCTTTGCGCCGCTGTGTGTCTTAATTTTGGGCATTGGTATTTCCTCCTTAGAAATTTAAAACATTTTTACTTTGAGCTTTTCGGAGCCAGGAACATCAGCATCTGTCTGCCCTCAAGCTTTGCGGGCTTTTCGATACCGGCACAGTCAGCCATAGCCTCCGCGCAACGCTTCATGATTGTGAGACCAAGCTCGGGGTGAGCCATTTCACGGCCTCTGAAGCGGATGGAAACCTTAACTTTGTTGCCTGCCGCAATAAACTTGCGTGCATGATTGATTTTTGTGTCAAAATCGTGGGTATCAATGTTGAGAGAAAGCCTGATTTCTTTGATCTCGATTGTCTTCTGATTCTTCTTTGCTTCCTTCTCTTTCTTTGCCTTTTCAAATCGGAACTTGCCGTAGTCCATAATTTTGCATACGGGCGGTTTTGCCATGGGAGCAATCTTAACCAGGTCAAGATTCTTGCTTTCGGCAATTTTGAGAGCCTCTGCTGCGGACATAATGCCCAGCTGCTCGCCGTCATCTGTAACAACTCTTATTTCCTTGTCACGGATTTCCTCATTGATTTGCTGTTCTTTGCTGCTGATGTCAAAGCACCTCCAATGTGTAATAAAAAAGCGAGGGCAGGAATCCCTGACCTCGCAAATCAAACGTCTTTAATACGGGCGCAAAGACCCGATTGAAAAGAAACTATTGACCGACTCAGGACATTCCCCGGAAGGTGAGAGCCAAACCTGCTCTGCTTTATTGTGCAAGTTATTTTAACCTATATCACGGGGTTTGTCAAGAGTTTTTTGAAATTTTTATTTGATTTTCCTCAGTGCAAGTACTCCTGCAGAAACAACAAGTCCCGCAGCAAGGAAGAGCGCCGCAGTCAGTCCGTTGAATGCAGGGCCGTTTGCCGTGCAGTAAATCACCATGCTGAGCGCAAAGCCGACAACGCTGAGAACAATCTGAAGAATTGAGCCGAGCTTTGCCTGAGCGGTTATGCTGCAAGCCGCCGCAACAGCTCTGAGCATTGAAAATGCAGTGCCGTCATGAACGATTTTTGCAGGCAGTTTGTCGCAAACGGCATCGCGTCTGCGCTTGAAAAGCTTGCCCGCAACAGACGAAAGAATCTTGAATGTTTCTTTGGGAAGACCGAAGCTTTTTGAAATAAGCTCCTCTGTGACATTCACGTCATTTGTCCTCACAAGCACCTGAATTCCGTTGCTTTCAAGCATTTTGAAATAAGGCTCAAGGTTTTTATCAACCGCATAGCTCACAACAAACAGAGCCGCAAGCTTGCCTGCAACGGCAAGGTACATAACCTTTCTGCCGCTGTGTGTGTATTTCTCCTCGGGCAGGTTTTCAGGCATCTCAACGCTGTGATTCACAAGCAGATTCTTGTTGCCGAGAAGCACTTTCTGGCCGTGAATTCTTGCAGAAATACCAAGTTTATCTTCATAAACAAGCTCCTTGACGGAGGGAAGCAAATCGTGTCTGCCGTCAACAACCTGCTCAAAGCTTTCTCTGAGAGGACCGCCCGATTTTATAACCAGAGCCGCCGCATAAAGAAGCACATCATCGATTCTGATGTTTTTGAAGTCCTTCATTCCGTGCATCGTGCACTTTGAACGGTCAAAAATATCCGCACAATCCATAACAACCGCATTTGACGAAGATGTTTCCGAAGCCGCAACAACGCTTGAAATCACGGTGCCTGTCATATTAAGCTCGTGGTTTGCAATTCTTGCGATGAATGCAGGAATAACCGCGCCGAATACAGGAGAGCAGACGCAGAATGTGCCTGCAAATGCGGAAAATGCCGCCATAACGCTCTGCTCAACAATGCCCGCGGCAATCGCCGCAACCGCCGCCGCGCCGAGAGCGGCAGGGATAAGGATTTTCACAAGCTTTTTATCCGTTGCATCAGCCTGTGAATTCTTCATAAAATCAGAGGGAAAAGCAACTTTTGATGAGTAAAGCAAGTCTGCATTGCCCATCATAAGACCTCTGCCGAGTTCGAAAATTTCGGATTCATTTTCGAAAGGATGAACGGCATACATATTATGCTCGTATTTGTAAACGCACACTTCAAAATTGGAAAGGGTGCGCTGTGCATCCATTTTTTCCGCAACTTTACTTATAAGCACCGCGCCCACCGCCGCCGCAGAAAATACGGTGGTTGCAACCTCTCCGCCGCCTATGAATGCGGCAAGCACATTCTGGAAGAGAGCAACCGCAAGGGAAAGGCTCACCGCGGTGTCAACGGTTATGTTATTTTTGAATATGCCCGTGATTCCGTCCACAAAGTGAACATTATTGAGTGCCGCTACGGCAATAATCAGAATTGCATTCAGCACGCACATTACCGCCGAGCCTGCAATAAACACCGTTGTTTCAACGGCAAGTTTCTCTGCTATTGAGGGAATAAGGTTCAATATTATGATAAGAAGCTCAATCACACCCACAGAAATTACGCCGACTGTTGCTTTTTTGCTGTTTTCGGTAAGCAAAGTGTGCATGGATGAGCGCTCTGCAGGGGATTCGTATTCCTTGGCAACAGCCTTTTCCTCCGCCGCCTGCTCAAGCTTCTTTTCTTTCTTTCTGCGCCTTTTTTCCTGCTTTTCCACATCCTCGGGAGGAGCCTCGAAATCGCCGTCAAACTCCTCATCAAGGTCAAGCGTATCTATAAGCTTGAAGCTCTTTGCTCTCTGCCTGCGCTTTTCGGAAAGCTGTTCTTCAACATCAAGCTCGCGGCTCTGCTCAGGCAATGTTTCCTCGGGAATGTCTTCAAAGCCCGTCAGCATCATCTGACCCTCAACATCACTGCCTGCCTCTGATATCTTTTTCTCCGCTCTGCCCACAGCGTCCATAATGCGGGTTTTCTCGTCATCCAGATTTTTGGCATCCTCTGCGGCAAGCACTCTGGGCATTGCCTCAAGGCCGCCCTCAGCCTCCTCAGATGACTTCTGAACAACAATTCCCGACCTGTCAACAGGTCCTGCCTGCACAGGGTCAATCTCAATGGTGTTTTCAATTTTCAGCGTTTCAAAGAAACGGGTTCTGTAGTCGATTTTTTCCTCGGGTGCAGGCTTTTCCTCAGGCTTTTTGCCGAAGAAATCCGCCGCCGCAACTTCGCCCTCATAGAATGTTTTCACTTCTGAGGGGCCTGTGTCCTCGGGTTTTTCAGGCTCTGCGGGAGGATTCTGCCACGCAAACATTGATGACGGCTGAGGAATATCCTCAGGCACAATCACTGTTTCGATTTCAAACAGTGATTCGTCAAATTCATCCTCTTCGGTGCCGTCAAAGAAAGTTTCCTGACCGTCAACCTCAACATCGCCCGAAGTTGAGGAAATATCCTGCATTTCAGGCTTTTCGGTCACCTCTCCGATAGGTCTTACGGTGAAAATTCCCGTGTCAAACTCGCGGCTGAGGATTCTTTCAAAATCTTCCGCAGGTGTGGGAGCCTTTTTGGGCGCAGGCACATACTCCTCGCCGTTGGACTGAGCAATCAGCCTGTCAATATCGTCCATTGACCAGGTTTTTGACGGCTCATCTGCCGCGCTTTCCGCCTGCTTTGACTTTTTGACTTCGGCAAGAATATCGTCAATTTCACTGCTTGCCGTTGTTCTGGGATTATCGCTCAATTCATTCACCTACCTGTGTTTTGCAATTTCATACATAAGAATTCCTGCTGCAACAGAGGCATTGAGAGAATTGATTCTCCCCTTCATTGGCATGGAAAGTATAACATCGCACTTTTCCTTGACAAGTCTGCCGACGCCGTTGCCCTCGGAGCCTATAACAAGCGCCACTGCACCCTTAAGG
>CALFPM010000013.1 GCA_937919155.1 uncultured Clostridia bacterium
GTGTTCCGACGGGCCATGTGTTAACCTGCCAACCGAGAACTTCCTGAACGCCTACTTTGTCGCCTTCGGTAACTGCAACATTTCTCATGTTATCGCCGAAACGCATAACCTTGAGCTGCTTTGAGAAAGCGGCGCCGACTGCGGAACGCATCCACTTGCCAAGCTCTGCCAGAACTTTTTCGTCCTGCCAGTAACCCATAATAACCTTTCGGGGTGCACGGAGTCTTGCGGCAATGAAGCCGTGCTCTCTGTCACCGTGAGCAGCCTGATTGAGGTTCATGAAATCCATGTCGATTTCTTCGTTGGGGATGTCTCTGTTATACTGAGTGGCAAAGTGGCAATAGGGCTTCTGCAGGTTTTTGAGTCCGTTGAGCCACATCTTTGAGGGCGAGAAAGTGTGCATCCAGGTGATGATACCTGCACATTTATCGTCAAAGTTTGCCTCTTTTATCACTTCGTTGATTTCTTCCGATGTTTTTGCGGTTACTTTATAAACCACTTTGCAGGGGAGAAGACCGCTCCGGTTCATTTTTTCTGCCATTTCAGACGCTCTTTCGGCAACAGTGTCAAGCACCTCAGGGCCGTAAAGGAACTGGCTGCCTACAACGAACCAGAATTCGTATTTTTCCATATACATAAATATCACCTTTTCTGAAAAGTTTATGGTTAAATATTAACATCATAACCTGTCATTGTCAAGAAACTTCGGTGTGACAAATTGCATCTTGCAATGAACGGAGTATTCTGTTAAAATATGTTTGGTAAAATATGCTTTAAGGATGATGAAAATGTCAAATTGCAAAGTAATTTCACACAGAGGTGCAAACAGAGAAGCGCCTCAGAATACACTTCCCGCCTTCAGAAAATCAATTGAAATCGGTGTTGACGGTTTCGAGACGGACATTCATCTCACAAAAGACGGCATACCCGTTGTTTGCCATAACTATACAATTGATGAAACCTCAAACGGCAAGGGTGACATCAATGAAATGACCCTCGAAGAACTTTCGACTTATGATTTCGGAGCTTATTTCCACGAGAAATTCAACGGCACAAAAATTCCCACACTTGAAGAATTTCTTGCTCTTTGTGAGAGTGCGGATATTGAAATTATGAATATCGAAATCAAACCTCCCCGTGACGGAAATATGGAGATTGTTGCCAAAACAATTGATGCCGTCAAGGCTCACGGTCTGTTCGGAAAGCTTCTTATTTCAAGCTTTGACCCCAATGTTCTTATCGAGTGCAAGAAAGTTGACCCTCAGTGCAAAACGGGCTTCCTTTATGCTCCGAACAAAACCTTTTTCTATAAGCAGATGTTGTTCGGTTATGTTGAATTTGCAAAGAAAATCAAAGCGGATTATCTCCATCCTCACTTCTTTTCCGTTACAAAAACTTATGTGAAAAGACTTCATAAGCACGGCATAAAGGTCAATGTCTGGACAGTCAACAAGCCTGAAACCGCAACAAAACTCATCAAAATGGGTGTTGACGGTCTTATCACAGACGTTCCTCAGATGGTCAATGCGCTGGTTGAGCGTTTTTGACGGATAAATCAACTGAATTCCCGACTTTTCAAGGTCGGGAATTTTTTGTTTATTATTGTTGAAATAAAAAAATAATTGTGTTATACTCATCTTTGGTGGTAATTATGGCTTTTTTCAGAACACAAAGCTCTGCTGAAACCGAAAAAATCGGTGAAATGCTGGGCAAAAATATTAAGGACGGCATGGTTGTTGCCATGTTTGGCGACCTTGGTGCGGGAAAAACCGCTTTCACAAGAGGATTCACAAGGGGAATGGGTATTTCCTGCGATGTCAGCAGTCCCACTTTTGCGCTTGTCAATGAATACAGAGGCTCAAGAACCCTTTATCATTTTGATATGTACCGTATTTCGGGATGGGATGACCTTTATTCAACGGGATATTTTGATTATCTTGATGCAGGTAATTGCCTGATTATTGAGTGGAGCGAAAACATTGAAGCAATTCTTCCTGAGGATTGCGTCAGAGTTACCATCACAAAAACGGAGAATCCGGACGAAAGAAATATTGAAATAACGGGAGCTGAATTCCTTGAAAATACTTGCAGTTGATTCCTCGGCAAAGTCCGCCAGCGTTGCCGTTTCCGAAAACGGCAGGCTCATCAGTGAGTGCTTTGTCAATAATGCTCTTACCCACAGCAGAACGCTGATGCCTATGGTGGAAAACGCTCTTTCGCAGGCGGATATGTCACTTAAGGATATCAATGCTCTTTGTGTCAATGTGGGTCCCGGTTCATTTACGGGTATCCGAATCGGTGTTGCGGCGGTCAAAGGTCTTGCCGCTTGCGATGAAATTCCCTGTGCGGGAGTTTCCACACTTGAGAGCATAGCTTATAATTTTGCGGATGAAGAATGCATAGTCTGTGCGGCAATGGATGCAAGATGCAACCAGGTTTACACCGCAATCTTCCGTTGTGAGGGCGGCAAGGTAATCCGCATATGCGATGACAAAGCGATTACGATTGACGAACTCGGCAACGAACTTTCCGGATATAACGAAAGAATTTATCTTGCAGGTGACGGTGCGGAACTTTGCTTCAGGGCTTTCGGAGAAAAGTTGTCCAATGCACGCCTTGCAGGTGAAAACCGCCGCTATCAGCGCGCTTTCGGTGCGGCTCTTGCGGCAGAAAATAAAAACGAATTTATTGATTCCGCTTTGCTGGCGCCTGTTTATCTGAGATTGCCTCAGGCAGAGCGTGAACTCAAATTAAAAAAAGGAGAATCGGTATGATTGCACTCGGAAGCGACCACGCAGGTTTTGAACTCAAGCAGGTCATTATCAAACATCTTGAAGAAAGAAAAATCGAATATAAGGACTACGGCACATATTCAACAGATTCCTGTGACTACGCCGTTTTTGCAGAGAAAACAGCAAAGGCTGTTGCAGGCGGCGAATGTGAACTTGGTCTGCTTTTCTGCGGCACAGGTGTTGGAATCTCAATGGCGGCAAACAAAGTGAGAGGCATCCGCGCATGCTGCTGTTCGGATTTGTTCTCAGCAGAAATGACAAGACTTCACAACAATGCCAACATTCTTTGTCTCGGCGGCAGAGTTGTTACTCCCGAAAAGGCAAAGGAGCTTGTTGACATTTTCCTTGATACTCCTTTCAGCGGTGAGGAACGCCATCAGAGAAGAATTGACCAGATAACGGACCTTGAAAACAGATTTTAATCATCGGAGGTTAAAAGATATGTCAAAAGTTATGGTAATGGAGCATCCCCTCATTCAGCATAAGCTCACTTATCTCAGGAATGAAAAAACAACTTCAATGGAATTCCGCAATCTTGTGAGCGAAATTGCAATGCTTATGTGCTATGAAGCAACAAGAGATCTTCCTCTCAAGGAAGTTGACACAAAAACTCCCGTTGCAATTGCAAAAACAAAGGTTATCGCAGGCAAAAAGCTTGCTTTTGTGCCTATTCTCAGAGCAGGTCTCGGCATGGTTGACGGCGTGCTTGCACTCGTTCCGTCAGCAAGAGTGGGTCATATCGGTCTTTACAGAGACCCCGAAACTCTTAAGCCCGTTGAGTATTACTGCAAGCTCCCTGCCGATATTGAAGAGCGTGAGGTAATTGTTCTTGACCCCATGCTTGCAACAGGCGGTTCGGCGATAGATGCCATTGCGCAAATCAAGAAGCGCAATCCCAAGGATATAAAATTCATGTGCATTATTGCTGCTCCCGAGGGTCTTGAAGCATTGCAGAATGCCCATCCCGATGTTGAAATTTATGTGGGTGCCCTCGATGATCACCTCAATGACCACGGCTACATTGTGCCAGGTCTCGGTGATGCAGGCGACAGAATTTTCGGCACCAAATAATCTGCATATTAATTCAGAAGAAAGCCGCCTCGTACGGTGCCGTCACAGGCGATGAGGCGGCTTTGATATTTTTCAAGGAGTGATTTGGTATGGGAACCGTTATGCGTATTATCAGCACCATCCTGACGGTGTTTTCGCTTATCGGCTCGGTTTTTAATCCGATAAATGTTTATAATGAAATTGAATCAGAGTTTTCGGACAGTTCAAAGGCGGCTTATTCGGAGCTTTTTTACGAAGTGAGCGAAAAATCAAATAATACGGACACCTGGAGACAGGGCATGGTTTCGGGTAACGGACTGCAGGGTGTTATAACAAGCGGTTCGCCTTACAGCGACACATTGATTTATCAGTATATGCACTTCATAATGCCAAACAAAAATGTCCGTTATTGTCCCGACACATCCGATGAGCTTGAGCAGGTCAAGCAAAACATCACTTCGGGCAAGGATATTGTTGACAATGCGAGTTATGACGATGTTTATGCCTATCATCCGGGCGCAGCCCTGAGAATAAAGCAGAGCAAACATCTGAAAGTTGGCTACGCAAGATACACGGATTATGAAACTGCGCAGGTGGGCGTGAAATATACGGATATCCGCGGCACATGGAAAAGAACCACTTTCACCTCGCAGGCAGACGGAGTAACAATCACAAAAATCGGTTCATCGTCAACGGGAAGCAAGGTTGATTTAACTCTTTCTATAGATAATATTTCTGCTTTTGCAAATTACGGCAACGGCAGCGAAGTTGATTTAAAATACAAAAAAATTGCGGATGAAAACGGCGATTATCTTGCGCTTGTTGCACACTATCCGAACTACGAAAACAGCGAGCTTAAAGACGGTGGTTATGCAACCTTTATTTATGTTGTTGCGGAAGGCGGAAGCAAAAGCCTGACCGATGGCAAAAAGATTAAAGATGCGCAGTATTGCGGTGACGGCAATCCTCAGATTGAAATCAGAAATGCGGATAATGTTTATCTTATTGCCGTTTCAGACCGAACATACAGTATGGGTGCTTATGATGATTTTGAAAGCACAGGGGAATATGAAATAGTCGGTAATCTTGCAGAGCGCGCTGAAGCCGTTGTGCAGAAATATAACGAAGAAGGCAGATTTGATTATGATGCGGCACTTGCTGCTCATACGGAAATCTTCACTCCTCAGTATAACGCAGTTACCTTTGAACTCGGTGATGAAGACAGCACAAAAGCAAACGAACAACTTGTGCTGGACCAGTATTTGAATAAAGAAGTAAATTCCGATCTTGCAGAGAGAGTTTATTATTCGGGCAGATATGCATATCTTTGCTGTGCAGGTTATTCAACACCGCGTCTTTACGGCATGTGGACAGGTGAGTGGGCACCCGGATGGGGAAGCAAATACACAATGGATGCCAATGTTAACCTGCAGACTTCTTCAATGAACACGGGAAATATGGAAAGTGCATATATCGGATATGCAGGCTTCATTCTCCGTCAGGCTCCCGACTGGGAAGAAAATGCGCGGGCAACCCACGGATTCACGGATGCGCTTCAGGCTCCCGTAAACACAGACGGCGACAAAGCTGTCATAACAGAAACTTGCTATCCTTATCCTTTCCGCTACTGGAATGCAGGCACAAGCTGGATGCTTCAGCCTCTTTATGAAACTCTTATGTGTTACGGCGATGTGCGTATCCCTCTTAACGGTGAATTTGACCTGAATAATCTGAAATCCGTCCTTTCCGTAACGGAAAACGACCTTACCGATGAAGAGGTTGCGGCTCTGCAGAGCAAGGGCTATCTTGACCTGAGAGAGGAAATTCTGTTGCCTATGCTCACAAAAGCGGCAAATTACTGGGCGCAGATGATGACGCCCGAATATTACACCGATAAAGACGGCAAGCTGCATTATGAAAAAGGAAAAACCGAACTTGGCGAAGGCGAAACTTACACAATTCTTCCCAGTTATTCTCCTGAAAATAATCCTTCAAATTATCCCAGTCCCTCTGCAGCAAACACCGCAATAGATATTTCAGCTTGCAGAAATAATCTTGAAATGCTTGTCAATGTTATGAAAAGCATTGATCCCGATGCAGATACCGCAAAATGGGAATATCTTATGAGCAAACTGCCCGTGTATATGTATGATGAAACAGGTGCACTCAAGGAGTGGGCAACATCTGATTTTGAAGAAAACAATCTCCACCGTCATCTGAGCCATCTTTACTGTGTGTGGCCTTTGTTTGAAACTCAGGATGACCCTGAACTGGCGAAGGCATGCATTCAGGCAATTGAAAACAGGGCAAGTGAAAACGAGGCAAGTCACGCCCTTGTTCACAGGGCGCTCATCGCCGCAAGGCTTAAGGATTCCTCAAGCGTTACCGATGCACTTGTTAACCTTATGAATCATTGGATTTATTACGATTCGCTTATGACAAATCACGACTATGACCGCAACAGTTGTTATTGCACCGATTTTGCCATAGGTTATCTTGGAATAATCAACGAAAGTCTGCTTTATTCAAACAGTGGTGAGATTGAAATTCTTCCTGCTTTGCCCGAGTCAGGCTTTGAAAGCGGCAGAATCACAGGTCTTAAAGCGAGGACAAGAGCAACGGTTGATGAAATCAGCTGGAATGTTGCCGATGGCACCGCAAGAATAACCGTAACATCCGATATCGCTCAGACAATAACCGTCTCCTGCGGTATCAATGATAAAACGGAAACGGTAACTCTCAGTGCAGGCGAAACCGTGACAATTCAATTCTGATAAAACAAAACCCGAAAACAGCCATAAACTGCTTTCGGGTTTTTCATTTTAAAATCTGATTTCCACCATCTGATGAATATTGACTTCGGGAACAGTGAAGCTTGCCTTTCCGTCTTTGAATTTATAATCGATTGATTCGCCTGAGGGAACAAGTTTCACCGAAACAGGCTCGGAATCGCATCTGACACTGCATTCAACATTATAAAGAGGAACTGTGTCCTCAATAACTTCTGTATTTTCACCTCTCACGGTTGTGTGGGCAAACAAAAGGTGAAGAATATTTCTGTTTTCTTTTTTCTGCCTTGTGTATGTCACAACGGCTCTGTCGGGCAATGCGGCGGTAACGGTTGCCGTGTTTCCGAGAAGTTTGCCGATTATATGAGAGAAAAGCTCTTTGAAGCAAAGGTGACCGTGTTTTGCATATGCAGTGAAAATGTCCCAACCGATATATGCAATGTTTCCTTTGATTATCGCACCTGCAAAGTTTGTTTCGGGATTATTGGGGGCATGCATATGCGAGCAGAAATGCTCTGCGGTTCTGTTGAAATAGGGATTCTGCATATAAGCTTCGATTTCGCAATCATCGGGTTCAATAACATATGAATTGCAACGCATTATGTATTCTGTAATGCCGTTCACGGTTTCGTAGCAGGGGATGAGATATGTGGGATTGAATTCATTGATGCTTTTGTATTCTGCGCCGATATCAAGGAAGAATTTGCCGTCTTTCACAAGTGATTCACCGCTTGCGATTATTTTGCCTCCCTTTGCGGCAAAATTTCTGATTTTCTCAATCATCGCATCGTCCAATCCTGCAATGTCGGGCAGAATAAGGAGTTTGTAATTCGATAAATCCATTGTTGTGTCAACGAAATTATAGAGATACTTTTTCTCAAGCAGCATTCTGTTGGCACCCACATCGGCTTTGGTGTCACGGTTACCCGTAACTGCTTCTGCGCTTAAAACGGCAATATCCGCCACATTAACCGCGCCGTTGATCCAAGGCTCTTTCTCTTCGACAAGTGAATATGCCTCGCCGATGAGATTGTAAGTTGCCATGTTCATTTCGCCGAGGGGATGCATCTGGTCGCCGATTGAACATCCTGCGCCGTTTGCAATGCTGAGCGATGTTTCATAAATCAGAGCATTGGGATGTTTATAACCGCCGAATTCACCCCAACTCTGGTGAAATTTGCCTGTCATGCCGAGGAAATCCGTGTTTTTCAGTGAGCGCACATAGGCAGCGGAAAGGGGGAAGTGGTCGTATCCCCAGCCGCCTGTGGGGAGGCTTTCAAGTTCAAGATGTGTGTTGCACTCAATGAAGCCGTAGTTGCCTTTATGAATGTGACCGCCGTTGTGGAAGATTGTTGCCGTGTCGCTGTATTTTCTGACGGCACCGTTTGTTGCTTCAATATATTTTTGAAGAGTCATATCAGCGAATTTGTTGCAGTCATCTTCGCTGTTTATGTCCATTCCCAGTTTTTTCATATCTGCAAGGCATTTTTCGCAGCAGCAAACCCTGGGTGAAACAATATCAAGAAATATACCGCAGGGATTATACATTTTCATAACTTCTTCTATCTGTGCGCAAAGCAAATCAAGGTAACCCGTGTTGAAGCAAAGGAGATGAAAATGAACTTCTTTTTCATATTCAATCTGCTCATCTTTATCGGTTGACCACACATGGTGCCATTCGGGGTGCTTGACAAATTCTTTTTCATCATAGCCTGCAGATATATATACGGGAGCATTGACATCGATTTCTTTGCAGGCTTCAAGCTGAGCGCCGAGCAAATCAAAATCAAGTTCAGGATGAATTTCGTTGACCTTTGTGGGGTGATATGACCATCCGTGATGGCACTTTGAAAAAACGGTGATGGAGTCAACGTGACCCGCTTTCAATGCAGCCTGGAACTGTTCTTTTGAGAATTTTTTGCCAACGGGCAAAGTTTTGTTTGTGTGAAAATCAAGGTGTACCTGTCTTTTTCTTAACATAGTCTGTTTCTCCGATGTTTTAAAGTGTTATGCTTATTATACAGCACGGAAACTCCAATTGCAAGACGGATAACACAACGAAGAAATATATATGTTGTAAATTTCCCGAAATATGCTATAATGGAAATAATCTTAGTTTTTACGGAGTTTATTATGCTTTTTGAAAATACTGTAATTTCGGGTATCAAAGTAAAAAACAGAATAATACGCAGTGCGACCCATGACGGTCTTGCGGATGAAAACGGAGCGCCGAGTGAAAAGCTGATTTCAAAGTATGCCAATCTCGCAAAAAACGAAGTCGGATGCATCATCACGGGTTATGCGGCAGTGAGCAGAAACGGTGTTTCTCCATATCCGAGAATGCTCAGGATATATGACGACAGCGTGATTGATAAATACAAAGAACTTACGGATGCGGTTCACAGTCACGGTGCGCCCGTTGTGCTTCAGATTGCGCATTGCGGCAGACAAACCTCGTCAAAGGCAATCGGTTGCAAGAAAGTTGCGCCGTCAGATGTGCTTCACGGATTTTATCCCGACAAGTCAAAGGTTATGACCGATGATGACATTTACGGTGTTATCGATGATTTTATCAGTGCCGCAGTCAGGGCGGAAAAAGCGGGATTTGACGCCGTTCAGCTTCACGGCGGTCATGGATATCTGCTCCACGATTTTCTTTCGGCTTACGGCAACAGACGCCGTGATTCGTGGGGAGGAAGCCTTGAAAACAGATGCAGGGCGGTTGAACTGATAATAAAAGGCATCAAAGAAAAAACAAAGCTTCCCGTGTGGATAAAGCTCAGTGCGAAGGATAACAGAAAGGGCGGAATGAATATTAATGATTCCGTTCTGATTTGTAAAAGACTTGAAGCGGCGGGATGCGATGCAATCGAAGTTTCCTGCGGCACCGTGCAGGATGGCATGAACACAATGCGCAGCAAACTTTTGCCGATGGATGCCGTGTTTAAATACAGAGAACCCTGCGCCTCATTTCCCTCAATTCTCAACAAAATTGCATTGCCTGCGGCAAAACTCATCAATCCTCTCATAAAGCAGCCTCAGCCTCTTGAAAACTTCAATGTCGATAATGCGGCGGTAATCAAAAAGAACGTTTCCGTTCCCGTTATTGTTGTGGGCGGAATTCACAAAGTGAACGATATGGAACAGTTTTTGTCGGAGGGCAAGGCGGATTTCGTTTCAATGTGCAGACCGTTTATCTGTGAGCCTGACCTTGCATTAAAAATGAAAAACGGACAGACTCAGGCAAAGTGCATTATGTGCAATTACTGCGGACTTGTGATTGAAAAAGAACCTGTAAGGTGCCTGTACGGACGGGTTAAATAAAAAAACAGCCACTTCATTTTACGCGAAAGGCGCAGAATGAAGTGGTTTCCTTATATTTGGGTCAGTCCGCTTTTTCCGGAATCCATTTTTGCTGCATAATTACATCGGGCGGGTCAATGCCTTCTCTTGCATAATAAACGGTGAGCAGGCTTCCGTCATCAAGCTCAACCGTTGACGGGTAACCAAGGTCGTCAGAAAGATATCCTTCGGCAATAACATGCTCATCGCTCCAGCTTTCGCCGCCGTCACTGCTGAAAATAACGCGGATTCCGTAGGGTAGGGCTCTTCTTGAAAAGGCAGAGATCAGCGTGCCTGATGAATGCAGAAGAAGGTGAGCGGGTGCGCCGCCCAGTATATCAAGAATCTGCTCGGGTTTGCTCCAGGTTTTGCCGTTGTCATAAGAGACTGTCTGAAAAAGAGTGAAAACCGTTTCTTTATCATCCTCTGCTCTGATGTGGCAGATGATTTTGCCGTCAGGCATCTGAATTGCATAAGGCTCGTTGAAATCAAGTCCGCAGGTTTCGTCAACCTCAATCCGACCTCTGAATGTGAATGCACCGCTGTCGGGGTCAAGGATATATGCTTCAATCTGATTCTTTTTTTCGTAAACATTACCTATCCAGAGAATGCTTCCGTCATTCAGAACAATGGGACCGTGAGGCGAGGTTATTGGTGATTTGAATATTTTTCCGAATGTTTTGCCGCAATCGTTGCTTATGCGGAATGAACTTCCCAATGCTTCAGCCTCGTCCTGAGGAGAAACTGAATTAATGTATTCAAAGCATTCCTCGGTTTGCGGCATATTCTGCCTTTGAAATTCAGTTGTGTTGTTGAATGAGGTGAGAATAAGTCCGCTTTTGCCGAAAGCTGTAAGTCCTGTGTCTCTGTCATCAAGAACGGTGTCAATGACAGGCAGAGGCTGAGAATAACTCTCACCCTCGTCAACGCTCATTGAAAGCACGGCTTTTCCGAACGGACATATATGTTCAATGCGGAATCCCGATGCTCCAACGGCTATTGACCCGTTCTGAAGTCTGACCGCCGTAGGCCATCCGAAATAATTATGGTCGCTCTCGTTGTTGCTCATTATTATTTTGGGTTCACCGATATGTTTTACTTTAAAATTCATAAATAAACTCCCGTGCAATAAATTTAAGGTTTTACCAAACAAAAGGGATTAAACGGTATTTTACTTTTGTTTTGTATTCGCGGTAGCCTTCAAGTTCATTCTCGAGAACCTGTTCTTCGTTTCTGATTCTCTTTGCAATTATGAACGGATATGAAAGAAAAATAACAAAGGATATGAGAGAGCCGAGAATAAGAGGAATTGAAAGAAACAGGAGCAATGTTGCGGTGTACATAGGGTGTCTTATTATGCCGTAAAGTCCCGTATCAATTACCTTTTGATTTTCCTGCACCTCAATTGTCCGCGAAAGATATGTGTTTTCACGGAGCACTTCTGCATACAGCAGATAAGCCGCAATAAATACAACTGCCGCGGCAATTGAAACGGTTTTCGGCAACACAAACCAATCAAATCTGTAATTCAGACCTGCGGTGATAAATCCTGCAAGAAACACAAGTCCGCTGAGTTTGACAACAATGCTTTGTTCTGCCTCTTTTTCTTTTGAATTAAGTCTTTTTTTCAACAGTTCGGGATTTTTTATCATCATAACGATGCCTGCGATTAAAATGGGTGTGAACATAACCGCCATGAAAAGCCAACCCTGATAAAAAGATACTGTTCCTGCGGGCACAAAAACCAACAGTCCCACTAACACGGCACCCAAAAGGAATTTTGAAAGTGCATCTGCAAACAGCTTTTTTGTCATATGAAACTCCTTAAAATTACCACTGATATTTTATTGTTTCGCCGTCAATTTCCCATTCACAGGGTGTTTTTGTGCCGAAAATATCCAGAGGTCTGAATTGGTGAGGTTCGTTGAAAACTTTGTATGCGGTTGCAAGGTCGTTTTTCTTTTCATCATCTATACTGTTGTTGCAGGAAACGAAAAGGGGAGTGTTGCTGCATGAAAGCAGGTGAAGCCACTGCTTATTCTTTTCCCAGGGAATATTGTCGTCAAGAATACCAACGCAGTCTGCATCGCACATATAGAATGTTTCGTTCTGTGCAAGGCGGAATGCAAGAGTGTTGATGCCGTTTTTCTTTGTTGCTTCCCATTCTCTGCCGCTTGTGTCATTGCCTGTGCGGTTAATCTCAACAAGACCTGCGCAAAGGTGAGAAACGGTGTTGCAACCGATGACATACATATCCCGGGCTGTTTTTTTGATGAGCCTGTAAAGGTCGAGAACGATTTCGGCATTGGTTTTTGATTTGTCAAAAAAACTCCAGCCTTCGGTTACGGTTATTGTGGAATCAAGTTCACAGCCCCAGCTGCCGAATAAATCCGCAGTAGTGAAATCATGCTTAAGAAGCTCATAGCCCCAGCTTTTGATTCTTTCGATATCTGCTCTGATATAGTCCTGAACAAAGGGATGGGTCGGGTCAAGATACTGCTTTTTGCCGCCGCGTGAAAT
>CALFPM010000014.1 GCA_937919155.1 uncultured Clostridia bacterium
GGAGCTGAAAGAAGCAAAGAAAAAACAACGGTGAGAATATGAAACAAGATGCATTCTCAAAACTTCATCCTGCGGTGAATCTGCTGTTTTTCATCGGGGCAATTTGCTTCGGTGTTCTTCTGCAACACCCTGTTTATCTGCTTGCAGGCATATTTGCAAGCGGAGTGTATTGCTTGTTTCTGAACGGCAGAAAAGGAAAAAAAACATTCTGCTGATGATACCGCTTTTTATATTCATCACACTTCTTAATCCGATAGTGAACACAAGGGGCGTAACGGTTCTTTTTACATATCTTGACAGACCCTACACCCTTGAAGCACTCATTTACGGCGTTGCTGTTGCGGCAACATTTGTGCTTATGCTTCTGTGGTTCGGATGTTACGGAAAAGTGCTCACGGGCGATAAGTTCACCTGCCTTTTCGGTAATCTTGCGCCGTCATTGTCGCTGCTTCTTGTTATGGTGTTCCGAATGATACCGAATCTTTTGCAGAAAGCAAAACAGATAATTGGTGTCAGAAGTTCAATCGGCAAAGGCACGGCAGAAAAATCATCAATAAAAGATAAACTGAATTCGGGAATGACGGTTATCGGTGTTCTCACATCGTGGGCGCTCGAAGGCAGCATCACAACAAGCGATTCGATGCGTTCAAGGGGTTACGGCACATCAAAACGGACAAGCTTTATGATTTATCGGATGACCGCAACGGATTGGATATTGACATTTGTTATGATTGCTTTGCTTGGTATTGTTATCTTTTTTGCCGCAAACGGCGGAATGAATGCTGAATTTCTGCCCGAAAGAAACATCACACCGATAAAAGGTTTTAACATACTCGGTTTCATCGCATATTTTGGATATCTTATGATTCCGACTTCACTTCACATCAAGGAGGTTATACAGTGGAACATTTCAGAATCGAAAATTTAACGTTTTCGTATCCGACCTCAAAAGATAAAAAGTCACTCGACAATGTGTCATTTAAAATAGAAAAAGGCGAATATATCGTTCTCTGCGGAAAATCAGGAAGCGGCAAAACAACTCTTCTACGTCATTTGAAAACCGTTCTCACTCCCCACGGAAAAAGAACGGGTGAAATATATTTCAACAGCACTCCGCTTAAAGATACTGACAACAGAACTCAATCTGCAAAAATCGGTTATGTCATGCAGAATCCCGATGACCAGATTGTGACGGATAAAGTATGGCACGAGCTTGCATTCGGTCTTGAAAGTCTCGGATACAATCAGAAAACAATGCGCTCCCGAGTTGCCGAAATGGCTTGTTACTTTGGTATTCAGGATTGGTTTAACAGAGATGTTGCCGTTCTTTCGGGAGGTCAGAAACAGCTTCTCAACCTCGCTTCGATTATGGCGATGCAGCCCGAAGTTCTTATTCTCGATGAGCCGACAAGTCAGCTTGACCCCATTGCGGCATCTGACTTTCTAAATACCGTCAGAAAAATCAATACCGAACTCGGCACAACCGTTATCATAACAGAGCACCGTCTTGAAGACATTTTTCCTTATGCCGACAGAGCAATTGTTGTGGATTCGGGCAGAATCATCGCTGATGATACACCGAGAAATATCGGCAAACTCCTTTTCGAACAGAATAACCCCATGTTCACCGCTATGCCGACTCCCGTTCGTGTTTTCTATAATGCAAACGGAAACGGCGACTGTCCGTTAACTGTCAGAGAAGGCAGAGCATGGCTGAATAAAGAAATTGAAACCAACCCCGAAATCAAAGAAATTCCTTGCGTGAATATTGAAGAAGATATTGAAAATCCCGCTTTGTCACTCAAAGAATTATGGTTCAGATATGAAAAAGACACCCCCGATATTCTCAGAG
>CALFPM010000015.1 GCA_937919155.1 uncultured Clostridia bacterium
AATGCAGGAGCAAAGCTTGGGATATTTTGCCGCAAACTTGATTGCAATAAGTCCGCCGCAGCTTAAGCCCACGGGTACGCACTTTGGCGAAAGCGAATATTTATCAATAACAAACTTCACAAATTCCGCTTTGCGGTCAAGGTCAGCGTCTGCACCCCAACGGTTATCATTATCAATAAAACAAAGGTAAAAGCCTTTTTTCAGCAGCTCAATTTCAACCTCGGGGAATGCATTCCAATATTCGGTTTTAACCGCAAGCACGGGCTTTTCCGTTCTGATATGAGGGATAACAACGGTTGCATCGTGACCGTCAAATGTAAAATCGTGACATTCAAATCCGTTCCACATAAATTATTTCCTTTCCAGCCTGATACAGGTTACCGAATATGCAGGCACGGTGTAGTTGAAATCGCTTGAAAAACCGTCAACGGTGAATTCTTTCATTATGCAGTCCTCAACTGCGCCGAGAATATTGTCGTTGCCGAGGCTGTCACCTGCAACCTGATGAACGGTTGCGGATGACTTGACGTCAGCGTTTGTATCAACTGCAAAAACTCTGTCCGAATCCGTAACATTAACAATTTTTATAATGATGTCGCCGCTTTCATCGGTGCTGACAACGTGGTAAGCCTCTGCCTCTGCTTCGGATGCAAAATCCTGCTGAGCGTAAAGCTCGCCGTCAAGGTAGCACTCAACATAAGTACCTTCAACAACAATCTTTATTTCATAAGTTCTGCCCGTTTCGATGGTGCAGGGTTTAACGGTACCCATCATTTTTGACTTTGCGCCGTTTTCAATCATCTGCAGGCAGGAAACTGTGTTGCCCCAGCCGCCGATGTTCCAGAAATAGCAATTTTGAGTGTCGTCAACAGCAAAGGGGATGATGAAGCCTTCCTCGCCCTCAAGCTTTGTTGCTTCTACGGTGTAGGTGTAGTTTGTCCAGTCTGTGTCGCCGAAATAGGCTACCTTGCCCGTTTCCGTGTAGGGCATCCAGGTGTTTGTCTGAACAAGCTTGCCGCCCTGAATTTTAAAATCCTTGCTTTCAGAAACGTTGTCCCAATTCCACCAGAAGTTCAGGGGAGTGGAGAATTTATCCGAACCGAGCACTTTGCCCGTTTCGTTAGAAACAACCTTTATGTTGTCGAATTCAGCCGAGGTGTACCAGGTGCCGACACCCACTCTGCCTGTCAGGGGTTTCTGCTCAATTTTTGCACCGTCAAGGGTGGATTTGAGCAATTTTGTGCCTGCGTTAACAGAGAAAAGCTTCTGCATATAGTAGCTGATTGAGCCCGTTACCTGATGATTATTGAACCATATAAGGTCGGGCGACCAGTGAGTTGCCGTAAGGTTGCCGAAAAGGGGAGCATATGCCGCCATACGCACGATGTCGCCGTTGCGCTCAAGACCCGTCATATATGCCGCCTCTGCCAGAGCCGCCTTGAGGGTGTTTGACCTTGCGGCGTATTCGCCGAGGAAAACCTGCAGTCCGCCGCCGTAGAGGGTGTCTGTCATTGTGTCAACGGTGCGGGTGTAGTTCTTTTCGTCATAGTAATCTGTGTTCTTCAAAAACCATTCAGGCTCGTTGTAGTAGTGATGGTCGGTTGCGCCTGCAAAGTCCGCCGCATTATCGGAATTGCCAAGCTGTTCTTTGGCGTATTCATAGGATTTGAGGTAGTTTTCTCCGTGAGTGCCGTCAAATGCGCCCGATGAATAAATCAGCTCAAGTCCTTCGTAAAGGTCGGGGTTTTGCGCCTTTGCTTTGTTGAATGATTCAAGGAAAACCTGATATCTTTCAAAGTAAACCTCGCCCTCCTGCTCGTTGCCGATGCAGATATATTTCAGCTCAAAAGGCTCGGGATGACCAAGGGAAACTCGCACTTTGCCCCAGGTGGTATTTTCGTCACCGCGGCAGAATTCAACAAGGTCATGCATATCCTGAATGTACTGTCTGAATTTATCGGAGTTCATATCAACGCCGCCCTTGCCTCTCATCTGGCAGTAAATGCCGCAGTTGACAACGGGCACGCCGATTGCGCCGATGTCCTCTGCAAGCTGAAAATATTCATAGAAACCGAGTCCGTATGTCATAAAGCAGGGGTAGGGGTCATCGGTTGCGGAAATATTTGTCCAGAGGTTTGTGCCCTGCTTTCTTGCGGCGATATTGCCGTAGCCGCCGTCAAATTCAAGAGGCATACCGTTGCTGCCCGTTGCAATTGAATCTTTCCAGTTATATGCGGTTTCGTAATTGTAGCCTTCGATTATGCATCCGCCGGGAAAACGGAGGAATTTCGGCTCAAGCGCCTCAAGCATTTCGCCAAGGTCTTTTCTCATTCCGTTTTCTCTGCCCTTGAAGGTATCCTCGGGGAAAAGAGAAATCATATCAAGCATAACCGCGCCTTTGTCCGTCATCACTCGGAGAGTTGCGTTTTCAGAATCCGTTGCGGTGCAGTTGAGGGTGAGGGTGTATTTCTGCCAGTCGGAGCTTATTTTTTCAATTGCGCCTTCGCCTGCAACCTTTCCGCCTGAACAAAGCTGAACGTAAAGCTTGCCTGCATAGCCGTCAACCGCTTTTGCGTAAACGGAAAAATTATAATTCTTACCGTTTTCAATGGACATTCCGTCAAGAAAACCGACGTTTTCAATGCCTGCAGGGGTGTCAGCCGTGTTTGTGAGAACAAGATAATTCGGATTGTTTTCGTTAAGACGGCTTCTGCTTGTCCTGACCTCTGCCGCCGCGCCGTTTACGGTATTCCAGCCGTAAAGTGCATCGTTGAGCGCAAGGTCGGTATATTCAAATGAACGGTTTACAACCATTTCCGCGTAAAGTCCGCCGTCCGCCGCAAAGTTGATATCCTCAAAGAAAATGCCGAAAAGCAGGTCGCTGATATCGTGGATTTCGTCCTCAACATCAATCATCAGCGAGTAATCCGCTGAATCCGCATTGTAAGCGGTGACGGTGTTTGCCGCGGGTCTTTCAATAATCGGCTCTTTGTCGG
This sequence comes from uncultured Clostridia bacterium, assembly GCA_937919155.1. Taxonomy (GTDB): domain Bacteria; phylum Bacillota; class Clostridia; order Oscillospirales; family Acutalibacteraceae; genus CAG-177. The sequence goes on from CALFPM010000015.1 coordinate 2,997, forward strand.
TGAAAATTCCGCCCGTCAGGGTCAGAATCCCCGAAAGAATAGCCGCAAAAGCTTTTTTCAGAGCCTGAATAATCGCAAATTTCATTTCATTTCTCCTTTCGGGAAATCATATCCCATTAATTATAATACAAATGGGTTAAATACTCAATATTGTCATTTTATACAATAATATATATAGGTTTTCGTAGGAACATCCAAAATCGTTTTCCGCCTTTGACTTTTGCGCATTAAAGTGATAACATTTAGTCATTAAGGGAGGTATGAATATGATAAAGAAATTAACCGCAATTCTTCTTGCCCTGTTTATGATTATCCCCGTTGCGGGTGTGTCGGCATCGGCAGATGAAACCTCAGAAAAGAATTATATCATTGACGACCCCTACGAGAGAGTTGACTGGGATGAGTGGAATGCATATAAAACCCAGCTTCATTGCCACACAACTGCCAGTGACGGTTTTCTGACAGTCAAAGAATTTGTTCGAGAGCATTATGACCTTAACTACGATATCGTTGCTCTCACCGACCACGGCACTCTTAACTACGGTTGGAATATTGAGCCTGATGTTGTGCCTCTTATGCGACTTATCAAGAAAGAGCGCACCAAGAATGAGCCTGTCGTTCCCCTGACAGACGAAGAATATTACGGCTATATCAACGGCACTGCTTCATCGGACAGAAGAACTCACGAGAACGGTATGCTTGATGTGCCTCTGGGCAATGAGCTTAATATGGCAACTCCTTTTGCGGATTGCCACCTGACAGGCTATTATGCCGAATACGGCAACGGTCTTGCAGGTGTTTTCGGCGACTATGAAACTCCCTCAAAGGGCGTTATGGAAGCAGGCGGAATTTCAATGCTTTCCCATGTGGGTGAGTATGTTTATCCCGACAAGGACAGCGCAAATTACGTAGGTCAGCCCGTTGATGATTACTACGCCACAAAATTTGCCCGTATTTTTATTGATTACAAAGGCTCAAGCCTTGGTATGGGCATCAACAGCGCAACCGATGCTCACACCCGTTGCGACAGAATTCTTTATGACCAGATTCTGCAAAAGACAATTCCCAACGGCGTTGTGCCCTGGTGCAACACCTTTGCGGATTCCCACAATTGGAATGCGGTTAACGATGCATACACAATGTCGCTTATGCCCGAGCTTACCAACGATGCTTTCCGCACCTGCCTTGAAAACGGAGAATATTTCTCTGTTTCACATTATTCAAACGGCGTTGAGCTTAACGGAATGCCCGAGATGCCCGATTTTGACGAGCAGAGTGTTTATGACACAAAGAGCTATCTTCTCGATAACACTCCCATGGTAACAAGAGTTACCGTTGATCAGGATAATGACATAATCACAATCGAAGGCACAAACTTTGATGAAATCACCTGGGTTTCAAACGGCAATGTTATCCGCCGTGAGAGCAACATCACAAGCGGCACCGCAACCCTTGACCTTCACGCCGATGATTTTCTTGCAGAGCCATATCTCTATGTAAGATTCTATATCACTGGCGACAACGGCATTTGCTACTCACAGCCTTTCGTGCTGAATGTTGAGGGCGAGGAATTTGCGCCTGTCAAGGTTGAAAAGGTTTATGACCTGCCCTGGTTCCTGCGCGCACTTGTGACCGTTCTTGATGTGGCAGTGTTCAGATTAAACCCCATCATCTGGATATTCAAGTATTTCGCACTCGGCTACAATCCCATTTCATTTGACCGTTTAATCAATCCGTTCTAAGGAGTTATTATGAAAGCTAAAATCACACTTGCAAAAGAATTCAGAATAGGCGATATTGATAAGCGTATCTACGGCTCGTTCATTGAACATCTGGGCAGAGCCGTTTACGGCGGAATCTATGAACCGGGCCATCCCACGGCGGATGAACAGGGTCTGCGCCGCGATGTTATTGACCTTGTCAGAAAGCTGAACGTTCCCGTTGTGCGCTACCCCGGCGGCAACTTTGTTTCGGGTTACAGATGGGAAGACGGTGTTGGTCCCGTTGACCAAAGACCCCGCCGCCTTGAGCTTGCGTGGGGCACAACAGAGCCTAATTATTTCGGCACAAACGAATTTGTTGATTGGTGCAAAAAGGCAAATGCGGAGTGCATGATGGCGGTTAACCTGGGTACAAGAGGTCCCGAAGAAGCACGAAATCTTGTTGAATATTGCAACCACAAATCAGGTTCATATTGGTCTGATCTGCGCAGAAGCCACGGCTATGAAGAACCTCATAACATAAAACTCTGGTGTCTCGGCAATGAAATGGACGGCGGCTGGCAGATGGGCGCGAAAACCGCTTTCGAATACGGCAGAACCGCCCTTGAAGCATCAAAGCTTATGAAATGGACAGACCCGACCATCGAAACCGTGCTTTGCGGCTCATCAAGCAGAAATATGTCCACTTTCGGCTCGTGGGAAGCGGAAACTCTTGAAATCGCCTATGACAGCATCGATTATGTTTCGCTTCATCAGTATTACGGCAACCACGAGGATGACGCGGCAAACTTCCTTGCACGTACCCTTGAATTTGACGATTTTATCTATTCCGTAATCTGCATCTGCGACTATGTGAAGGCAAAGAAACGCTCAAAGAAGAAAATCAATCTTTCTTTTGACGAGTGGAATGTCTGGTATCATTCAAATAACAGACCCTATGAAAAATGGAGCATTGCACCGCCTCAGCTTGAGGATATCTATAATTTTGAGGATGCCCTGCTTGTGGGTTCATTGCTCATAACCCTGCTGCGCCACTGCGACAGAATCAAGATTGCCTGCCTTGCTCAGCTTGTCAATGTTATTGCGCCTATTTTTACTCAGACGGGTGGCGGTGTGTTTGAGCAGACAATTTACTTCCCATTTATGCATCTTTCGAATTACGGAAGAGGAAGCGCACTTCTGCCTCTGATTGACTGTCCCAAGTATGACAGCAGGGACTTCACCGATGTGCCTTATCTTGAATCAATCGCAACCTATGACGAGGAAAACGAGGAAATGACGATTTTCTGCGTCAACAAGAGTCTTGATGAAAGCGTTGTGCTTGATGTTAACCTTATGGATTTTGCAGGTTATAAACCCGTTGAGTTCATTTCAATGGATGGTTACGATAAAAAGGCTGAAAACACCTTTGATGCGGTTAATGTGAAGCCGCATAATAACCCTGTTCCCGCAATTGATGACTCAATTCTCACTGCCGAGCTGAAACCTTTCAGCTGGAATGTAATAAGACTCAAGAAGTAAAACGATACCCCGTACCGACTCGGTACGGGGTGTTTTGTTATATTTCAAAATGATTTTTGCCTGCGGTGAGGGTGTAATATTTGCCGCCGAAAATGAACTCTGCAGGCTGATTTTCGGGGATTTCGATGTCAAAAGCAACGGAATCCCCCTTTTTCTTGTATGCAACTGCAACTTTGCCCGAGTTAAGCGTTCTGTGACCCTCAATGCGATTGATGTTATCAACAATCACAGGTGAAATGATGATTTCCGAATAGCCTGCGCAGCCGTCTTTTGCACGGATGCCGAGCAGATAATCGTAAAGATAAGCCGTCACTGCGCCGAACATGGGATGGTCGTGGGAACGGTCGCGGAGTGATTGCGGCCAGTATTCCCAGAATGTGGTTGCCCCGAGACGGCGCATTTCCGCAAATGAATGAACGGTTTCGGAAAGAATCAGGTCTGCCGCAAGCTGACCGTCACCGTGCTCAAAAAGCACTCGCGTGAGAATGTCCGTGCCGAAAATTCCCGTGTCATAACCGCCTCTTCGGCGGTAATCCTCAACCATATTTTTGTAGGTTCTTTCATCACCCAGACCGATGTCAAGAGCAAAGGCATTTGCGCCCTGCTGACCGCCGAGGAAGTTGCCGTCCCACTTGTTGAAATATGCGGTCATTATTGCCGCCTTGCGCTTTTCAATGCGCTTTTCAAACTCGGGGATATCCTCCGTTTTGCCAAGAACTTTTGCAATTTCAATGCAGCGGTAAAGTGATTTTACATAGAAATAGTTGTTGATGTAGGGCGCGGGAAGAACAACGGAAACGGGTGTGCACCAGTCGCCGAGGCACCACTGACCCTCTTTGTCCGTAACAACAAGGTCATTCTCCGAGCGGTATTCAAGATAATCGAAATAGCGCATCATGTTGGGATAACATTCTTCAAGCACGGATGTATCGCCGTAATGCAGATAGAACTGATAAGGCACCTCAACAATTGCGCATCCCCAGCCGCCGGGTCCGCCGCCTGAGCGGATATACGGTGCGGTGTACTGAACATGACCCGTAATTGTGTCCTGACAGTCGCGGATATCGCCTATCCACTTGCGGTAAAAGCTCTTTGCATCAAGAATATTCATTGCGGTGTGGCAGGCAAGCTGACCGTCTCCCGTGTAGCCTCTGCGTTCAAGGTGGGGGCAGTCCGAGGCAAGTCCCGTGTGCATATTCGTAAGCTGAGTGTTGATATATGTGTCGTGAATCCAGTTGAGAAGTTCGTTGTCCGATTTTAAAGCGGAGGTAATTTTTACATCCATGTGGATAACCTCAACGCATTCGGGGGTTGCGTTGCCGTAAACCGCAAAATAGCGGAAAGTGTACCAGGTGAAAAGGGGACGAGCCTGAATTTCAGCGCCGTTACATATGTAGAATTCCCTCTGACCGTGAATGAATTCGGGGTCGATTTCATTGTCGGGAGTTGTTTCTTCACCGCAGACAAGGCTGATTTTTTCGCCCTTTGCTCCTTTGAGATTCAGCACGGGATAACCGCTGATATTCTGACCGCAGTCATAGACGGTATGGCCGTCACCCGTTTTGATTTTCTTCGGCTCAACGGTGCGGATAACTCTGTCGGGAGGGCAGTTGGTGAATAGATATTCGGTATCAAGAGGTTTTGCAAGGCTTGCGTTTGACCAGTTGCCGTCATCATAATCAGCGGAATGAGCATTGACCGTATCGCAGAGAAAATCCTGAGTTTCGGTGCATGTAAAGTGATAATCCTTTACAAAGCTCGGCGCGATTTTATCGTTTTCGGAAGATACAAAATCAAATCCGCCGTTTTCGTCCTCGCCGAAGATGCGCCAGATTGCCTTTGATTTGCCGTACATACTGTTTTCCACTTCGCAGGAATACCAACCGCCGCCGAAATGCAGGGTAATCACATTTTCGCCGTCTTTCAGCAGAGGAGTGATGTCATATTCGGGCACATAGATGCGGTGACCGCTGAGGATTTCGCCTGTGGGGTAATTATCTCTCACCTCGTAGTCCGTGCTTAAGGGGAGAAAGAAATCGTTGCCCACCCTGATACCGTTTATATAACAATGGAAAAAGCCCAGACCGATTGCGCGGAGAGTGGCATTCTTAACGCCGTTTACGGTGAATCTGCCTCTGATGAAAAAGAATTCATCGTTGCCGTAATTCTCGGGGCCGAGCCATTTTGCCGATGAGAAAATTTCCTGCATTTTCATAACAAAACCTTCTTTCGGGAAGTTTATGTTTATCATAGTATCATATCCTTGACCGCTTGACAAGAAGATAAAACATGTTATAAAATTGTTTATATAATTTAAAAGGAGCTTAAAATGAAAAGAATAATGTTCGTCTGCCACGGCAATATATGCCGCAGCCCCATGGCGGAATTTATAATGAAAGATATTGTGAAGCGCAGAGGAATTGCGGAGGATTTTGTGATTGCCTCAAGTGCAACAAGCACCGAGGAAATATGGGGAGATATCGGCAACCCCGTCTATCCTCCAGCAAGGGAAGAACTGCTGAGTATAGGCATCTCCTGCGAGGGTAAGCGCGCCGTTCAGCTGAAGAAAAGCGACTATGATAAATATGACCTTTTCGTGGGTATGGATTCAATGAACATCCGCAATATGTACCGCATTCTGGGCAATGACCCCGAGGGCAAAATTCATAAGCTGATGGAATTCACAGACAGGGGCGGCGATGTTGCCGACCCGTGGTATACGGGGAATTTTGATGTTACCCGCCGCAATGTGTGTGAGGGTTGCGAAGCGTTGCTTGAATATATATTGAACGAATAAAAAGAGCCGTGTCGGATGACACGGCATTTTTTACGGCAATATTTTATTGGTTGTGATGTAATCAACGCCTGCCGCGTTGAGGATATCAACAACAAACGGAATGTCAACCGTCCAGGATGCAAGGGTGATTCCCTCTGCCTTTGCCTGATTGATGTAGAAATAATTCTGAGGAATTCCGAAATTGAAGCCGATTCCCGCATTGTTTTCTTTGACGAATTCCATTGTTTCATCGGTAATTTTATTGGTCAGGTGCCAGAGCTCGATTTCGCCGTCAAGCTTTCTCATTGCGCTGAGTCTGTCCTCGTCAAAGTCAATGACAATGGCGGTGTCTTCAACCCCTTTTGCTTTTATTATGTCAAGCACGCTCTGCATATCTTCGGGCGTGCCGCCTTTGATTTCAATCATGGGGCGCATTGAATATTCAAGGCAGATGTCAATGGCTTCTTCAAGGGTGGAAATCCTGAGGTCGGGGTGATTCTCAATGCCCTTGCCGCCGTCAATTGTCATTTCCTTAAGCTGAGCATAGGTCAGCTTTTCAACCTCGCCCTCGCCGCTCATGGTTCTGTCTACGGTGTCATCGTGAATCAGCACCCAAACGCCGTCCGCGGTGGGAATGATATCAAACTCGGCGGCGTAGAATCCTGCTTTGCCTGCCTCAATGAGCGCGGGTGCGGTATTTTCGGGCGCAACTGAGGAAAGTCCTCTGTGGGCGGTAAGATAAAATTCCGTGTCCATGAGTCCCGAAAGGGTAAGATTGGAGCTTATTTTTTTTGCGCCGAATCCGACACCAACGGAAATTCCTAAAATAAGTATGATAACCCCAAGGGTAATCAATGCTCTTTTTATTATTTTTTTCATTCTTTTCACCTCGGAAATAATATAGCAGAAAATGCAGCTTTATTCAAGCGATAAATACTTGCGGAAATGATAAAATAGTGTGGAAAAATCAATTTGATTATGTTATATTTAATGTATACAGTCTTATGATTAAAAGAATAATTGCAGTTTTTTGTTGTCTGTTACAGACTCGAGATCCTTGATAACCTTTGAGGAGGAAACATCCTCAAGGGAGTAAAATATTTAATTGTCAGAGGTGTCAATGCCTCCGAAAATATTGAAAAGGGTGATTTGAATGAAAAAAATTATTTCTCTGATTATATCTTTTATTATGCTTTTTCCGTCATATCTTTTCAGCTTTATGCCTTCAAAAACGGACACTCAGTTCGGGATTTCCGGCATTGAAGCAGCTGAGGTTACGGGAATTGAAAACGGCGTCATAGCCGAAAAAGCGGTTTTTGAATTCAATAATAAGGATTGCGGCTGGTTCAATTATTACGGAGTCAGCTACAAATCCGATGCCCATATTAAAGGCATAATCACATATATCATCAGGGGCGCAGAATACAGCGAGGAATTCTTCCTCGAACCCTCGGACGGCACAAAACCCTTTTACAGCTTCATTGACGGAGTTCTTGATAAAGTGAAGTCAAATGAGCTTTGCAGAGTGAGTTTTGCTCCTTTGGACAAAGAAACTGCAGTTTTCGAGCTTCTCGGTTTTGATGTTTTTAACCGCGAGGCGCCCGATGAGAATGTTTATCTTGAAACCGATGAATATAAAATCGGTGTTAATCTGCTCTGGGGTGGCGCGCTTGATTATCTTGAAGATACGAATTCCGATGTTCAGGCGGTTAAGGTTGACGGTATAATAAAGGTTGATTCCAATGCATCGGAGAGATACGGCACAAAATCCGTAAATAATAATGTTAATCTCATTAACCGTCATGATACGGGCAGGCTTGTTCAGCAGTCCTACTACGGCACCTTTGAGTGCGATGCTTATCAGAGCGCCTGGTATATGGATAACAAGTGGAATTACAACCCTGTTCAGGGCGGCAATCAATATAATGAGAGCAGCAAAATAGTTGACCTTGTTGTGGGTGATGACTTTATCTACATCAAGTGCAGACCTCTTGATTGGGCAAAGCCTGCGGAAGATATTACCAGGTCGTATATGGAGGCTACTTACAGCATCTGTGACGGTGCGGTTGAGGTGTCCTGCAGATTCGTTGATTTTTCGGGTTATCCCGCGTATTACACAACTCAGGAGCTTCCCGCCTTTTACTGCATAGAGCCTTTTAACAGATTCGTTTATTACGGCGGCGATGCACCCTGGACGGGAGATAAAAATTACTCATATGAGAACGAACTCATTTTCTGGCCTGATGCAGGCTATCCCAATTTTCAGGCAACGGAAAATTGGTCGGCGTTTATCGGCGAATTTGACGACAGCTTCGGAATCGGCATTTATACGCCTCACCACGACAACTATCTTGCAGGTGTCTTTGACAGGGAAAATACCAGAGATAAAGACCCGTCCGTGGCACCGACAACATCATATATTGCGGCGGTGCAGTGGCATAATTTCCAAAGCTATGTTCCGAGTGAATACAAATATTATATTGCAACCGGTACGGTTGACGAAATGCGTGAAAGCTTTGATAATCTGAGGTGATAAAAATGAAAAAAGCACTTTCACTTTTTCTTGCTTTTTTGCTTGTGATCGGAGGTCTGAGCATAGCTTATGCGGAAAATTCGTCTGCAAAGCTTTATGGTACTTACGGCAATGATATGCTTTTTCAACAGAACAAAGATGCTGTTTTTGCAGGAACTGCGATCCCGGGTGCGGAAATATCCGCAGAGCTTTATAATGCGACAGGCAAACTTGCCGCAAGCGGCAACTCAACCGCTTTGGCAGACGGCACTTTTGAGGTTTCTTTCGCCGCTCCCGCAGGCGGATATGAAGAATATAAAGTGATTCTCAAGGAAAACGGCACTGTTTTTGCACAGCTTGAGGGCGTTGTATTCGGCGAGCTCTGGCTGGCAAGCGGACAGAGTAATATGCAGTATCCTCTTTCTCAGGCAAAGGGCGGCGCGGATATGTTCGTAAACGGCGAAAAGCTGAGCAAATGGCTCAGGGTGCTGCTTGTGCCTCCTTATGTGAACAACAAAGTTGAAGATACTTATGCCGACCCTCAGCAGGATATTGCGGACGCAAAATGGGTTACGGGTGAAAACGGCGAAGTTTATTCAATGAGTGCCGTTGCTTATTATTTTGCGGCGCAGATGCTTGAGGAGCTTGATATGCCCATAGGCGTGCTCAATGCATCTCTTGGCGGCTCATCAATTGAGAGCTGGCTCTCGAGAGAGGCGATTGACGGCGATGAAACGGTGAAAAACAATCTCGTTTCGCGCAAACGGTATATTGAAAGAAACGATTGGTCGGAATCAGAGCAGAATATTTACGGCGATATGACCGCTAACTATAACCATAAGATTGAGGCGCTCGGGCATTTCAGACCCGCGGGTCTTATCTGGTATCAGGGCGAATCAGACCTGATGTCCCGTTACACCGAGGCGGAATATGAGGCTATGTATGACCTTATGCAGCGTTCTTATTCGGAACTCTTCGGCTTTGAAAATGAGCTGATGCCATTTATCTGCACTCAGCTTGCATCATATCTTTATTCCGATGACGGACTGATTCTTCTTGATTGGAACATTAATTACTGCAAAATTCAGGCGGCGCGCCCCGAATCAAGGGCGGTTGTCACGATTTATGATGTGCCCCTCACCTACATTCCTGAGGCAGGTCCCATTCATCCCGAATGCAAAAAAGAAATAGGCGAAAGAATGGCACTTGCCGCAAAGGGTCTTGTTTACGGCGGCGGCAACGAATACACGGCGGCAACGGCTGAAAAGGCGGAAATACGTGATGGTGCGGTGTATGTCACCTTTAAAAATACAGGTGGCAGTCTTTCTTGCGCAGGAAATGAGCTTTACGGTTTTGCCGTGTGCGGTGCAGACGGTGTTTATGCTCAGGCAAATGCGGAAATCGTGTCTGCCGATACGGTTAAGGTTTGGAGCGATGATGTTGCAAATCCCGTTTCCGCAAGCTATGCCTATTGTGTAAGCAATATGCGCTCAAATCTTTTTGCCGCTTCAGGTCTGCCTGTTTGTCCTTTTGTGACGGATAAATCCGCAGGCACTCACTATTGGTCTGACCGTCAATGGACAGACTGCAACGATGAGTTCACATGGCATGTAATGAATGAAGCGGGTCTTAACAAAAATTATGCATCGTGGCTGTCGGAAGGTGCGGAAATAACCTTTGCAGAGGGTGCGATGAATGTAAAGGGCGGCAGTGAATTCACACTCAGCCCCGTGCTTAACTGCGAAAAGAACAAGAAATTTGACGATGCGGACAACGATTATTCCGATTACGGAAAAATGAAAATCCGCATCCGCAACAACGGCGAAAAGCCTGTTGATGTGGGCGGAGTGAAGATATATAAAAATGCACTCATATGGTATTCGCCTGCCGTTGACGGCACAAAAGGTGTTGAAATCTCAATTCCTGCTGACGGTCAGTGGCATACCGTTACATTTGACCTGAACAGACTTTATCTTTTCGGCAATGAGGGCGGCGCAGGCAGACCCTGCGGCAAGCTCAATAAGGTTACGGAAATCCGTTTTGAGTTTGCAAGCGCGGAAAATGCGGAAATCAGCATCGACAGCGTCCGTTTTGCTCCTGATACTTCGGACGGCAAGGCTCAGTTTGACCCCGATTCAGCAACACTTGACACAGTGCTTGAAAAAATCACTGCATTTTTTGTTAACATAATCGGCAGGATAATTTCGATTTTTAGATAAAAAGACAGGCTGCTTCGTGTGAAGCAGCCTTTTTGTTTAGAGTAAAATGACTTGAACTAAATACGCCGTAAAGGTCGGATTTCCGACCCATC
>CALFPM010000016.1 GCA_937919155.1 uncultured Clostridia bacterium
TATATTCCATTGAATCATCATTGCTATATAAAACTTTCATAATTTTTTCTTTATGAATAACGATAATAACTGATGCACCTTCACTTACTTGATATTTAACAACTGTTGCTTCATCTTTATCAACACCTGCAAACACTAAAGAATCTGCAGTTATTGCATTGGCATCAAAGCTTACAAAAGCTCCTAAAGATTCTTGAGTTTTTTCTACTAAATCACTTAGATTTGCACTCACTTCATAAGCTGTTTTGTATCCATTATAATTTAAATATGCTTTACCATTTGCAATATAAAATGCATAAGCTGTTGTACCTGTTAATTCAATTGATGCTTGAGGAGCAGATCCAGATACATCGATTTTTGTAACACCTTGATAAGTAGCTGGAGAATTATATTCTCCTCTCATTTCTTGTGAGTATGAATATGACTTAGCAGCCGCAAATTGAGCTTTTGCCGCTGTTAATGCTGCTTTAACTTCATCTACTGTAAGTTCTTTTTCGAATGTTGGTGTCATAGTTAAAGTATAATTTGCTTCGTTATATACTTTTTCAGGCTCTGGTGTTGGTCCTCCGCCACATCCAACTAAAATTAAACTTAATAATAAAAATAATACTAAAAATATATTTTGATGTACTCTTTTCATACTAACCTCCGTATATACCTTATTATAACATATTTTTCAAAAGTAATCAATTTATTTTATTTTTTAATTATTACAATATTAAATTATAATTATATTTTTGTATTTCTTCATTATATATAAATCTATCTTTCATATTATTTTCCACTTTCTTCTATATTAATCATATGGGCATTATACCACAGCGCCTGCGGTGCGCAAAGCAGGAATATATTTCCTGCAACCCCTTTGAGAAGCTAGAGTTAAAGAAAATAAAGGACGAGGGAAATATCCAGCCAGCGACAATTGGGGAAATTCAGGCCGTGCTGAAGTGCCTGGACAAGCACAATTACACGGAATTCAGGGACTATAACATTATTCTGCTTATGCTTGATACCGGGATTCGGACAAGCGAACTTATGGCACTGAGAAACAGTGACTATGACACGGAAGCGGCGTGTATCAATATTTTTGCTTGAGGTAAGACCATGGCATTTCACCTGATTGATCTGGAAAACTGGGAGCGCAGGGAGTTTTATGAGCATTTCATAAACATCGTTATACTTTTTCTCGCCTGTTACATGATATGTAGTCTTGAGGAACGAGAGAATTTCAAGGGAGTTTGTGCCGCGCTCATAATACCATCTGTCGTCATTATTAAGCAGGTCAGGTTCCCAGTTTGCCCAGGTTGTGGGAACACCGTCAACATCGGTGAGATGGAAGTTGTTATCAATGATATGGTCTGTGATTGTCTTTACTACCTTTGCAATCTTCTTCTTTTCTTTTGCATCTGCAACAAGGTCAAAGTAGATGCCGTAAGCAAAGTAGTGACCTGTCATTTCGTCACTTGAGGTTTCGCCGAGCCATTCACAATCGGGATTATCCTCGCAGATATGCCATTCTTCACGGTTGCCCGTTGCAAAATTCTCCTCGTGTGAATATCTTGTTGCTCTTGCGGTGAAGCCTGCCTTACCCGTAACTTCGGTGAGCTTGATCATCGCTTCAACTGCTCTCTTTGCGTTCTCCTTTGCCTTTGCATCGCCTGTTACCTTGTAGCGGAAGCACTGGCTTGCGCAGTAAAGACCCGTGAAAAGTCCGTCATTATCCGAATTGAGAAGTCTGCCCGATTCAATGTCACCGTATTTGCGGAGCTCTCTTGTAACATGATAACCCTCATTGCGGTTGAAGTATTTATCGGTCATTTCATCGTAGTGAGCAGCCTTTTCTTCAAGAGTCATTTCCTTTGAGAAAATAAGGCTGATGCCCTCGGGAGTTACTGCGGCAATCATTCCGCTGTCCGAAACCGCAATCTGTGTTACCGTGGGATGCATAAGCCATGCACCGTATGAATAATAAGTGATTTTGCCTTCAACAAGGGTGATAACGCCTGTGTTTGTTGCGAAATATTTCTTGCCGTCTGCGGCAAAGTACATATCGTTGAATGAACCTGTGGGCACCGAATAGAAATCGTTGCCGTTAAACCAGTAATTTCGTCCGTCATAGATATTGAGACCCTCGCTTGTGCCAACCCAGAGGTGACCCATTGCATCAATGGCGGCGCATCTGATATCCTTGCTGAGCACACCCGACATATCGGGAGTAATCTCCGCCCAATGGCGGCGCTTGCCCTTCATTGAGAGCAAACCTTCCGATGTGGCGCCGATATAGACTGTTTCGCCGTACTTTGATTTATTGTCAAGAGCCGCAAGGCAAACTGTATCCTCGGGCACATCAACTATTCTTACAAACTCACCGTCTGTTTCAAGATAGAGGTTGCTCTCTGTAACAAGCCAGAGTGAGCCGTCAAGAGCAACTGACATATCAACAACGGGTGCATCAAACTCTGCGATTTTCTTTGCCTTGCCTTTCACAATTTCAGCAAGGGCATTGCCACAGGATGCAAAGAGCTTTCCGTCAGCTGTAAAAAGCTTCGATGCATTGAAAGGAAGCTTTTTGATTTTACCGTCTGCATATTCCGAAACACCCTCTGCGTGAGCAATATAAAGGCTCTCGCCGCAAAATGCAACGGATGTTACCTGAGCAGGGTCAATGCCTTTTTCGGAAGTGATGAACACCTTGTCATACTGCCTGAAGCTTCCGAATTTAAGAGTAGGTTTTTTCATGGTTTATCTCCTGTAAAAATCAATAGTTAATTGTATAATCTTTGATGAAAGTGAGACCGACCTCACCGCTGTGAGTGCCGAACATATTTACTACAACCTTAAGCACAAGGGGTGTTTTATAAACGGCGTGAATTACTCTGCCGCTTGCTTTATCAACGGTCACTGTAACTTCGCAATTGTAATACTGGCTTGAAAATTCTTTAACAAAGGATGCTTTTTCTGCAACCTCCGATGCCTCAATAACATCACACACCGAGCCAACGCCCTTGCCTGCTGAGGGATTCTTTTCATCCCTGAGTTTGATGTTGATTTCATATGTGTCGCCCTTGTCGGTGCAGGTTGCAGACCTGACCGCATCTGCAGTAAGCTTGCTTACATAGCTTTGTCCGGGCACAAGATATTCAGCGTTTATTTCATCCCTCGTTGCATAAACAATAGGATCGGTATCATCCTTCATAAAAGTATTCAGAAGGCTTTCCGCAGTTGATTCAAGGGACTTCGGAACAACAAGTTTATCTGTGTCAGCAATTCTTCTCTCGAAATTCTTCGTGATTTTTGTTGCCTCGGGTTTGATTCTGTTTGCGGTTTTGTTGAAAAGCTCAACAATTTCGGGAACCGTCTGAGGAAGCGCCTCTTCGGTTGTTTCCTCTGTTGTTTCTTCGGTAACGGTTTCACTTTCCGCAGCAGCCGAAGTTTCGTCCTGAACTTCGGATTCCGCAGTCTGAGCCTGAACAGGCAGAGTTTCCGCCTGCGCGGTTGTTGTTGATGTTGTTTCTTCAGAAGTTTCCTTTGCGCCGCAGCCTGCGGTAAATATCATTGCCGCAATAAGCAGAACTGCGATAAGCGCTGAACTTTTCTTTGCGAAAAATTTCATTTATACCTCTCCTTTATCAATGTTACAAACCGAATTATTTTGCCTTTTTCACCTTATTGAGCATTGCGTTGATTTCAAGAATCTGTTCCTTTGTGAACTTGCCGCCCAGCATTGAGAACACGCGCTTTACGGTGAAGCCCTTTGCCATACCGTAAACACTCTTAATCAAGCCCATGTTAATCTTCAGGCCTGCAACGTCAAAGCCGACAACTTCTTTTTTCTCGCCCTTCTCTTTGCCTGCACTCATTGCATTCTTGAGCTTGAGCAGGATTTTAACCATTGCAATCTTGCCGCCGAATGTTGCCATAATATCGCCGATTGTGTCGTTGATTGAAAGTCTGCCTTCAGGCATAGTGATATCAAACCAGTTGATAACCTCGCCCTCTTCTTTCATAATATAAGCATCGTTGGGTGTATCAACCTTGCGGATTGAAGCGGTATCTTCAAGCTCCCCTGCCTTTGCGACAAGAGTTGTTTCGCCCTCATTCTTCACATCAAAACAGAAGAAAGGATACTTGCCCTTTGCCTGCTTGCCAACGCTTACGCCGTTTGCAAAAAGTTCAACCTCGGCGCAGTTTGAGTAAACGGTAACTTTTGTCACATCTTCAACACGGTCAACATATCTCTTTGAGCAGATATGCACCATGGGTTCTGGATTGAGCCATGCTTTGTAAGCATAGAATGAGTCTTTCTTGTATTTACGGTCAAAGGTGACAAGACCCTTGTGGTTCATGCCGTTTTCGCCGCCCTCTGCACGGGCATCCGCAGCAAAGTCAAACATATTCCACACGTGAGTTGCCCAGAGATAGGGTCTGTCCATAATCTGCTTGATAAGCTCCTCGTGGTAATATGACTGATATTCCTCTGTATAGTCGCCCTGAACGGGGTTTGATGTGTGCCAGTCAAGAGCCTCACAGCCGTATTCGCTGATACCGATAGCCTTGTTGGGATATTTCTTATGGAAATCGTCAAACCAGGGGCCGTTCATATCGGTTGTGCCGCCGTACCAACCGAAATAGTGGTTATATGAAAGAATGTCACTGATGTGAACATATTCGGAATCGATTGAACACATTGTAACCGATGCAACTGTGGTAAGACGGGTCTTATCCATTTCGTGGCAAAGGTCATTGAGCTTCTTGTGGTTTCTGATAAGGTCAGGGTCTGATGCACCTGCAATGGTGATTTCATTTGAAAGACCCCAGACAACGATTGAAGGATGGTTATAATTCTGAACGATAAGCTCCTTCATCTGGCTGATTGTGTTGTCGTAGCCGTTGGGCATATGTCTTGAAATATAAGGAATTTCAGCCCAGAGAACAAGACCTGCTTCGTCACAAAGGTCATAGAAAACCTGTGAGTGCTGATAGTGAGCAAGTCTGATTGTTGTTGCACCTACCTCAAGAATAAGGTCAAGGTCTTCCTTGTGATGCTCGGGAAGAAGAGCGTTACCGATTCCGGGTCTGTCCTGATGGCGTGAAACACCTCTGAGGGGATATGCCTCGCCGTTGAGGAAGAAACCTTTTTCGGGGTCAACCTTGAAAGTACGGCAGCCGAAACGGGTGCTGATTTCGTCAATTTCTTCGCCGTTGCTGATAAGTGTTGCCTTTGCAGTGTAGAGATAGGGGTCTTTTCTGCCGTGCCAGAGGTGAACATTTTCGATGGTGAGCTTAACCTCATCATCTTCATCGCCCTCTGCGCTTGCAATAACATTGCCGTCTGCAATGATTTCATACTTAACCTTGCAGTCATCGTCATCCTTGATGAATGTTTTGATTGTAACTTCTGCATCCTTGCCCTTGATTTCGGGAGTAACCATAATTGAAGGTGAGCCGTAGTAATCAAGGTCAAAATGATTTTCACCAACACCAATAAGTGTTACATCGCGGTAAATACCGCCATAGAATGTGAAGTCTGCATTCTGAGGATAAACTCTGTCGTTTGATGAATTGTCAACAGCAAGTGCAAGAATGTTTTCAGCCTTAACATCCTCAAGCTTCACTCTGAATGTTGAATAACCGCCGTGATGCTCGGCAACCTTTTTTCCGTTCCAGAAAACTTCGCAGGATGAGTTTACGCCGTCAAACTGAGCATAAACCTCCTTGCCCTCAGGCATATCCTCTGCCTTGAGAGCTTTTGCAAAATAACATACACCTCTGTAGTAGTCATTGCCGCCGTCCTGACCGTCCGTGCCGTTCCAGGTGTAAGGCAGATTGATTTCGTCCCAGCCTGCGGGCAATGATACGGGAGCTGATTTTGCTTCTTTTGAAAAAAGCCATTGTGCATTAATATTCTTGATTGTTCTCATAGTAACCTCCGTTAAATCAAACTAAACACAATAATTATATATCATATCAGAAAAATTTGCAACAGGATATCTTTGTACATTTATTGTAATATAATATCTTGACTTTTGCAGCAACGAGGAGTAAAATTTTTGTGTATTTGCTTTTTGGAGGATGAAAATGAAAAAGGAAGTAAAACAAAAGGCGCACATCTTCAGAAACACCGCCTTTATGCTTAAATGCGCCTGGAAAAGCGCTCCCCTTTCGCTGATTGCAATTTACCTCGCTTATATTCTGGAAAATGTTTACTATTCCGTTGTTATCGGAGTTATGTTTCTTCAGACCGCCCTTTCGATTATTGAGGGCAACGGCACTTTCAAGGAATTTGCAATCAGAATGTGCATCATCGTTTTCGGCAAGATTTTCGTTGACCTTTTTGCCTACATCGATATGTATACCATCAGAACAAAATTTGAAATCAAGTGCGAAAGCTACATCAACAGCCTGATTTTCAAAAAAGCTCAGGAAGTTGAGCTGGGATGCTATGAAAACCCCGACTTTTTCGATAACTACAACAGAGCAACCTGGGTTGTTGAGAAAGGCGGCTTCAAACGCATAATTGAAGGCTCTGCATGGACTATCGGCTCCCTTGTGAGCATAATTTTTCTTGTGATTTATCTCATTTCAATTGACCCGTTCTTGCTGTTTTTCATTGCAACTCCTCTGATTGTTATTGCAATCCGAACAAAGAAAAACAACATTGAACTTGAGAAAGAAAAAGAAATGACTCCTTTTGAAAGGCAGAAAGACTACACAAGAAGAACTATTCTGCTCAAGGATTTTGCAAAAGAAATCAAAACAACGGGTATTTTTGCCGTTGTAAAAAAGAGATTCAAATATGCAATCGAGAAAAACATTGAAGTTATAAATAAATACGGTTGGAAAATCGCAGTGTTGGAGGCATTTGCCGATTTCTTCGGCGAGGTTATTCCCGTCTGCGGCGGCTTCGGCTACGGATGCTACAGACTGATTGTTCTGCAGAATCTTCAGATTGCCGATTTCTCAGTGCTTATTTCAGCTATTACCACAACAAGAAACAAACTCAATCAGCTTGCAAGATATTTTGCAATGCAGCAAAAGCACTGCCTCTGGGTGCAGAATCTGCAGGATT
The DNA here is from genome assembly GCA_937919155.1 of uncultured Clostridia bacterium. Lineage (GTDB taxonomy): Bacteria > Bacillota > Clostridia > Oscillospirales > Acutalibacteraceae > CAG-177. The sequence goes on from CALFPM010000016.1 coordinate 7,070, forward strand.
TCCTCGCCTATGAACCCAAACTCACAGGCGGCGGAATTGAGCCTGCCGATTTCGAAAGCCTTGAATTCAGAAACGTTTCATTCCGCTATGACGGCAACGAGAAAAACACGCTCACCAGTGTTTCATTTAAAATAAACAAAGGCGAAACTTTTGCGGTTGTGGGTCACAACGGCGCAGGCAAGACCACACTTTCAAAGCTGATTATGCGCCTTTACGATGTGACAGAAGGCGAAATTCTCTACAACGGCATAAACATCAAAGAATATGACCTTCAGAAATACAGAGATAAATTTGCCAGTGTTTTTCAGGATTACAGAATTTTCGCAATGACGGTTGCAGAAAATGTGCTTATCCGCGAAACAGACGAAAACAACATCAGACTCGCAGAAAAAGCTCTTGTTCAAAGCGGTGTTTACAGCAAAATCAGCACCCTGCCTGACGGCATCAACACCTTACTCACAAAGGAATTTGACGAATCAGGTGCGCTCCTTTCCGGCGGTGAATCCCAGAAAGTCACCATTGCAAGAATGTTTGCAAAAGATTTCGATGTTGCCATTCTTGACGAGCCTTCATCCGCTCTCGACCCTGTTGCGGAAAGCAGGATGTATGACGCACTTATGGACGGCACAAAGGGTAAAACCGTTTTCTATATTTCCCACCGCCTTTCAAGCGCAACACGCTCCGACAGAATTCTTGTTTTTGCCAAAGGAAAGCTCGTTGAATCGGGCACCCACGATGAACTGATGTCCCTTGAGGGCGAATACTGCACAATGTTCACCTTGCAGGCATCAGGCTACAGAGAGGAGGGCGGAGAAAATGAGTAAGATTTTCAAGAAAAAAGAAAAGGAAGAACACGGCACTCTGGCAAACAACCTGTTTATGCTTAAGTTCGTTGCCAAAAATGCTCCCGGACTTCTCTTTTTCTACAATTTCTTCGATGTTCTCACCAATGTGCCCTGGATACTCTCAAACGTTGTTCTTCTTAAATACATAATCGATGTTGTCACATCCGGCACGGATTACTACAGAATCGTTGTTGCCTGCGCAATTTTTGCAGCACTGGTTGTTGTGGGCACCATGGGAAGCACCGTTTTCTATGAAATTTTTATGCCCAGACAAAAAGAAAGGCTCTATTTCAAGCTTTATTCGCAGATATACGAAAAAGCGGCAAGAATGGACTTTGCAGCATATGATAACCCCGCATATTACAACAATCTTGTGCTTGCAATGAATTCCATGAGCGAAAGAGTAAGCAGCGTCATCTCCGACACACAGGATATAGTAAGGCTGCTCACAACAATCATTTCAATCACCGCGGTTATCGCCACAATTGACCCCATCTGCCTTGTGTTTATTTTCGCTTGTGTGACAATAATGATACCCATTGGCAGACTCATTGCAAAAGTCAATGTCAAACGCACGGAGGCAATGACTCCTCTTGACCACAAGAATCTTTATTTCAGCCGTGTTTTTTATCTGCAGGACTATGCAAAGGAATTAAGGCTCAATCCTGCGGGTGAAATGATTGAAAGAAGATATAACAAAAACGTAAAGGACAGACTTTTCACAATCTCACCTTTTCTCCGCAGACAGTGGCAGCTTTATTTCTGCCAGGAAGCTTTGCCCATGACACTGCTTGTTTATCTCGGCATTGCACTTCTTATGGGCTACAAAGCAATAGTCACCAAAGAAATTTCTCTCGGCGATTTTGCCGCAGCATTCAACGGCGCAAATGCGGTCAGCCGCTGTGTTTTTGACCTGACAAGCTGGTTTGCAATCAACCTGAGAGAAAATGCTCTCTATGTTGAAAAATACAGAAAATTTATGGCGGCAAAAGAAAAGATCATTGGCGGCGATAACAAAACCGTTTACGAAAAACCCGTTTCAATAAAACTGGAGAATGTTAATTTCACCTATCCCGGCAGCGATAAGCCCACACTCAAAAACATCAATCTCGAAATAAAGCCTTATCAGAAAATTGCACTTGTCGGCTACAACGGTGCAGGAAAAACCACCCTCACCAACCTTCTTCTGAGGCTTTATGATGTTACAGACGGCAGAATAACCCTTGACGGAACGGATATCCGTGAATGGGACATCCCCTCTTATCACTCAAACTATGCCGCCGTTTTTCAGGATTTCTCACTTTTCGGCGCAACAGTCGGCGAAAATGTTGCAATGAATGACTCACCCGATGCAAAACGAGTGCTGAGCGCACTTAAAGAAAGCAGTTTCGGAAAAGAGCTGAAAAAAGGCGCAGACACCATGCTGCTCCGTGAATTCGATGACAGCGGTCTCTCCCTTTCGGGCGGTGAAGCACAGAAAGTTGCGGTTGCAAGAGCATTCTACAAAAAATGTCCCTTTGCAATCCTTGACGAGCCCAGCGCAAACCTTGACCCCGTTTCGGAATACGCACTCAACGAAGCAATGGCAAGAGCGGCGCAGGACAAAACGGTTATTTTCATTTCTCACAGACTTTCAACCACCGTTATGGCAGATGTTATCTATATGCTTGAAAACGGCGAAATCGTTGAAAGCGGCTCCCACGAAGAACTTATGGCATTGGGCGGCAAATACGCCTATATGTTCAATCTTCAGGCGGAAAAATACAGAGAACAAACAGCAGAAGAATAAAAGATATCCCCTGCAACCAATGGGCTGCAGGGGATGTTTTATTGCATTAATAATCAGATTAACGGAATTTCCATAGGCATACCGCCCTGAACTGCTGATTCGTGAGCAAGAATACCGGGCAAAGACATATTGATTGCAAAATCAACATCAAGCACAGGCTTTTTACCTTCTGCAAGGCAGTTGACGAAGTCCTTGACCATCTTTGCGTCTGCGCCGCCGTGGCCGCTTGAATCCTCGCCCTCATAGCAAGTTGTGACGGGAATATCAATCTTTGAGTTTGCATTGAATGTGCCGGGCACGCTGTAAAGGCTGGCAAGAGTGTGAGCCTCGTCAACAACCTTTCTGCGGTCTGTTTCAACAGTGCCTCTTGTGCCGCAGATGCGGTAATTGTGGTCATAGCTTGTGTATGCTCCGAAGCTGACAAGAAGTCTGATAACCGCGCCCTTTGCGGTCTTGAACAGAGCAACGCCTGTTTCCTTGCGCTCGGGTGTGTAAGGGTCATAATGAACATCAGCTTCCAGACAGGTTACGCTGACAACACGGTCATCCATAACATAAAGAAGAGGGCCGAGTTCGTGGGTCAGATAACGGATTGCAGGCTGATATGTTCTCCAGTGACCCTCGGGGTAATATGTGGGCGAAAACTCATTGGGATCAAGCGCGTGGAGATACTCTGCCTCTGCATATGCGATTTCGCCGAGAAGTCCGTCTTGATGCATCTTTCTCCAGGTTTCAATAAATGCCCAGTAGCAGCAGTTTTCAGCCGCCATATAAGTAAGCTCGGGGTGAGCAGCAACGGCAGCCTTAAGTTCCTTTGCTTCTTCGACCGAATTAACAGAGGGAATTTCGCAAAGAACGTGCTTGCCTGCATCAAAAGCCTTTATAACGATGGGCACATGATAAACAGCCTCTGTTGCAACAATAACTGCATCAATATCGGACTTGAGGAACTCATCGTAATCGCTGAACTGAATAATATCCTTATCGTTCAGCACCTCTGAAAGCTCCTCATAACCTGACTTAAGAATAGCGGGATTGTGGTCACAAACAGAAACAAGCTTTGCATTGGCAAGACCCTTGACGCATCTTGCAACTGCAGTGCCTCTGCCAAGACCGACTACGCCTATTTTTATAATTTTATCACTCATATCAATTCTCCTTTTCGCGGATATAGGGACATTATATAACACTTTTTCGGGTTTGTCATCACTTTATCGTGATTATATTGAAAAAAATAAAATTATGCTTTATAATGTGAATATTACTTACAAGGAGAATTGCAATGCCTGACAGAATCCATAACATCGGAATACTGGCGCATGTTGACTCGGGTAAAACCACGCTGACGG
>CALFPM010000017.1 GCA_937919155.1 uncultured Clostridia bacterium
TGGATGCTCTCAAGGCATTCCGTAACAGATCTCTCAACCCCGAGATTCCTGCTCTCCGCGGCTCCGCTGAGAACGGCGATATCTTCTTCCAGCACAGAGAGGCTTGCAACCCCTACTATGACGCTCTTCCCGCAATCGTTGAGGAGTACATGGACAAGGTTAATGCAAAGCTCGGCACAAACTACAAGCTCTTCAACTACTACGGCGCTCCCGATGCAGAGAAAGTTATCATCGCAATGGGTTCAATCTGTGACGTAGCAGAAGAAGTTATTGATTATCTTACCGCTAAGGGTGAGAAGGTTGGTCTTGTTAAGGTTCGTCTTTACAGACCCTTCTCAGCAGAGAAGCTTGTTGAAGCTATCCCCGCAACAGCAAAGAAGATTGCTGTTCTCGACAGAACAAAGGAACCCGGCTCACTCGGCGAGCCCCTCTTCCTTGACGTTGTTGCAGCTCTTGCAGCTACAGGTAAGACAGGCATCCAGGTAATCGGCGGCCGTTACGGTCTCGGTTCAAAGGATACTCCTCCCTCAAGCATCTTCGCAATCTACGATGAGCTTGCAAAGGATGCTCCCAAGGCTCAGTTCACACTCGGTATCAACGATGACGTTACAAACCTCTCACTTGCTGAGAAGGAAGCTCCCAACACCGCAGCAGAAGGCACAATCGAGTGCAAGTTCTGGGGTCTTGGCGGTGACGGCACAGTTGGTGCTAACAAAGACTCAATCAAGATCATCGGTGACCATACAGACAAGTACGTTCAGGCTTACTTCCAGTATGACTCAAAGAAGACCGGCGGTATCACAATTTCTCACCTCCGTTTCGGCGACAGCCCCATCAAGTCACCCTACTACATCAACAAGGCTGACTTCGTAGCTTGCCACAACCCCTCATATGTTGAAAAAGGCTACAAGATGGTTAACGATGTTAAGCCCGGCGGTGTATTCCTCATCAACTGCCAGTGGGATGAAGCAGAACTTGCTGAAAAGCTTCCCGCAGAGGCAAAGAGATACATTGCAAAGAACAACGTTCAGCTTTACACAGTTAACGCTATCGACCTTGCTGCTCAGATCGGTCTCGGTAAGAGAACAAACACCGTTCTTCAGTCTGCTTTCTTCTCACTTTCAAAGGTTCTTCCCGCTGAGGAAGCAATCGGCTACATGAAAGAAAAGGCACAGAAGTTCATGAAGAAGGGTAAGGAAATCGTTGAAATGAACGAAAAAGCTATTGACGCAGGTGCAACAGCTTACGTTAAGATCAACGTTCCCGCAGAATGGGCAAACGCTGAAGACAACAAGACTGCTGAAGCTTCAAAGGGCGCAGCAAAGCTTGTTAAGATGGTTGACGGCATCATGAAGCCCGTTGCTCTTATGGACGGTGACTCACTTCCCGTTTCAGCATTCGTTGACCACGCTGACGGTACATTCGAACACGGCGCATCAGCTTACGAAAAGAGAGGCGTTGCAGTTCTCGTTCCCGCATGGGACGGCGCAACATGTGCTCAGTGTAACAAGTGTTCATATGTATGTCCCCACGCAACAATCAGACCCTATTGCCTCACAGCTGAAGAAGCTGCTGCTGCTCCTGAAAACGCAATCATCGTTGACAAGAAGGCAGGCAAGGGCAAGGGCGTTTACAAGTATACACTCGCTGTTTCTCCCCTCGATTGTATGGGTTGCGGCGTATGCGTAGGCGTATGTCCCACAAACTCACTCAAGATGGTTTCAAGAGAGAGCCAGGATGCTATGCAGCCCGTATTCGACTACATGGTTGAAAACGTAACAGTTAAGGAAGACGTTGTTGACAACACTGTTATCGGCAGCCAGTACAAGACTCCTCTCCTCGAGTTCTCAGGCTCATGCGCAGGCTGTGCTGAAACAGCTTATGCTCGCCTTATCACTCAGCTCTTCGGTGACAGAATGTACATCTCAAATGCTACAGGCTGTTCATCAATCTGGGGTGGCCCCGCAGCAACATCACCCTACACAGTTAACAAGAAGGGCTTCGGTCCCGCTTGGGCTAACTCACTCTTCGAAGATAACGCAGAACACGGCTACGGTATGTTCCTTGGCCAGAACGCTATCCGCAACAGCCTCATCGCTAAGGTTGAGGAAGTTGCAGCAGCAGAATGCGCAACAGAAGAAATCAAGGCAGCAGCAAAGGCTTACCTTGACACAGTTAATGACGGCGCAAAGAACGGCGCAGCAACAGAAGCTCTCGTTGCAGCTCTTGAAGGTTGCGATTGCGCAACTTGCAAGGAAATCCTCGCAAGCAAGGAATACCTCGCTAAGAAGTCAGTTTGGATCTTCGGTGGTGACGGTTGGGCATACGACATCGGCTTCGGCGGTGTTGACCATGTTCTTGCTACCGGTGAGAATGTAAACATCATCCACCATCTTGCCCATGTCGACTGTGTGGCTTATCATCCTTTCGGGATAATATTCTCCGTCACGCCTGATAAATTTACCACCGGGATTCTTTGGGTCAGGCCACCAGTACGGAGCTTCGCTGTAGTAGTCGTGAGGATTTCCGCTTATGGCTCTTGAATCTGAAAAGGTCACGCTGTATAAAGGATTTTTCATGCGTATTTCCGCTTCCGTTTCAAGCTCGGATGCTATCCGCATAAATTCCACACAGGACTTATCATGAATACTCTTTTTGAGATATTCCTTAAAGCCATCCATACAAAGTTTGCGGAAATATTCTTCGTTAGTGTAGCCTTCCGGCACAGGAAAAGACGGCAAGTGATATTCATTGAAAACAAATTCCAGATTGCACATATCTGCGATTTTCTGCGTATTTTCAAACGCCTCATCGCAGTTGGGAAACAGCTGGCGCAGTTCCTGTTCACTCTTAAGATAAAACTCCTCGGTCTGGAATTTCATCCGGTTGGGATCATCCACCGTTTTGCCTGTCTGGATGCACAGCAGCACATCCTGCATTTTCGCATCTTCCCGCCGCAGATAGTGGGCATCGTTGGTCACTACCAAAGGCAAACCAGTCTCACGGGCAAGTCGCATAATACCCTGGTTAACAGGCTTTTGTTCCTCAATGCCGTGGTCCTGCAGTTCCAGGTAGAATCGGTCAGGGCCAAAAATCGCAGATAGGTCCTTTGCATGACGCAGTGCAGCATCGTAATCCTCTTGAAGCAGGCTCTGAGGAATCACACCTGCCAAGCAAGCCGAAAGGGCAATCAAGCCC
>CALFPM010000018.1 GCA_937919155.1 uncultured Clostridia bacterium
GGAATCCAGCATATTCTTGTTTTCATCAAAAAGGGCAAATGCGGTTTTTGTTCCGCCGCCGTCAACACCTATGTAATACTTCATTATGATTCTCCTTTATTCTTCAAAGAAATCGTTGCAAACTTCGTCAAGGCAGAAGATGCCGCGTCTGTAAGGCTCTCTGTCAATCCACATACCGTTTGTGAAATCGGGGAAAGCTACGGGTGCACTGCCGAGTGCAATTGACTGCTCTGAAAGGCAGGTAACCGCCATCATAACCGCTGTGTCATAAACATCAATGGGAGGTGCAGCGTCAAGCCTTACGCTCTCAACAAATGCGCTGAGAACAAGGAAGTCCATACCGCCGTGGCCGCCGTGAACACCTTCGGTCTGATACTTCTTCCAGAGGGGATGCTCATATTTTTCACGATATGCTTCAAAATCTTCAGGATGATGCATCCAATCGCCTTCAACGTGCTTGGTCTGACCTTCAAGATAAATTGAATTGCCGTCTTCCATATAAAGACCTTTTGTGCCCTGAACACGGTAAGCTCTTGAATAATGTCGGGGAAGCGAGCAGTCATGAGTAAGCACAACGGTTTCGCCGTTTGCACACTTAAGCATTGTTGTTACGATATCGCCCTGATTGAAGGGATAATCGGCAAGGTCATAATTCTCACCCTTATTCTTCTTTATCCACTCGTTAAGACCTCTGGACTTGCTTGCCATTGAAACAAGCGAAACAAAACGGTTGCCTCTGTTTATGCCGAGCACCTTCTGGATGGGGCCAAGCTGATGGGTGGGATAAAGTTCACCGTTACGGTGCTGGAAGTTGAAGAGTCTGCCGTGTCTGTTCTCTCTGCCAAGGCTGATTTCGTCACGAAGGTCGTGCTGATAGCCGCCTGTAAGATGAATGATTTCGCCGAAGATGCCCTGCTTGACCATATTGTAAATTGCCATTTCGTTTCTGTCATAACAGCAGTTTTCAAGCAGCATACAGAACTTGCCTGTTTCCTCGCTTGTGCGTACAAGCTGCCAGCATTCTTCAATGCTTGCCGCACCGCCGACTTCCATTGCAACATGCTTGCCTGCCTTCATTGCGTCAATGGCAATTCTTGAATGAGTGATCCAGGTTGTTGCGCAGTAGATTGCATCTATATCATCTCTTGCGAGAAGTTCTTTATAATCAAGGTATACCTGAGGCTCCGTGCCTGTTTTTTCTTTTACGATTTCTGCACCGTGGTTGGCTCTGTCCTCATATTTATCGCAAACAGCGGGAACTCTTACGCCCTCACAGTCAAGAAGCTCGCCGAGCATTCCCGAGCCTCTGCCGCTGAGACCGATTATACCAATGTTAACAAACTCTTTCATAATTTTACCTCTGTTGAAACAAAAAATAACCGCCGAAAAAATTCAGCGGTTATATTATAAAGGATATCTTATAAAAAAGCAACATTATTTGAAATATCTTTTAAATAGTCTTTGCCATTTCATCAGATAAAGCGACACGAGCTTTGTGAGCGCAATGTCATACATAATAAAAGCGAATGCGCCCATTCCCAGAAGCAAGGGATAAGCCATAACGCCGAAATCCTCGGTTTCATCAATGGTAACACCCATAAACTTAATCATAAGTGCATATGAGCCTGCCATCGTTGAGAGAAAAAGCAGAATTTTGACTATCCATTCGGGCACACGGGGCATTTTTTCTTCTATCAGTGCCTTGATAATCGGATAATATCCGAAAAGCACAAGGTACATAACCGCAACCTCTTTTTCAGGAACAAGAATCATTCCCAGAATGGCAACAGTTGAATACACTCCGAACGCCCATTTTTTATCAATTTCAACAACGATGAATATTATAAGTACACCTGCCGCCGCAGGCAAAGCATAAGTTAAAAACGGAATAATCGCAACGGAAATCATCATCACCAGCGAAAGTGCCGCAACGATGCCTCCGATTGCGCATTTTGAGCTTTGTTTCATTTTTTCTCCTCAATCAACAGCAGGGAATAAGGTCACCGCCAAAGCATTCGCAACAGCAATCCGCGCACAAAAGACCCGAGCATATATCACAGCCGGAGCAGCCCGATTTTTCTCTTCTGCGTTCTGTTCTGTAGCCGCCCGAACGGGCAGAATTAATTTTGTTATAAGCCATTTTGTAAGTGTTGTTGGAGGGGTCAAGGTTGCTTGCGGTGGCAAAATTCTTTGCCGCCTCCTCGAGCCAGCCCCTCTTCTGCTGAACGGTACCTTTCAGGTAAAACCACTGAGCATCCCTTGAATTTTCGGGCATTCCGTCAAGCAAAAGCTGAGCATCGTCAAGCCTGCCCGCATTGATTTTTGCCCTTATATCGGAATAATCCGTATTGCGGTAAGTATAACCGTTATGTGATGAATAACCCGAGGGGTCACCTGCATTCATAATCAGATAATCGTAGGCGGCATTTATTTCATCCACCTTATCCGACTGACCCGAACTCTGATATCTGCGGAGCAATTCTTTGTAAGCCGCATTTATCTGCTCATTTGATGCACCCGAAGGCACACCCAGAACCTCATAAGGATTTTTCATCTGAACACCTCATTTCACAGTGTAAATATTATCTTTCTTATTTTCTCCTGTATACACGGAAAGCACCTTTTCGACACTCGCTTCAAGGCCGTCAAGGACAATATTTTCAAGTATACCGTCAAACCTTTTCTTTTCAAGCGCATCCAAAGCCTCCAGCGCGCTGCTCTGAGTAAGGTAAAAAATCTCCCTTATTCTCTCAGCAAAAGATTTTCGCACATCCTTGTTTTTGATATCGGAATATTCGGCTTTGAACGGATTGAAACTGACGTTTTTTATGTCATCCTCAAGGTCATCGGCGGCATCAATAATGTAAACAATCCTGCCCACCATATAACCAAGTTTGTAAAGCGAATCTGCTCTGTCGCCCTCAAAACCGAGAGCCATTATTTTGCCGAGAGCATCTGCAGAGTGATGAGCCGCCTCGTCAAGACAAACGGATTCCTTTTTCTCTGTTTCCGCCTGCAGTGCCATTGATGTTCCGATGATTTCATCAATTTCGGGTGCAAGGCGCACCGCTTTTTTATGCATAAGACGGATAATCGGATAAATCAATGCAGCCATAATTTTTGATTTGAGACCACCATCGTGAAGATTATCCTTTACCTTGTAAAAAACCGTAATTATAACCGCGTGGGCGCAGAAATCAAGTTCTTTTTTGCTGCCGCATATCATACATTTTTTTGCAGGATTATAAGGGCAGCGTTTTGGGGCAAAATTGCAACCCGATTCACCTGCCGCAAGCCGAAGCACGGCGGCAAAGGCAAAATCATAGCTCAGGGTCATTCTTGCGAAAATTCCGTAGCTTCTGCCAAGTTCCTTGCAAAGTCCGCAGTAAACGGCTTTATAATCTTCCGCTTCCCGGATTTTAAGTTCCGGACGAAAAGGTTTTATATATCCGAACAAGGCGATTTCAGCTCCTTTTAATAGGTTTAAAAATATTCTACACCTTTTTTTAACAAAAGTAGTTAATAAAGTGTAAAAAATCAAAAACGAAAGCCAATAATAAAGAAAATTTTGTATCCGAAGCTATGCGATATATCGTAAAAAAGGAGGATAGAAAAATGCCAAGCTGTACATTTTTCGGTCACCGGGATTGCCCGGAG
>CALFPM010000019.1 GCA_937919155.1 uncultured Clostridia bacterium
ATCTTCCTTTTTCATTATAAAAAAATGATAATTCTTTTATTGCTAACTGTCAAATTTTTAACTGTTCGACAAATTCAAAGCTAAAAAAACTGAAAGTTTTCTACGCATCGCTTTTCTATTTTGATGGAATATGTTAACGAAAAATGAACATAAAAATGTGTATTGGTTATCTTTAAACCAACACACATTCTGAAACTTTCGTGAGTGTTATAAACTTACTTTTTTAACTGGAATCTGCTTTTCCTGTGCTCGAAGCGCAATTTCAACCACTTCTTCAATACGTTCTATGCATCCTCGGGTTATCCATACGCGTTGAATAGCTTCGATTCCTGCAATAATATATGCACTTCGGTATTCCTGCTCAATCGGATCATCTGACCAAACAGGCATAGTATATGGAAGCAACGCAGAAAATTTTACATTTGCTAATGAAGACAATCCGTTTTGATATAACGTAATAAAATAATCCGCATTTTTTTGAATAAAACTAAAATGATGATACAGATAGTTTTCTAACGATAATGTTGTAAGTTCATTTTTATAATCATTGCACATCAAATCAAGTTTGAAATCTATAATATCTTCTCTTTTCCAACCGAAATTATAAAGTCTGCCTATACCCGCATGAGGACAACCGTCACTCATTGCAACAAATATATCATTTTCCTGCAGTTTGACAAGAGATCTGAAGATCTTCTTGCCGCCGATATTCATTTCAGTTTTCGGATAATCATAGTTCACATCATCACGGATGATAATAACATGAGGGTTATCGTATTGGATAATCTCAGCTATATCGTTATTTTTAAGGTGAATAATAGTGAAAGTCGAATATGCTACTCCCCTGACAGAGCAGACAGGAAGAGTTGCCGCAATAGTTGAAACGCACTCTTCAACGGGCAGGCCCTCAGCCATCATTGTTGAAATAATCTTAGATGTCAGAGTCGAAAGAATACTCGCCTTAACACCGCTTCCCAGACCGTCAGCAAGAACAATAACAGTGGAATTTTCATTTTCTTCCACCACATCAACATGGTCACCGCAAAGCTCTTCGCCAAAGTGATTTATACTTTTATATCCGATGTCTGCACATAAATCATTCATCAGTTATCGACTCCTTAAGCTTTGCAAGTGCAATTTTTGTTTCGGCTGCAGTTTCACCGAGAAGGGATGCAATTTCCTGCACTATTCTCATCTGCTTATCAACAACCTTATCAGCTACCTCGATAGTCTTACGGCTGATGTTTTCTTTTCTTTCGCGCTCATATTCCTCGTCGGTTACATCGCGCATAATGCCGACAAGCAATCTCGTATCCCTGTCGTAAACCACAGTCTGTTCAACATAGCGCTTATATTCAGCCAGATAAACTCTCTGATCTCTTACCTCTCTGCCTGTTGTCAGAACATTCATAAACACTGTCGGATCGAGTATGCGTATAACCTGATCACCAAGCACATCAGAAGCACTGCGGATATTCATAATCTTTCTTGCAGCTTCGTTTATCTGCTGAACCTCAAGGTTTTCATTGAGTACAATAAGACCATTGGGAGTATTTTTAACAATGGTATCAGAGAAGCTCTCTGCCTTATCCTTAAGGAAAGGCAGACACATTGAAATTTCTGCCTTGCCCTGACAGATAGCAATTGCCTTTTCACGGCAGGTATTGTATCCGCAGGAACCGCAGTTGAGTTCGTCTGACGGCTTGAATTTGCCCATCTGACGGAGAATGTTGTTGATTTCAATTTCGGAAGGCAACGGAAGTTTTCTTTCAATGAAGCTGAAATTCTTTTTGAGTTCGATTGCCTTGGGCTGGTCAACCTCAAAATCTCTTTTGCCCGCATAATTTGCAACCTCAATATAATCCTTGATGCTTGAGGTATGGTGATATTTTTCGATAACGGGACCGCCTACACAGCTGCCCACACAAGCGGACATTTCAATAAAGCACTTGTGAATCTTACCGTTTTCGATATCCTTAAGAACCTGAATGCAATTTTCAACGCCGTCGATTGCAACATATGTATAGTCGCTTGTTTCGGTCATTGTTTTGAGAACACCGCCCGTTGTGGGGAAGAATCTTGCACGGCTGAATTCGTCTTTATCGGAAACCGCTTCAAGTTCGATGTTTTCTTCTTTGAGCCATTCGGTAAGCTCTTCAAAAGTGAGAACGGCATCGCAGATTCCTTCGTAATATTCAGCTTCATCCTTCTTTGCAACGCAAGGACCGACAAAAACGGTTTTTGCGTTGGGAATGCGCTTCTTGATATCCTGACAGTGTGCCTGCATGGGTGAC
>CALFPM010000020.1 GCA_937919155.1 uncultured Clostridia bacterium
CGCAAGGGCAACAAAGGGTTTCTGTTTTAAGTTTAAAATTATCTGAAATAGAAATTTTTAAAAAATATAAAGAAACAACCCCAATATTATTATTAGACGATATATTTAGTGAATTAGATGATTCTAAAAAGAATAATTTATTAAAATAACAACACCGCAGTCGGTACGAAATGTATCAACTGCGGTGTTTTTTATGCATCAGTAATCGCTGTTTTTATTATCTTATCATTTCACCTTTTTCAAAGCTTTCAACGTAACAAGAGTTGCACCGATTACTCCGAGACCAAGTGCGAGAAGCACAAACGGAGTTATGGCAAAAGTTGTTGCGGATGCGATATATCCGTATGCAAACTGAATGGCAAAGCCGATGCCGTATGCGCCGCTCATATGGTAGCCCGTGATATCAGCCGAGTAATCCGCACCGAATCTTAACGGTACACTGTGGAGCACACTCGGAAATACAGGACCGTAACCCATACCGATTAAAAGAAGACCGACAAGTGCAGTTTTGCCGATTGGCAGAAGAAGCACAACCATTCCGACAGCCGCAAGTGCCATACCTCCCGTTACAAGAGTATCATCAGAGAGCTTCTCGGAAAGGAAGCCCGCAATTATCCGGCTTACCATAATTCCGCCGAAGTAGAGCGAAATCCATTTTGCGGCCTCGTCGGGCGAAACGGCAAGAACATTGACCGCATACGTTGCACCCCAGGTGCCTATTGTGAATTCGCCTGCACAGTAAAGACCGAGCGAGAGAATGCTTGTTACCATTCCTTTTTCTTTCAGCAAATCAAAAAAGCTTTTCTTGGGTAATTCCTTTTGTACTGTTTCGGCTTCGGCAGACTTTTTCGGTTGGATGTTCCACTTTTTAAGAGAAGCCAGGATAATCAGCGCAATCGCAAACTGCAGAATCGCAATAACTCTGTATCCGTTTCTCCAGGTGCCGTTACCGCCGAGAAATGCGGACATTACTATCGGGCTGATTGTAACACCGAGACCCCAGCAACAATGAAGCCAGTTCATATGCTTTGCCTTGTAGTGAAGCGAAACAAAATTGTTCAGACCCGTATCAATCGCACCTGCACCGTAACCCATAATAACGGTGCAAATCATCATCACAACGATATTCGGCGAAAAACTGATGCCGATAAGTCCGAGTGCGGTGAGGAGAGTTGAGAAAAACGTTACTCTGCCCGTACCGAATTTTCGCAGAAGCGGACCCGCAATAAAAGCAACACCGCCCGTGCAGACACCCGTTATGATGCTGTAAAGGGATGCAAAGCTCTCGGGTGTGCCGAATTCAACGTGAACAACAGGCCACGAAACTCCGAAAAGTGAATCGGGAAACCCGAGCGAAACAAACGCTATGTAAATAACAATAAGTAATGCTGTCATATAATCCACCTTAATCAGGATAAGTTACCTGTCTGCCTGTAACAGATTCTATAAATTTACCGTAAACGTCGGTTGCGAATTTCTGAACCATGCCTTTGAATGCGAATTCACGCGCCATTTTGTAGGTGAATTTATCTCCGTTTTGTTTTTCTTCTTTTACGGTTTCAAAATCGTAGATGTCAAACATACGGGCTACACGTGTTTCATAAGTTGAGGTGTCATTTTCGTCAACTTCAATCACACGGTATCCGCATTGAGTGGAATGAAAAAGTCCTATGTAGCGTGTGCTGAGAGAATTGACAATATCAATTTCTTTATGCTCAACTCCAAAGGCGTTTGTGTGGTCGTGCCCCGTAAACATTGCAAGCACGTCACCTTTTTCAACCATCGCATCAAACTGACCGTAATTTTCATAACCCGGACAAGGATATTCCCTTATCGTGCCGTAATTAACACAGTCGGGGTCGAACATATAGTATTCGTCTTTGTTGTATAAATGCTTGTATGAATAGGATTTCCACGAATCCGATTTCTTAAGCACGTCATAGATTTCGCCAACGATTATGTGCTGAAAAACAAGAGAATTTACTTTTTCTCCGTTATTATCTGCCGTGAGCTTATCCGAAGTCTGTTTATACCACTCAATCTGGTCGGTTTTGACGCAACTGTATCTTCCTTCTTCGTCATAATCGCCCGAATCAAACACCCAGAGATTGAATTTCACCTTTTCGCCGTCGGATGAAAGCACGGGAATGTTGTATGTACCGCAACCCGAAAGAGCTTCACCGTCATCAACGGATACAGAGCAGGAAAATGTGTTGTAATATGCCATCAGGTCTTCACGGGACATTGCGCCTTGCTCGGAATCGTGATTGCCGAAAGTTACGGCAACGGGAATATTTCTTGAATCAAAAACATTCATCAAAGCGTTGATAAGTTTCTTTGTATCTTCAGCATTGTCGCAATTCAGAACGATATCGCCCGTCAGCATAACAATATCGGGTTTTTCCGTGTCACAAGCTCTCTCAACCATCCAGATTGTGGGGTCGAGGTTATGGTTGTGTTTGAGATGAGTGTCGGTAATATGAAGGATTTTAAGTTTTCCGTCAGAACCGAATCTGATTGTTTTGTCCGTTTTGTTCTGACTGTCTGCGGGATTATAATTTACTCCGCTGTATGCAGGTCTTATTGAAAGCGACAAAATCCCTGCCGTTATAACAACAATTATAACAGCCAATGTAAGTGAAATTATTTTCACAATCTTTTTCATCGTCAGACCTCCGACTAAATCAAAACTCCGTTGCAATGGTCAACTTCGTGCTGAATTATCTGTGCAGGGAAACCTGTAAATGTTTTGATACG
>CALFPM010000021.1 GCA_937919155.1 uncultured Clostridia bacterium
GTTAATGCCTGCGCCGACAACGTAGCTCTTGTTCGCATCAAGAAGCTCCTGGGGATTTTCCTTATGCTGAGAATAGTCCTTGCGGAATACGAAATAGAGGAGCTTGCCGTCTTTATCGATGATGGGAAGTGAATTGAGCTTGTTTTCCCAGATGATGTCGTTTGCAGCCTTAAGAGTTGTTGACTCGGGAGCAGTTACGAGCTTATCAAACGGAGTCATAAAATCAGCAACAAGAGTGTCAGCGCTCATTCTGCTTACTCTGTAGTCTCTGCCTGTTACAACACCGAGAAGCTTGCCGTTGGGAGTTCCGTCTTCTGTAACAGCCATTGTGCTGTGACCTGTCTGCTCATAGAGTTCAAGAACTTCTGCAAGGGTTGAGTCGGGCTTAAGGTTTGAATCGCTTACTACAAAGCCTGCCTTGTAGCCTTTAACTTTGGCAACCATTGCCGCTTCATCTTCAATGCTCTGTGAACCGTAGATAAATGAAACGCCGCCTTCTTTTGCAAGAGCGATTGCCATTGTATCATTTGAAACAGACTCCATGATAGCGGAAACAAGGGGGATGTTAAGACTGATGGGACATTCTTCTTCGGGAACAAGTCTGCCCTTGCTTTCACCTGCAAGAGCCGCCAACGGCGAAAGAGTTTCTTTTTCTCTTAAACAAGCATTTTCTCTGATTGTGTTCATCGTTTCACCCCTTCAATAATTATATACGCAAAAAAACAGGTCGATTCCTGTTTGTGAATTGTGAACAATTTGTAAACATTAATCCATATCGGCAAAAAATTCTTCCGTTTTTTCTGCCATATATCTGCCGTTGCTCACGTCAACAAGCTTTGCATTGAAGCCGTCGATAAGCTCGAGCGGCATTCTGAAGATAAGAGTAACGTTATCCTCAAAGATTGTATCCTCAATTATTCCGCCGTTTTCGGGGATAAACGAGGTGAGCTTGCCGTAAAAATAATAATCGCAGGTTACCTTGAGTCTGCCGCACATTGCACGTGTGAGCACTCCGCCTGCGGCAACCGCAATTGAAGCGGAATGCGAATATGCTCTCACAAGACCGCCTGCGCCGAGCATTATGCCGCCGAAATAACGGGTAACAACAACCGCACAGTCGGTAACGCCCGATTTTTCAAGCACGTCAAGGGTGGGAATGC
>CALFPM010000022.1 GCA_937919155.1 uncultured Clostridia bacterium
AAGACGCAGGTTGCGTTGACGAAAGCGGCCAGGGCGCTCTTGATATCCGTTCAGTTGATAACCTCATCAAATCGCTTTACGGCCTTCTTGACTGTCTTAACAACAACTGGGTTGCCGGCGCTGCAAAGCTTATCGGTGTTCTCGGCGATATTCTTGACACATCAAAGGGTCTTCAGATGGGAAGCCTTGACCCCAAAAAGCTCAGAGGCAACGGTGTTACATCCGATAGGGAAGTTCTTGAAATGCTTGTTCTCTGGATTTCCAACCAGAAGCCTATGCTTCGTGGCATGCTTGCCGGTACATTTAACTTCGGTGCAATTCTTAAGAGCCTTCTCGGCGATTTGCTCGGCGACCTCCTTCCCGTTGAAATCAAGTGGGGCAGCCAGGCTGGCGTATCAAACGCTATCAACACACAGGCTCTTATCCGCGACCTTCTTTACACCCTGCTTATCGACTCATCAGCAACTGCAGCTCCCGAGGGCTCAACTCTTGATTCATGGGTTCAGCAGATGATTGACTGGGCACTTATCACCGGCACAGGCACAGACGCTGCAAGCGGTGCTACTTCAATGCTCGGTGCCAACGCAGAGCCTCTTATGCCCGCTCTTGCAAATCAGCCCGGCGGCGCATCAATCGGTGCTCAGACAATCACCGTTGACAGAGACAAAGACGGTGTGATGGAAACAACAACAATGAGCTTCTATCAGCTCGTTAACAATGCTATCAACGCTCTTATGGGCGGTATGCTCTACGATATTCTTTATGATCTCCTTGTAGATCTTCTTGAAATTGAAATCACAGAGCAGTTCCCCATGGGTGACCCCGCTATCCTTCAGGATGAAATGTTCGCACTTATTCTCGGTGCAGTTGAAGGTCTTCTTACTGCAAACGGTGCTCCCACAATCAGCTATACATCGGACGAAATGAACTACCCCGCACCCAGACTCCGCAAGCTCGTTAACTGGCTCCTTGTCGGTGACCCCGCAAACGGTGTATTCCCCGCACTTGATTCATTCATCCGAATCGACTACACCGGCATCCACGTTACGGATAACTTCATGTCACTCCTTAACGACGTTGCCCGTCTTCTTATCAACCTTCTTCCCAGCCTTGGTCTTTTCTCAAGTTCAGCACACCTTGCATACACTCCCGATCAGCTCAACGAAAGCTGGTATCTTGATGCAGACGGTAACATCGTCAGCTCACTCAGCGATGCAAAGGTAACTCAGACTTACGTTACTTACGAAACCAATGAAATCATTTATCCCGTTGATTTCGTTGTTGATTCAGACGGTATTTCAACTCCCGTTGCTTACTGCTACCTTGACGATAACTCAGCAGTTAACCTCATCGATGCTAACGGTAACGGCGATATAAACGGCGACCTTATCAGACCCAACTTTGTTATCTCTACCAACATGGTATTTGCTAACATCATCAAGCTTGCTTTCAACGATATGGTTGACGGCTGCTACTTCCCCGAGTGGACAACAGACATTCCCGCAGTTCTTGCTTACGGTGTTGCAGCTATCGCAGCTCCCATCGTTCCCAAGAATAACTACTACGAGCGTCTGAATGCTTACCATGAAATCGTAGCATCAGGCTCAAATTCATCATCAATCACACTTGCTGACGGCGAAGTTGTTGAAGCTCTTCCTTATTCAACAGTGAAGACCATCCCCATCAAGGACATTGACGGCAACGTTTACGAACACAGAAGTGTTGAAGTTCCCACAGCAGCACTTAACATCCTTTGTTCATTT
Source organism: uncultured Clostridia bacterium (assembly GCA_937919155.1). Lineage (GTDB taxonomy): Bacteria > Bacillota > Clostridia > Oscillospirales > Acutalibacteraceae > CAG-177. Next base: position 1,764 of record CALFPM010000022.1, read on the forward strand.
GCAGCTGCAAGACTTAACGGCGTATTCCACTTCAAAAACGACTCCCATAAGTTCACAACAGAAACAACTCTTGAGCAGTTTGCTTGCGAATTCTTAATCTGGGCTCTTGATCAGTATATGCCCGCATTCATCGGTCAGTGGAACGTATCAACCAAAAAGTTTGAACCCGTTATTGTTGACGTTGACGGTATAACAGGTAACGCAACATACACTGCAACAGGTGTCTTCTCAGGCATTCTCACAACAACAGTTAACGCAGTTTACAGCGATTTCTCAAAGAGAATTATAAAGGAAACAGCAAACTGGGATGTAGTTTATGAGCTTATCGACAACTCACTCTTCAAACTTCTTCCTGCATCATGGCTGCCCAATCTTAACGGTTCGTCACAGCTCTTCAATGAGTGGCTCTTCGGCAACCTCATAAATTTCAATATTCAGGGTATTCTTGGTCTCTTCTCAATTAACCCTGATCCCGAGGCTGAACTTAACAAGTCAGTAAGTGAGGTTCTTATCAGAATCATTGACCGTGTTCTTGCTCTTGTGTTCAACGACAACGCAATTCTTGCTCCTTCAGGCAGAACAGATGTTATTATGGCTAATAACATAACAAACTCCACAACACTCAATGATATTCTGGATTGCTCAAGCACGGACAAAGGTCTTCCCGCACTTATCTGGAATCTTCTTGATTTCCTTAATAAGTACAAGAATCCTCTTCTCAGCACAATCCTTCCCCTTGTTGTTTCATCAAGCTATTCAAGACCTTATGATGCAGGTTATCTTACCGCTAACGGCAAGACAGAAACTTCATATAAGATTGCAGACCTTGAAGAATACCTTTCATTTATCTATGATGATATCAACGCAACTCCCGTTAAGGTTTACACTGATGAAGCAGAAGCAGAAGCTGCAACAGACGGCAAAGCATCAGTTATGAAGAGTGCAGACGGCGTAAG
>CALFPM010000023.1 GCA_937919155.1 uncultured Clostridia bacterium
CTGCAAAAATCAGCACATCATCATAGGGCGATGCGGAATTGCAGGTATCAATTCCTATAAGAACCTGCCAATGGCCTGCCCAATCAACCCAATCAATCATAATCGGAGTGCCGCTGTCGATTGTTTCAACAAAAAACTTTTCAACTTCTTCTATGGTTTCAAATTTTCTGTCGGAACCTGCATGATAATCAACATCCCAGCCAATCAGATCAAAAAAGTCAGCAATATTCTCAACGGTTGAGCCTTTGCAAGGGTGGCTTTCAACAAGCTGAGCAACTGCAGTTTCATGGTATTTTTTCTTTCCGAACCAATTAAGAACCATAAGAGCGCTCGCCGCACCGCAGGTGTATTCCGTTGTTTGCTGATAGGTTTCAAAATGACTTAAGATATGAAGCGAACCGTCGCTTTTCATATTATAAAAATCATTTGCAACATAATATTTTGACCTGTTATGGTCAGTTATTCCGCCAAAGGAAGATGCACCGTCTTTATTGGGGCTGTCACCGTACTTTTCGGGGTAAGGAATGGTGCACGATTTTTCATCAATGCACATATTATCTTTTGCCCTTTGCAGAATTTCAACCGTGTCTGCACCGTAAATATCAATGCCTTCTGCCGAGAAGAATTTAACATCATTGATTCCGAAAAGTGTTGTTGCAAGTGCTTTCACATAATCGAAGCCGAGATTATTTTCGCCGATAAAACCGCCCGAAGTGGTAACATAATACAGTTTTTCGGCTTTGCACAGTCCGACAGGAATGCCTTTTTCGGAATATCGGAAGGTAATTCCGCAAACGGTGATATTTTCAAGATAAATGCGCAGAACAGCAGGGAAAAGAAGATCCCAATAAGGTGCGGCAACAACAATTATATCTGCCGATGCAAACTGCCTTGCAAGGCTGAGAAAATCATCATCTGTTTTTCCTGATTCCAACAGTTTATCTCTTTTTGAAAGCATTTCTGCATCCAGTGGTCTGATGTTTTCTTCATACAAATTAACCGACTCTGTTTGTCCGTCAAGGCTGCTGAGAAGATGCTGTGCCAACTCATTTGTCCGGGAGCCTTCTCTGAAGCAGGAATTTACATATAAAATCTTTTTCATATCAGAATACCAATGTATCTACCTTATCAAGAACTTCGATAAGTTTTGTTCTGTAGTAGTTTACGGTCACTTCGTCACCGTCTCTGCGAAGGCAACGGCGGAGAAGTCGCATATAGCCGATAACCTTTGCCTTGTTTTCAACATCATCAATTACATTTTCATCATCTGTGCCGAGATAGCGGGCAAGAGAAAGACGCCAGAATCGGTGTGCCGTTTCGGAATCGATACCGAGGAAAGACTCAACAACTGTTTTATCAAGCTCGCTGAAACCGATATAAGCATTGAATGTTGAGCCGAGTTCGAGGATGGGATGACCCACTGCAAGAGTATCCATATCAATAAGCAGAGGTTCGCCGTTCTGAACCATAACGTTATTGGAGTGATAATCGCCGTGAATCATATAATTGCTGTCGGGTATGCCTTCAATAAGAGCTCGCATTTTCTGTGCCTTGTCGCTTTCGAGATAATCAGCAAGAAAATCGACCCATTCAAGCACCCATTTTTTGAAATCGGGAAGTGCGCCTGCTTCAACCTCTGTTGAATGAATTTCTTTCATTGTGTCAACAAAGTAAGCAACGCTTTGGGTCAGGTCATCGGGATTTGCTCTGATAAGCTTTGTTACGGAAGTTGCATTGAGAAGCTCGGTCAGGCTTCCGTAGCCGTCACCGATACGCACAATACCGTAAGGAATAGCTGTGTTTACGCCAAGAACGAAAGCTCTTCTTGAATTTTCACGCTCCTGCATGATTTCGGGAAGTGCATCACGGTTGAAATACTGCTTGACGATTGTTTCATCGTCATAGCGGTAAACCGCACCGTTAGCGCCCTTTGCGATGAATTCACAGCCTTCAAGACTGATTCGGGGATATGTTTTTTCGATTTTTATCATCTCTGTGAAGCCTGTCATTTCAAAAACAGAGTAAACCTCGGGAGAAACATTGATTATTGCAAGATTCGGTTCTGCTTTTCTCAGGCGAAGCAACACACGGAGACCTGCACTTGAGATATACTCGAGATTATCGGCATCAAGAACCGTGTGCATTCCCTGATTGGCTTTTATTACCTCGTTTATTTTCTCTTCAAATTCAGGTGCATTTGAAGCATCAATTCTGCCGTCAAGGCTTATGTATAAAATATCTTTATCTGTTCTGAATTCCATATCAATTATTCCTTCCAAAAACTGTTTTTACAAGTTCTCTGTATTCCTGCCATGCAGGGAAATCTCTGAGCGGAGAAGTCAGCTCTGCAATGGTGCTGTAATACCAGAACTGTTGCTCGGGGTCTTTCTGATTGAAGGATTGCCACATATCTTTGCCCTCAATTCTCCATATTCTGTAAAACGAACGCATATTTGAAAGCTTATCACCGAGCCAGAGCATAAGAACATCGGTATCTCCGCAGCTTGCAAGTTCTTCAAGTGATTCCTCTTTGCGGATTCTCCATGTGTTTTCAGGCGGTAAATCCGCACGCTTATCCTCTGTTTCAGACTCAACAAGTTTTCTGACCCGTGAGCCGAATTTTTCTTCAATCTCTTCTATGGTGATTGCTGTATCCTCAACCACATCGTGAAGAACGGCGGCTGAAATAACATCCTGATTATCCGTCATTGTGCCGACAATAACTGCCGCTTCAAGGGGATGAAGAATATAAGGCGTTTTGTCCTTTTTTCTCACCATACCGTCATGAGCCTTGGCGGCAAATTCAATTGCCATAGTCACTTTATCCATCACTTAATCACCAGAATGTCAGCAAATCCCGTCATTTCAAGAATATCCATAACATCTTCGCTGACATTAATAAGTTCCATGCTGCCCTGTGCATTCATTTTTTTCTGTGCACCGAGAAGAACTCGGAGACCTGCACTTGAAATGTAGTTGATTCCGCCGAAGTCAAGAACAAGGTTTTCAAGAGCTTCGCCTTCGTTATTTATTGCCTGCTCAAGTTCGGGAGCAGTTACTGTATCCAGTCTTCCTTCAAGTTTAAAAACGGTTGAATTATCAACTTTTTCAATGTTTATATTCATAATTGTTCTCCTTTATAATTTTTTTGTCATAGTCAGAATGTTTTCGCCGTTTTCATAGGTATAAGAAACCGTATCCATGGTTTTCTTTGTGATGAAAATACCCAAACCGCCGATTTCTCTGTCGTCGGCCGAAAGCGTAATATCGGGCTCGGCTTTTTCAAGTGGATTGAACGGAGTGCCGCTATCCTTTATAACAAGAGTCATAAGTCTTTCGTTTTCATCAAAGCCGAAAGAAAGAGATGCATTTCCGTTTACGCCGCCGTATGCATAGCTTGCGATATTGACGAATATTTCTTCTACCGCAACGCAGATTGTCATCGAGCTTTTCATCGGACAGTCAAAGCTTTCAAGGCATTCTTCGGTGAAAGCCATAACTTCGGGCAGAGCGTCTTTGGTTGCGGAAAAGATTTTTTCTTTCATCTCTGCACCCTCTTTCTTTTTGTAGTCAAAAACAAGCATCGTGATATCGTCAAACTGAGGAGCATCGCCTGCAAATTTGTCAATATCATCTTTAAGTCCCGAAAGCAACGCCTCAGCATTCAGACCTCTGTTTTTATCAATATAAGACTGCAGTCTTTCTTCGCCGTAAAGAGTTTCGTTTATATCTGTTGCTTCGGTTACGCCGTCGGTATAAAGGAAGATTCTGTCGCCCTTGCTGAGAGTTATTTCATTTTCTCTGTACTTTATGCCTTCCATGCCCGCAAGCACAAAACCGGGTCGGGTTTTAAGATATTCGCACTCACCGTTTGCGTGAACAATAATCGGCGGATTATGTCCTGCATTTGCGAAGCTGAGTTTTCCTGTTGAAAGGTCAAATTTGCCTATCCATGCGGTAACAAACATACCCGATTCATTGTTTTCACAAAGCTTCTCGTTGGCAAGAGTGAAGATTTCATTGACGGAAAGTCCTCTTTCCGCAAGATCTTTGATAATAGTTTTTGCCGTCATCATAAACATTGCGGCAGGAATTCCCTTGCCCGAAACATCGGCGGCAAGGAAAAAGACTGTGTTATCGTCAAATGAATAGAAATCATAAAAATCTCCGCCAACCTCTTTTGCCGCTATCATCTGCGCAAAAACGGAATAATTTTCTGTGTCGGGGAAAACCGAAGGCAGAGCCGAAAGCTGAATCTGCTTTGCATATTCAAGCTCCTTATCTATTCTTGCAGCTGCCTCTGCTATGTACTTTTTAAGAGTTGAAACAGTTGAGTTTATATCATCCGAAAGGGATGAAAATTCGGCATTTGAACGGACATCAACTTTCACATTGAGATTGCCGCCCGTGATTTCGGAAAGTGTTCCGTTGATTTTCTGCAGATTGTTGATGATAACCTTTTTTATCAGGAAGTAAATAAAGATAAACAGAGCGGCAAAAATCAGAATCAGCATAAAAATGCTTGTGTAAAGAGAAGCATCTCTCATAAGCATCGCTTCGGCAAAAGGCATAGCAGCGATTATGCAATAGCCTTCAACAAAAGTGAAAACATAAATATATTCTTCGCTGAAATCCGTTTCATCGTTGATTATGTTTGTTCTGTAAAGCTGAGTTGCCGTTTTACCTTCAAGCATAACCTCATCGGGAGTTATTCCTATGGTTGAAATATGTTCGCCGTTTCTTTTGGTATTGGTAACAAGATTAAGATTCTCGTCACAGACAGCAACAAATCCCGTGCTTCCGACATGGCGGTTTTTTGTAACATCAATAACAAAATCATCAAGCATATTGTGGAATTGGTCTGCATCATAGCCAACCTGAATAAATCCGCCGTCTGCAAAGCTGACACCTGCATATTTTCGCATTGTTACGCCGTCAAGACCTTGGGGACTGTATAACTGCACAAGCTCTGTTTCATCGCCCGTAAGCACCATAAATTCTTTTGACTGCTCTGTGCTGTTCATATCAAAAGTGCCAATAAGTTCATCCAGAGTTGAATTAATAACCGTTCCTTCGGAATCAACAACATTAATTTCGGTAACATTGTATTTTTCTGCAAGTTTATCAAGCGATACCGCTTTATTGCTTTCATATTCCGAACGGATATTTTTCGTTATATTCAGAAGTGTTTCGTTGGATTTACCTCTGACATCGGTGATAACATCTGTCATTGCGGAAGTAAAAATATCTCTTGTTTCGATTTCTGCCATTCCGCTCTGGAGAAAATATGTGAATGTGCTGGTCACTACACAAGCGATAACGATAAGCACAAGGAGTCTGCGCTGAAATGTCTGCGAAATATGCTCGTTATTTTTGGAGTTTTTTCTTTTGTCGTGATTGAGAAGCGACAGAACTATAAGAGAAATACCGACTGCAACGGAATTGCCGATTATCATCGGAAGTGTTGCACCTTTTACAAATTCAAAGGCGTATGATGAATCGTTCATATTGGTGAAGAAAATCATCAGCATATGAAGAACTTCGCAAACAACCGTTATGAAAATGCCGTAGCTCCATGTGGGTCGTTTGTTATCAAACATAAACTTGCGCAGAATTGCGGCTATAAAACCTGCGAGAATCGTTGAAACGGTGCAGGCAATTCTTGTATACATTCCGCCGCCCCAGTAAACGGAGAAGAAACGGTAAAGGCCGCCGATAAGACCCGAAATAATACCTGCAGGAGCGCCGAAAATAAGACCTGCGCAAAGCGGTGCGGCATCACGGACATTTGCAACCGTTCCGAGAAATTCAACGCCGTAACCCGACGCAAAAGCGGAAAGACCGCCAAAGATAACACCGATTAAAATTTGTTTTAATGCATAATTGAGCTTTTTGAAATCTGTTTTTTTCTCAAGCAAATAGAAAAGCGTAACAAAAACACAGTTCAATAAAATCGGAACCAAAAGTTTCATTCGCATCCTCCTTTATTGTGTAATTAATGCATAGAGAGTTTTTATCATATCCCAGAGACCACTGCCCATTGCATTGAGTAAAATAATGATAAGAATATATATCAGCACACTTCCGGGACTGATTGCATTTCGTGAAATGTTGAAATAGAAATTAAAGTGTCCTTTCAGATTGACTTCACGGCTTTGTTGCCATTGATATGTAACAATATTTTTGTTATTGAACGATAACGGAAGAAAGTTTTTGTAAAGCTCTTCTTCTAGTCTTCTGATTCTGTAGCAGGCAACATCGTTGATTTCGTAGTCATCAGCAATTGAAATTGTCACAACCGCTTTTTTGAGCTTTTGTCTGTGAAATGCGCCAACGCTGTTGATTTCTTTCGGAAGCAGTCTTGCTTCGTTGATTCTGACCGAATATCCGTAGTTTTCGGAAACAATCGGTGACATAATCATATCTCTGATACGGGTTAAAAAGCTGCCTACTTTTGTGCGCTGCTTAAAAACTTCCGTGATGGATTTATGCGGTATGCGGAACATAAAATAAACTTCATCGTTATCGAGATAATCAAAAATCCCGTCGAAAGTGATATTCATCAGAGTCCCTTTTGAAACGGGTTTAATGCTGTAATCAACAGCGGAAATATGAACAATATCAACCGTTTTGCCGTTATATGCAATTTCGGATGCAACATCGTTTTTCTTATAATCAACAACGCACATACTGCTGAAAATCGCTCTTGAAAGGTTTTCGTCTTTGAAATTCAAAGAAACGTCTTCAATTTCACTTTTATCAACCGAAAACGGAAAATACATATTAAGCGATTTGGTTTCTTTTATCCCTCTGATATGTATTGAAACATCCATATAGCTTTTGCCTTTTGGATTGAGCCAACTGTTGAGATATATCGTGCTGGTATCGTCACCGTCAACCCAGAATGCCCAGCCGTCATCGGCAAAAAACTTGTTTTTCTTACTCAAAATTATCACATCTTTCCGTCAAGAAAATTTTGTGTTGTTTTATCGGATTGGATTTATAACCTTTAAAATAATATTATAACATAACAAATGTCATAAAATAAATAGGGAACATAAAAAAATTATATTTTTATGTTCCGCCGATTTTATAATATACGCAAAAAAAGCAGGCAACACTGAAATGTTGCCTGCAAAATTATTTATGCCACTTATTCAAGCGAATATCATTGCAAAAATGAATATTTTTAAAAATATCATCAAAAGCCGCCTTTGCAAATAAACTGCTCCAAACTGTGTGTACAGTACAATTTGGAGCAGTTCAATCAATCCGCCGATTTTATTTTTTCATAAAATGATTTAGCCGAGGGCAACCATGCTGAAAACGAGTGCGAAAAGAGCAACTGTTTCGCAAAGGCCGACAACGGTGATGTACTGCGAGAAACCTTTGCCTGTTTCGGCAAGAGCGTCTGCGCCTGCTGCACCTGCTTTACCCTGAACAACAGCGGAAACTGCCATTGCAATGCCCGATGCAATGCCAAGGCCGAAGAGGAATGCGGGATCTTTATCTGCACCTGTCATCTGCTGCATAAGAAGAAAGCCATAGATAGTCTGTGTAAGGGGTGCACCTGCGAAAACCGTGAGAATGAAAGGTGCTGCCTTGTTGCTCATATAGCACTTTTTCCAGGCGCCGATTGAAGCCTGACCTGCAATGCCGATACCTATTGCTGAGCCTGTTGCGGCAATACCCATTGCCAGAGCTGTTGCTAATAATCCTAAATTCATAATGATTCTCCTTAATTTTCAATTTGTTCTTCAAAAGGTTTGAATTTATGTCCGCTCCAGGACATATCAAGATGCGATGAGAATTCCAGAGTGTTGAGTCTGATGCCGTGAACAATAACTGAAAGAACATTCAGTATCATATTCAGCCCGTGACCGAACACAAGAAGAACTATCGCAATAATCATAAACAGGAAATTGCCGAGCAAGGGACTTGCAAGTTCATTGACGGTTGCGGATATTGCCGCGCCTGCAAGACCGACCGCCCAGAGACGGATATACGAAACTATATCCGAGAAAACATTGACAACGCCGAGCAGGACGGAAACGATGTTCTTGAGGCTTTCAAGAATTGATTTGCCGATGCTGCCGTCATAGTTCGAGAACACAAAGCTCATCACAAAACCTGCAACGACCATAACAAGCGCAACCGTGCCGATGGGAATGCCGCTTATCACAAGTCCGAAGGGGAAAACCTGAGCGTTTACAACAAAGCTCAGAACCACATAAAAGATGCCGACAAGCTGCATTATTGAGCCGATATCGCCGAGAATCTTAATTGATTTTCTGTTGCGTGCGGCAACCTTGATGTGTGCCACCGTCAGCTGAACAAGTGCCAGCGAGAAGCAGAATATCTGCAGATTCTGTGCGGTTGTGAGACCGTATTCGCCGTTTGTCCATGGCGGATACCAGATTCTGTCTGCATAAACATTTGAAATAACGGGCACCGACAATTTCTGAAGCCATTCGGGAATCTGTTCCGGAGAAAGACCGAACCATGTGCAGGTAACTGTTCCCCAAAGAATTGTTGACAGACCGAAAAGTCCGATCAGCAAAAATGCAGGGGGAACTTTTTTCTTTGATACAAGTGTTTTTGCAATCAGAATTCCCGTAACCGCGGAAATGAGGAGTCCGTAGCCGCCGTCACCGAAAATAATTCCGAAGAATATGAGGATAAATCCAAGGAACCAACCTGAAATATCATATTCAAAATATCCCGGAACCGTGCCAAGAAAATCGGTCAGCGGATAAATGAGGCTGACAAACTTGTTGTTTTTCAGCTTGGTGGGAACATTGTCCTCTTCGGTGGGTTCTTCAACAAGAAGACCCCATGAATTTTCTTTCGCGGTTTTCTTCAGACGGTCAATATTTTCTTCTTCAACATATCCCGTGAAGTACGCAACGCTCACATCGGAAAGTTTTTCGCTTGCCATGCCCGTTGCATAAACCTCGAATTCAATTTCTTTTTCACTTGTTCCGATTGCCTTTTTTATGCTTTCGGAATAAACCGCAAAGGAAGAAATTTTTTCGTCAATTTCTTTGATACGATCATTCAGGATTCCGAGCTTTTCCCTTATTTCAGCCGTTGAAGCCGAAGGCATTTCAAGTCGGTACGCTTTCAAAGAATTGATAACTTCCGCCTCTCCCTCAATCCCCGTTTTTATCAGCAGGAATTTTACGGAAGATTTTGTCTTTTGAAGAGGCAGGGTTTTCACGCTTTCGTCAAGCTTTCCATACTCTGCCGCGGGCATTTCGTAAAGCAAAATTTCAACGCCCTTTTCCGCAAGTGACGCAAGCTTTTCGGGGTCAATTTCGCCCCAATCCGAAAGTCGGTCAAGTTCTGCGGCAAGAGTAATTTTTTCTGCTGAACAGAGCTTTTTTTCATCCTCAAGAGCAATGATTTCTTTTGCAACGAAAAAAGCTTTTTCAGCATCGGTATTCTCTTGCTTTATCTTTTTGTTTTTCTTTTCCGAAACACTGAAAAGTGCGCTTTCAAGAAGCGATACTCTTTCTTTGAGTTCTTCAAGCTTTTTGCCCGAACCTTCAACCGCCTCGATATGAAGAATACCGAGCTTACGGAGTTTTTTGAGTGTTTCGGATTTTTTATCTCCCATTATTATGAGAGAAACTTTTTTCATGGGCACTATCATAATGAGTACACCTCCGTTTCCGAAGATACTTCATTGCGTGCCGCAATTTTGCGTTTTGATATTTTTGAGCGGACAACGGCACTTACCTGCTGATCCGCCATATAAATTGAAATTCTTTTGATGTTTTCCTCTGTTTCAGGGATTTTGACCTTTTCAAACAGGTTGACTCTCTGCGAAGTTGAGCGAAGCTCCTCTTCAAGAAGTCTGACCTGCTCATCCAACACTTCCGCTTCAAGGTCAAGGGACATGGCTTTTTCCATATGGTTTGCGGCTATGTCAACCCACAGCGGAGTTTCATATAAATCGTAATCGCTTCGGGAGAAATCCGCGCCTTCGTAAACGGGAATTGCAACACCCGCAATGTTACCCATACCCTTACGGATATTTTTTACGGTGATTATTCCCTCGGGGAAGGCGTCTGTTTCGCTGAAAACGGCAATCCACGAACTGAAGCCTTTTTCAAGGTCTTCTCTCTCTTTTCTTACCGCTTCCGCCTTTGATTCAATAGTGCGTATTTCAGCCTGAAGCTGTTGCTTTTTGAGTGTCAGAGTAGGCAAATATCTCCGATACATTTTGAGGGCATCTTTCTGTATCTTCAACTCATTTTTAGTCAGTTTGATTTTTGCCAAAACCTTACCCTCCTTAGTTTACAGGCCAGAATTCTTCGGTAAGGTCGGATTTGATGCCTGTTTCATCCTTTTCGAAACATTCGGCAAGGATTTTCCAGCCAAGGTCAAGTGCTTCTTCAAGAGTAAGATTGACCGACAGATCCATAAGCCTGTTTTCGAAAAGCTGACCGTATTTAAGAAGTTTGCCGTCCCAGCGTGACATTGCAAAGCCCATGTTCTTCTTTTCAAGAGTTTCTTTATAAGAAGAATACATACGGATCATTGCGTCCATAAGCGCACGGTGGTCCTTACGGGTTTTGCCGTTGACATTCTGCTTGAGTCGTGAAAGTGAGCCGAAAGGTTCAATGCGTCCGCCCTTGAGATAATACTGACCCTCGGTGATATAACCCGTGTTATCGGGAACGGGGTGAGTAACATCATCACCGGGCATTGTTGTGACCGCAAGAACGGTAACGGAGCCTGAATCAGCAAAGTCAACCGCCTTTTCATATCGGGCGGCAAGCTGAGAATAAAGGTCGCCGGGATAGCCGCGGTTTGAGGGAACCTGTTCCTGAGTGATTGCAATTTCTTTCATTGCATCGGCATAGTTTGTCATATCGGTGAGAAGAACAAGAACATCCTTATCCTGCAAAGCAAACTGCTCTGCAACCGCAAGCACCATATCGGGAATCATCATGCATTCAACCGTGGGGTCGGATGCGGTGTGAATGAACATAACGGTTTTGCTGAGCGCTCCGCCGTTTGAAAGTTCATCTTTGAAATAGAGAAAGTCGTCATATTTGAGACCCATACCGCCGAGGATGATGACATCTGCCTCAGCCTGCAGGGCAATTCGGGCAAGAAGCTGGTTATAAGGCTCACCCGAAATTGAGAAAATGGGGAGTTTCTGCGAAACGACAAGAGTGTTGAACATATCAATCATAGGAATGTTGGTACGCATCATACGGTTCGCAAGAATACGCTTTGGGGGGTTGACCGAAGGGCCGCCGATGGGCTTCATATTTTCGGTAAGTGCGGGACCTTTGTCTCTCGGTTCACCCGAACCGTTGAAGATTCTTCCCAGCAAATCTTCGCTGAACGAAACTCTCATTTCGTGGCCAAGAAAGCGGACTTCATCGCCCGTTGAAACACCCTGACCGCCTGCAAAAACCTGAAGCGAAACAACATCGCCGTCAATTTTATTGACCTGTGCAAGTGATTTGCCGAATCTGGTGTTTATCTGTGCAAGTTCATTGTATCGCACACCGTCTGCTTTGACGGTGATAACATTGCCCGTGATGGACTCGATTCTGTTAAAAACTTTATTCATCTCATTCACCGCCCTTTAACAAAAGCTCTGCCGCGGCAGTTGTTTTGCCCTGACCGCCTGCATACATTGCATCAATTTCACTCTCTGCCTTTGCGAAAGCTTCACTTCTGAATTCCGTGTAGTTCCAGTCAATGAATTTCTGACGCATACGGTTAAAGAAGCTTCGTGCTTCATCCTTGCTGCCAAGAACATAATCACTGCCGAGAACATATATCAGTTTATCCGTAACATAACACTGGCGTTCCTTTGTGCAGTCAGCATCAGTCAGGTCAAATGAGTTCTGCTGAAGATAAACTGCATCAAGCATTTCCGATTTAAGATAAACAACATAATCCTCAATGCTTGTGCCTTCTTCGCCGACAACTTTCATCATTGAGCCGATTTCATTGCCGTCAAGAAGAATGTTTTTGCAGAAAGCCGATTTTGCGGAATCTGTGACTGTCTTATATTTTGACCACGAAATAAGCGGGTCGATTGCAGGATATTTTCTTGCATCCGAACGCTCACGGGAAAGACCGTGGAACGCACCGACAACCTTGAGAGTTGCCTGAGTTACGGGTTCTTCAAAGTTACCGCCCGCGGGAGAAACCGTTCCGCCGATTGTGACCGAGCCTGTGCTGCCGTCAGGCAAACGCACATAGCCTGCTCTTTCATAGAAAGCGGCGATATAGGATTCAAGATATGCAGGGAAAGCTTCTTCACCGGGGATTTCTTCAAGTCTGCCCGACATTTCACGCAGTGCCTGCGCCCAACGGGAGGTTGAATCGGCAAGAAGAAGAACATTGAGACCCATCTGACGGTAATACTCCGCAAGAGTAACCGAAGTGTAAACCGATGCTTCACGGGATGCAACGGGCATGGATGAGGTGTTGCATATAATAATGGTTCGTTCCATAAGTGAGCGGCCTGTTCTGGGGTCGGTAAGCTCGGGGAACTCCGTCAGTGTTTCAACAACTTCACCTGCACGCTCACCGCAAGCGGCTATGATAACGATATCAACGTCTGCATACTTTGAGGTTGTGTGCTGAAGAACTGTTTTGCCTGCGCCGAAGGGGCCCGGTGTGCAATAAGTTCCGCCCTTTGCAACGGGGAAGAATGAGTCGATGAGGCGCACCTTTGTTTCCATTGTTTCAACGGGTGCCAGTCTTTCGCTGTAGCACTTTACAGCTCTCTTGACAGGCCACTTGAACGACATTGAAACGGGGATTTCTCTGCCGCGCTCGTCAGCAAGAACCGCAACTGTTTCGTTTACTGTATATTCACCCTTATCTGCAATTGATTTGAGTGTATAGTTACCGAGAAGATAGAAAGGAACAAAAATTTTGTGTGTGAACGGACCTTCGGGAACAGTGCCGATATATTCACCTGCACGCAGAGTGTCGCCGATTTTTGCAGTGGGTGTGTATTCCCATTTCTTTTCGGCATTGAGTCCGTCTGCATAGATTCCTCTTTCAAGGAACCAGCCTGCCTGCTCGGCAAGCACGGGCAGAGGATTCTGAAGTCCGTCATAAACCTGACCCAGAAGTCCGGGGCCAAGCTGAGCGGAAAGCATATCGCCCGTAAAATCAACATCATCTCCGCACTTGATGCCGTTTGTCATTTCATAAACCTGTATCTGCGCAATATCTCCGCGGATACGGATAACCTCGCTCTTAAGCTTTGTATCGTCAACATTAACATAGCAGATTTCGTTCATCGAAACATTGCCGTCAAACCTGACAGACACAAGGTTGCCGTTAATGCTTACTACCTTACCTTTGTTTTCGGTCATTGTATAACCTCCGATCTGTCCCCATTCATAATGGAGTCATAGATATTTCTGTATGCGGATTCGCCGCTTTCCGAATCGAATTTTCTCACCCGTTCAATGAGTTTCAGCTTCAGACCGTAATAAAACACGAACTCTTCCGAAAAAGAATCCATCGGTCTGAGGGTTTCAAGAAAATCAAGACGGTATTTATTAAGAAATTTTTCCGCGTCCATGGGGCTTTCGATTTCAACGGCAGTGCGCGCCGCTTGCAAAAGTCCCGCAGGATACGATTGATTATCGGCATCAAAATGCTTGTTCATTTTATCTGCACGAAGCTTTGCAAGAACAAGGCGCAGACTGCTCTCGCCCTCATTCCATTTTTCAATCAGTGCAGATGAAGTTTTTTCGGGATTCCGAGAAGGAACAAGAGTCAGCTTTTCCAATTCACTCTGCGCTTTTTTGCCGAGAAATCTTCCGCAAAGCTCCGTAAATCTTTCCGATGTTATGGGAAGAGGCGTGCTGTCGCCGATTCCGTCAAGTGACGGCAATTGAGATATCAGATAATATTCAGCCATAATTATTCAGCCTCTTTCAGAAGTGCGGTAACCCTGGGGCTGAGATAATTTGAAAGCATATCGGTAACCGCCTCTGCGGAATAATCATAATAAACCGCACCGTTATTCACGGCAACACGGAAACCGCCGTCAAAATTATCGTTTGCCTTAAGGGTAACTCCGCCCAGCATTTTTGCCTTAAGTTCCGCAAGAAGTGCTTCTTCAAGCTTTGCAAGGTCGCTGCCGTTAAGAATCACGGTTATATCATCCGATTCGGGTTTCCCTGCCCATGCCTCAACGGCACTTACGATAAGCTTCGCAAAGTCATCGGAAGAATAAACGGCATTGACATTGTCGCTCACAATCGCCTTGAGCTCTCTTGTGACGCTTTCTCTGAATGAGATAAGCAGATTTCGCCCTGCCTGACGGATTGCGTCTTCGCCCGATTTAACGGTTTTTTCGTTTTCGCTCTTTGCATCGGCAATAAGCTTATCTGCCTGCAGCTTAGCTTCGGCAACGATTTTTTCAGCTTCTGCTTTTGCAGATTCAAGTATTGCTGCAGCCTGTGTTTCAGCCGCATCCACACCGTCTTTTTTAATCTGCTCAATAAGTTCCTGAAGTTGAATTTCCATATCGCAGTCTCCTTTATATCAATATATATTCTTTGTCTGCCTTCAAAAAAACATAAAGGAACCAACATCCTCTGCAGACAGCTGGTTCCCTTGGTTCAATATTAATTTATACTATTATATCACGCTCTTCGGTTTTGTCAAGACTTTAGAAGCCGTTCCGCATATGTTATTGTTAATCAACGACACCTTTATACTTCCGCAACGGTATCAATTTCAACAAGAACACTCTTCGGAAGTTCCTTGACTGCAACGCAGGAACGCGCTGGCTTTCCCGTGAAATATTTTGCATAAACTTCGTTGAAAGCTGCAAAGTTGCTCATATCGCTGAGAAAGCAAACTGTTTTGACAACCTTTTCAAGACTGCTGCCTGCCGCTTCAAGAACGGCTTTTATGTTTTGGCAGACCTGCTCGGTCTGCTCCGTTATTGTTTCGGCTTCAATGGCACCGCTCTCGGGATTAATGGGTATCTGACCCGAGGTAAAAACAAGTCCGCCTGCAACGATTGCCTGTGAATAAGGTCCGATTGCCTCGGGTGCGTTTTTTGTGTAAATAACGTTCATAACGTCTCTCCTTTTCTTTAATTACTGTTCAATAATAACACATTTTGTTTGTTCTGCACAAGTGTAATTAATGAAAATATAAAGAAAAATAAGCTCTCTTGATATGCCGACAATGATGTGATATAATTTTCAAAGAACAAAAAACGGAGGTTTTCATTATATGGGAAGCGAAGTTAAAACGGGATTTAAAGCAAAGGTCGGAAATGTGATTCAGACCGCCAAAGAATATTGGCAAACTCCTGCAAAAGGCAATTACATCCCCTATAAAGAAGTGGCAAGTCTCAGCGGCGCAGGCTTCGGAGTTCATTGGATGACACTGCTCGCCTCCGCAATCGGTCTGGATGCATCCAACTTCCTTGTGGGTGCAAGCATCGGACTGAAACCTATGGATCTTTCCGTTATGCTCATTGTCGCAAACCTTGTGGGCATTCCCATAGGCATTTTCAGAAGCTGGTATTATGATAACCATAACCTGAAAGGCGGAAAATTCCTGCCGTTCATCAGGAGAACAGGCCTGCCCATTGTTTTCATTTCAACTGTTTTTGTCTGGCTCCCTTATGAAAACATGGAATACATTACCAAGGCGGTTGTTGTCTGGCTGATGTATATGCTGATGAATATTTTTCTCTGCTTTTTCAATGAAAGCTACACATATTTTCAGCAGATAATAACCCCGAATGCTCAGGAAAGAGCCACGGTAATGAGCATATCACAGGTTATTTATTCACTTGCGCCAACAATAACAGGTTTTGCCGTGCCCTTTATCGCAGGCATCACCTGGGGTCTGAACAACATCCGCACTTACAGAATAATTTATCCTTTTTTCACAATAACGGGTCTGATAGTTGCCACCGTCTTTTTCCGCAAAGTCAAGGAAAGGCTCATTCTGCCCAAAAAGAAACCCGAACCCGTCAGAATGCTTGATGCAATCCGCGAGATTGCAAAGAACAAATATTACTGGATTATTCAGTCGGCGGCATGGGTTGTTTTTCTTGAATCAGGCTACGGCGTGGTGCTTGGCTGGTCATTTGTCTACGGCAACGGCGGAGAACATCAGGAAATGCTCGGTGTTGCAAACACAATCATCGGCAATGCTGCCCTGTGGTCAATGCTTCTTGCTCCCCTTGCAATCAGGATAATGGGCAAAAGAAATCTTCTCATCACCGCAAACTCACTCAACATATTCATTCTTATCATTCTCTATTTCACATATCAGAACATTATTGTAATCTGCGTTCTCTGGTATATCAACACATTCATCAACACTTTCTGGAACATTGTTCAGCATCAGATAAGTGCCGATATGAGGGATTACCACCAGTGGAAAACGGGAGTCAGGGTTGACGGACTTTTCGGACCTCTCGGAATGATCGGCACAGTCATCGGCTTTTTCACAGGTATGTTCTACCCTGCGGTTTACGAAAAGATGGGTCTGCTCGAGGACTACAATGTTCTTTATGACGATGCAATCCGCAACAATCTTTTTGAAGTTCTGATTATTTGCTCCGCGGTCGGCGCTCTGCTCAATCTTATCCCCTTCTGTTTCTATGACCTGACGGAAAACAAGCACAGAGCATATGTTGATGTTCTTAAAATCCGCACAATGTTTGAGAATCATTCTCTCGGCGCGCTTGAAAACGCAGAGTTTACCGAGGCTATGGATATTATTCATCAGGCAAAGAGCCTTTACGGCAAAGAAAAGCTGACGGCTGACAAAAAAGCGGATAAAGCGGCAAAAAGAGAAATCAGGGAAACAAACCTTGCAATTGAAAGAGCCGCCATCATTATGGATGACCTCAACAAATTTTCAACGTCAGCAGGCAAAGCAAGGCTTGCACAGGCACAGAAAGACTATACAAGAGGTCTTGTTTATTTCTATGAAACCGCAAAGGAAGATCTGAAAGCCGCAAAGAAAATGCCGAGGAAAACGGATGAAGAAAAGGCAATCCGCTCCGATGCAATCAGAAATGCACGCATCAAAAAAGAATCCGCTTCACTTATCAAAAAATACGGCACAGAGAATATTTCTGCTCCCGATGAATCCGCAAAAGAGGAAATAATCAACAGAGAGGCGCACACTTTCATTGACAGTCTGAAAATCAAACGGGATCTGAATGCTTATATGAAAGCCGCCTCGGTTTATGCAAGAATCACCAAACCCTGCACCGATGCAAAAAATCTTATTGAACAGGCGGAAAACTACACTCACTATGAAGAGCTTGAGGCTCTTTACGCAAATCTGATTTCGGAATAACACATTTGAAATGGAGAAACTTATGAACAATAAAATTCGTTTCGGAATAGTCGGCACGGGCACAATTGCCCACCGCTTTGCACAAGCAATAAAAAACGTGAGCAATGCCGAACTTGTTGCCGTTGCATCAAGAACAAAAGAAAATGCAGAAAAATTCGGCGATGAATTTGATATTCCCGTCCGCTTTGACAGTTACGAAAAAATGGCACAGTCCGATGTTATTGACGCGGCATATATTGCCGTTCCCCATTCGGGTCACATCGGTTGCTCCTGCCTGATGATGAATAACGGCAAGCATGTTCTTTGCGAAAAGCCGATGGCAGTCAACACCGCAGAAGCAGAGGAAATGTTCCGCTGTGCAGAAGAAAACAAAGTTCTTCTTATGGAAGCAATGTGGGCAAGGCTCGTTCCCGGCACGCTGAAAATGCTTGAACTGGTCAACCAAGGCGTTCTCGGAGATATTCTCGGCGTTGAGGGCAAATTCTGCTATACAATGGACGAAGATGAAATGGACCACCATGTTTTCAAGCCCGAAAACGGCGGCGGTTCACTGCTTGATGTCGGTGTTTACGGACTGAACTTTGCGGAATGGTATCTGGGAAAAGATGTTGAGAAAATTGACGCGCATTCGGATATTTATAACGGAGTGGACAGCCATACCTGCGCTCTGCTCAAATTCAAAAACGGAGGAATCGCGGAAATCTCAAGCGCAATTCTGCTGAGAAAACCCAACGAAGGCTATGTTTACGGCAGCAAGGGTTATGCCCACCTGCGCAGATTCTATGCACCGCAGGAAATTGAGATTTATCTCAACAACGGCGAAACTCAGAAAATCCCCACCCCCTATGCAGGCAACGGATTTGAGGAGCAGATTACTCATTTCTGCGAGTGCGTTTCTCAGGGACTTTCGGAAAGCCCCGTTGTGACCCGTGAGCAAACCCTTTACATCACCCGACAGATGGACGAAATCAGAAAAATGACAGGTGTTGTCTATCCGCAGGATAAATAAAAACAAGGTCTGTGACGGTTTAAGAACCGCACAGATCTTTTCGTTTATCTCAGGGAAAAATCATCAATTTGCGAGAATAATCTATACAAACGGCAAAATGAGTGATATAATTCCAACAGGTGATTTTATGAAAAATATTATTCTTATCGGTATGCCCGGCGCAGGAAAAAGCACAATCGGCGTTCTTCTGGCAAAGTCAATGCTGATGGACTTTGTGGACACCGACCTGCTTATTCAGAAAAAATACTCAACAAGCCTTTGTGAAATAATAAACAGCAAAGGAATTGAGGAATTTTTGAAAATTGAAAACGATGTTATCAGCTCGTGGAGTTTCCTCAACTGCGTTGTTGCCACGGGCGGCAGTGTCGTTTACGGCGAAGAGGCAATGGGCAGACTGAAGAAAGACGGAATTGCCGTTTACCTCAGGCTGATGCCCGAAGAAATTGAAAAAAGAATCAACAACATTCACACCCGAGGCATCGCAATGAAAGAGGGCACCTCCATCGCAGACCTCTACCGCGAAAGGGCACCCCTTTACGAAAAATATGCCGACTTTACCGTTGACTGCCGCGGACTGACCGCAGAGCAATGCGTTGATAAAATAATTGAAATGATAGAAAATAAATAATTTTTTGACAAAAGAAAAAGACCGATGCTTTTGCATCGGTCTTTTGTCGTGGTGACCCGGACGGGAATCGAACCCGTGTTACCGCCGTGAAAGGGCGGTGTCTTAACCGCTTGACCACCGGGCCAAATTATTGGTAGCGGCAGTTGGATTTGAACCCACGACCTACCGGGTATGAACCGGTTGCTCTAGCCTCTGAGCTATGCCGCCATATATTAACCTCAAAGGGCTTGCTTATTATAGTACACATTTTTGGTTTTGTCAACACTTTTTTTAAATTTTTTTATTTTTTCTTCATCTTAATTATTCTGCACGATTGAAATATTCTTCCTGATGTGATAAAATAAAAACAGACAAAGCAATTCCGAGGGAGGTCTGACAATGAAAAAAGGTAAAATAATTGCAGGAATCGGCACCTTTGCCGCCGTTGCCGCCGCAACCGCAGGCGCCGCGTGCTACAAAATTGCCTGTGTTTCCAAAAGAGAGAGAAAGCCTGAGACAGAGCCTAAAAAAATTCTTCGAACAGAAGTGAGAAAGAGAAACAACGCTTTTCTGCAGGCTCACAACCCCGAGGACATTGAAATCATCACTCCTGACGGACTCAGGCTCAGAGCCTGGTTTGTGCCGTCCGAAAGACCGTCAAAAAGATTTGCAGTCTGCGTTCACGGTCATAACTGCAACGGTCCCGATGAATGCAGCCATCTTTTCCCCTTCTACCACTACGACATGAACTGCAACTATCTTTTACCCGACCTGAGAGGCCACGGCAGAAGTGACGGCAGCCTCATCGGATTTGGTTCCTGGGACAGCAAGGACATAAAGCAGTGGATTGACACTCTTGTTGAGCGTTTCGGAGAGGACATTGAAATCATTCTGCACGGAATCTCCATGGGCGCGGCAACGGTTATGCTCGTCAACAACACCGACCCTCAGCCTCAGGTAAAGGTTATTATCGAGGACTGCGGTTTCACCAACGGACTTGAGGAAGTTGCGGCAAAGATGAAAGGAATGAAGCTGAATCACAGCTCACAGGCAATCGTCCGCATTGCGAATCTTTACTGTAAAGCAATTTCGAAATATGACCTCCAAAAGGACGCTGATCCTCTCGGAACAATGAACAACGCAAAAAATCCCGTGCTTTTCATTCACGGCGAGGAAGACACACTTGTGCCTTTTGAGATGTGCGGCAGACTCTATGATGCCTGTCCCGTTGAAAAAGATATTCTCACAATTCCCGGCGCAACTCACGCTTATTCATATTATGACGCAAAAGAAGAATATGATGCAAAGATGAAAGAATTCATTGAAAAATACATAAGTTAGAGTAAAACGACTCGAACTCTATACGGTTTTGAAAGGCATATTTTAGCCACAG
>CALFPM010000024.1 GCA_937919155.1 uncultured Clostridia bacterium
TGCTGCTCGGATGCTTCAAAAAGCAAGATCGCAGCCGCCGCGGAAACATTCAGGGAGTTTACCGAGCCATACATCGGGATAGAAACAACAAAATCGCATTTTTCTCTCACAAGTCTGCCGATGCCCTTGCCTTCGGAACCGACAACAAGAGCAACCTTGCCCGAATAATCCTGCTCATCCCAGCGTTTGCCGTCCATATCCGCGCCGTAAACCCAGAAACCTTTTTCTTTGAGTTCTTCTATGGTGTTGGGCAGATTAGATACCCTGGCAACAGGCACATATTCAACCGCGCCTGCAGAAACCTTGCCTACCGCATAGGTAAGAGCAACTCCTCTGCGCTTTGGAATAATGATTCCGTGAGCACCGCAGGCATCCGCCGTCCTGATTATTGCACCCAGATTGTGGGGATCCTCAATTTCATCGCAGATAATCACAAAAGGCTCTTCGCCCTTGCTCTCTGCATTTGCAAGAATATCTTCAATGGAGGAATACTCATGCACCGCCGCCCACGCGGCAACGCCCTGATGGTTTTCTCCCTCGCAGATTTTGTCCAGCTTGCGTCTGTCCGTTTCCTTAACAACAATTCCCTTGTCGCGGCACTGACCGATTATTTTTCCAACGGAGCCGCCTCTTTCGCCCTTGGCTACAAGCAGGCAGTCAATGGCTCTGCCGCTTTTAAGCGCCTCGGCAACGGCATTTCGTCCTATGATAAGACCCTGCTTCTCGTTTTGCATTTCCATTAAGCAGACCCCTCCTATTTTGTTATATTCGGTTTATTATATCATAAAAAAACAAAAATGAACAGTATAAATACCATTTTTACAAAAAAATCCTTAAAAAAATTAAGTTTTTCGCTCATCAAGTGACAGTATTTTCCATATCCCGTGTGCAATAATGGGGAAAAGGAGTGAAAAAACTATGGAAAATTCAAAAACTGTCCGAGGAATGGATTCTGCCGACATTCTGTGGGACAGAGGAATTAAAATTCTGACCTGTGTTCTGTATTTTGTCTGCAGTTTCATTCTTTCGGGAGCGGGACTTTTTTCGTTCAGAATTCCGCTGAGCATTGGTCTTTGCGCCGCGTGTACGGGTGCAGAACTGATTTGCGCGGCGGCAGGCGGCGCGCTGGGCGCAATATTGCGCCTTGACGGCGGCGAAATGCTGAGCGGTCTGATTCCTCTCGCAGGAATAACAGGCACGGTTTTCATTGCCGAACACACGGGAATACGCAAGAAAAAAAGACTGATATTTTCCGTCACCGTGTTTCTGCTGTGCTTTCTGTGCGGCGAGGCTGTTATGCTCGCAAATTCACCCAATCTCGCGGAATTTTTGCTGATTATCTGCTCAAGCCTGCTGTGTGCCGCTTCTGTCACATTCTATTCGGGCACCGTTGACTGTATTGCAGGAAAACGCAGTCCCTATATGCTGGACAACCACAGTCTTGTCTGCATTGTGGCAAGCCTTTGCACCCTGCTTCTCGGTTCATCGGAGCTGAGCCTGATGGGATTCCGACCTGCCCGTTTTTTCGGATGTTTTGTTATACTTACCGCCGCTTATCTTTTCAGCCGCTCGGGCGGAAGCATTGCAGGCATTGCCATCGGCGGATGCATTGCGGTTTCAGGCACGGGAGTTGCACTGAGCATCTGCTACGGAATCTGCGGCCTGCTTTCGGGCATTTTTTCAAAATTCGGGCAGATTGTATGCGCGCTTATTTTTACCCTTGCGGCAGGTATTGCCGCCCTGCTTGACGGCACCAACGAGGGTCTTTGCGTGTTTGCGGAATCGGCGTTGGCGGCGTTCATTTTTGCCGCCATACCCAAGGCAAAGCTTTCCCGCGTAAGGAACAACATACTCAATCCCAAAACAAAAAGAATTGACTTTGAATTCAGCTCCGCAGGGGAAAGGCTGATGGAAACCGCAAAGGCGGTGGGCTCCGTTTCGGAGTGCGTTGCCAATGTTTCAAAAGGCATTGAAGCACTGTCGCCTGCAAACGATGTTATGGTCTGTATGCGAGTGCGGGAAAGGGTTTGCGCACAGTGCAGGCTCAAAGACACATTCTGCCCCGAAGAGGGAGATTTCGCCGCCATACTTGAAAAGCTTTCCCACGGTGAAACCGTTGATGCAAACGATTTTTCAGCCGATTTCAACAAAAAATGCCCCTGTGTGCCGCGGCTTGCCGACTGCTTCAACCGAGTGTATGCCACACGGAATGCAGTTAACGCATTGCAGGCAAATTCCGCCCGCAACCGCGCTCTTGCCTGCGGTCAGTTTGACTGGACGGCAACCCTTCTGCGCGAGCTTTCCGAGGATTTGAGCAAGGGGGCAAAAGTCCTTTTCGGCAAGGAAAAATGCGCCGCCAGAGTGCTCTCTGACTTTGGATTTGAAGTGAAAAGCACAAGCTGCATTCAGCCTCTTTCGGGGGCACTGAGGCTCAGCTGTGTTGTTGAGGAAATACCGCCATCCACAAGCCTTTCTCAGCTCACCGCCGCCCTTTCCACGGAGCTTGAAGTGACCCTCAATCCGCCCCGCATAAAAGAACTTTCCGAGGGCAAGGAGCTTGTTTTCCTGCGAAAGGAGCTTTTCAGAATCCGTATGGGATCAGCCTGCGCAAGCTACGGAAATCAGAAGCTTTGCGGAGATTATTTTGAATGCTTTCAGACCGAAGCCAAGGCTTATATCATCCTCAGTGACGGCATGGGCACGGGCGGCAGAGCGGCAATAGATTCAACCATGACGGTTGAGCTTTTTTCGCGGCTTGTGAGAGCAGGAGTGAGCCTCGATTCCGCACTGAGCATAACCAATTCCGCCCTTTCCGTTAAATCCGATGACGAATCGCTCTCCACCCTTGATGTGGCGGAAATAGACCTTTTTGACGGCAGTACAACACTTTACAAAGCGGGTGCCGCCCCCTCCTTTTACACCTTTTCGGGCAAGGTGCGTGCGGCGGAAATCCCATCCACACCTCTCGGAATACTCAGCAAGGTCACATTCAACCGCTACACCCTCAAACTCCGAGGCGGAGATACCCTTGTTATGGTCAGTGACGGCATTCTCGGTTGCGGAAACAACTGGCTGAAGGATGAAATAAAAGGCTTTTCGGGCGGCATTGACGCAAGCGCATTTTCTCAGGATATTGTGGATTCCGCTCGCAGACGGTGCGGAAACAGATTTGACGATATGACGGTTATTACCGCCGTTGCGGAAGAAATATAAAAAATCAAGGCTTGTGCGGTATTTGCACAAGCCTTTCTTATATCAATATGTATGGTCGCAGATTTCCTTGATTTTTCTCTGAAGTGCCAGAAAATCTTCAAGTGCATCGGGCTTCTGGTTGGGGTTGCGCAGAAGTGCGGCAGGGTGGAATGTGCCCATAAAGAGAATTCCGCCTTTTTCGATGAATTCGCCGTGCTGCTGAGTAACCTTGAAGTCCTTTGAGATAAGTCTCTGCGCCGATATTCTGCCGAGGCAGACAATAATTTTCGGCTTGATGAGCCTTGTCTGCTCCCTGAGCCATTCAATACAGCAATCCTGCTCCTCGGGGAGAGGGTCTCTGTTTTTGGGCGGACGGCATTTCACCATATTGGCAATATAAATATTCTTTTTGCGGTCAAGGTCAACTGCCTCCAGGAATTTATCAAGGAGCTTGCCGCCTCTGCCAACGAAAGGCTCTCCCTGCAAATCTTCATTTTCGCCGGGTCCCTCGCCGATAAACATTACCTCGGCATTTTCGTTGCCCACACCGAAAACAAGGTTTGTTCTTGTTTCGCAAAGTCCGCATTTCCTGCACTGCATACAGTCAGCCTTAAGCTGTTCCCAATTTTCATACATTGCCGTTTCCACCTCGGTCTGCAAATATTTTTTCGGATTTTTCGGCATCCTTATGAATCTGAGCCGAAAGTTCATCCACTGAGTCGAATTTAACCTCATCACGGAGATATTCAAGCAGTCTTACCTCAATTTCAAGACCGTAAAGATTGCCGCTGAATCCCAGAATGCAGGTTTCGCTGCGGAAATCTTCATTCTCAAAAGAGGGGCGCAAGCCGATGTTGGTAACAGAGGGATACTCCCTGCCGTCAACAACGGTAACCGATGCATAAACGCCCTTACGGGGTCTCACAAAGCCTTCGTCAAAGCGCTGATTTATGGTCGGTGCGCCGATAAGCCTGCCTCTGTGCTGACCGTCAACAACGGTCTGCTTATAGCGGAATTCTCTGCCAAGCATTGCGTTGGCAAGGGGAATATCTCCCTGCTCAACCGCCTGCCTTATTCTTGTTGAACTGACGGGACTTCCCTGATAATCAACAGGCTTGCTGACTTTCAGCTTCACTCCGTATTCATCGCAAAGAGCACTGAGTTCGTCAATACCGCCCTCGTTGTTTCTGCCGAAGCGGTAATTCCAGCCGCAGCAGACACCGCCCGCATTCAGCTTGCCCATAAGGATTTCTTCAAAAAACTCCCTGCAGGTCATATCCTTGACCAGATCAAAAGGAACAATCCTCTTTTCCGCTCCCGTTGCGGCAATAATTTCGTCACGGAGAGACGATTGCAGCACCTTATCAGGTGCTTTGCCTGCTATGGTCAGCATAGGGTGTCTGTCAAACAAAAGCACAAGGGGCAAAAGCCCGTGCTCTTGTTGCATTTCAAAAGCACAGGCAATAACCGTCATATGTCCTTTGTGTAAGCCGTCAAAGCTGCCAAGAGTAACGGCGGTTTTCTTTTCGCACATTTTATTTCTTCTTGAACTGCTGCTTCATGCGCAATTCCTTTGAAAGGATACGCTTGCGGAGTCTGAGTGAAACGGGAGTTACCTCCAGCAGTTCATCATCCTTTATGAATTCCATGCACTGTTCAAGGCTGAGCACGCTGTGAGGCACAAGCCTGAGCGCATCATCGGAGCCTGATGCACGGGTGTTTGTGAGATGCTTTGTCTTGCAGACATTACATACTATATCTTCATTCTTTGCACATTCGCCCACAATCATACCTTCATAGACATCAACACCTGCAGGAATGAAAAGTCTGCCTCTGTCCTGAGTGTTGAACAGACCGTAAGCGGTGCTGACACCTGTTTCATGAACAACGATTGAGCCTCTTTCACGGGTCTGAATGTCGCCCTTATAGGGTGCATAGCCGTCAAAAAGCTGATTCATAATTCCGTTGCCGTTGGTATCGGTCAGGAATTCCGCACGGTAGCCGATAAGACCTCTTGAGGGAATTTTGAACTCAAGGTGAGTTGAGCCGCCCTCACGGGCACCCATATTCTCAAGCTCGCCCTTGCGTGAGCCAAGCTTTTCAATAACCGCGCCCACATACTGCTCGGGAACTTCAACGATAAGAAGCTCCATGGGTTCCATAAGCTGACCGTCAATTTCCTTGAAAATAACCTTGGGTCTTGAAACCTGGAATTCATAACCCTGACGGCGCATTGTTTCAATGAGAATTGAAAGGTGAAGCTCGCCTCTGCCCGAAACCTTGAAAGTATCTGTGGATTCGGTTTCCTCAACTCTCATGCTTACATTGGTTTCAACTTCTTTGAAAAGTCTGTCACGGATGTTTCTTGTAGTAACAAACTTGCCCTCCTTGCCTGCAAAGGGGCTGTCGTTAACAATGAAGTTCATTGAAATTGTGGGTTCATCGATTTTGATGAAAGGAAGAGCCTCAACGCAATCGGGGGTACAGGCGGTTTCGCCGATATTGATATCTTCAATACCCGAAACGCAGATGATATCGCCTGCTTCGGCTTCCTCGCATTCAACACGGGCAAGACCCTCAAACTGATAGAGTCTTGAAACCTTAACATTCTGAGTGGTGCCGTCTGTTTTGCAGAGGGTAATCTGCTGATTCTTCTTGATTCTGCCTCTTTCAACTCTGCCGACACCGATTCTGCCCACATAGTCGTCATAATCAAGGCTTGAGAAAAGCACCTGAAGAGGCTCATCGGGATTGCCCTCGGGAGGGTCAATATTTTCAAGAATAGCCTCGAAAAGGGGCTGCATATCGCCGCCTCTGTTGTTGGGGTCAAGGCTTGAATAGCCGTCTCTTGCGCTTGCATAAATGACGGGAAATTCAAGCTGATCCTCGTCCGCACCAAGGTCAATGAACAAATCAAGCACCTCATCCACAACCTCATAGGGTCGGGCATTGGGGCGGTCGATTTTATTGATGACAACAAGCACCTTTTTCTTGAGATTGAGTGCCTTTTTGAGAACAAATCTCGTCTGAGGCATACAGCCCTCAAAGGCGTCAACAAGCAGAAGCACGCCGTCAACCATCATCAGAATACGCTCAACCTCGCCGCCGAAATCGGCGTGGCCGGGAGTGTCAACAACATTGATTTTTGTGCTTTTGTAGTGTACGGATGTATTTTTGGAAAGGATTGTTATTCCTCTCTCACGCTCAAGGTCGTTGGAGTCCATAACTCGGTCCGCAACCTGCTCGTTATCACGGAAAGTGCCGCTCTGCTTGAGCATTTCGTCAACAAGAGTGGTCTTTCCGTGGTCAACGTGAGCGATGATAGCAATATTTCTTAAATCTTTTTTATTGGACAAATGGGGTCACCTTTTCTTTGAAAATTATTCTTCAACCGCAAAGCCTTCGCTTGCGCGCTTCTCGGCAAGAGCGGAGAGCATTTTTTCCTTTTCTTTGATTTTTTATTGACGTTTTGATATTTCTTACAAATTTCTTCAGTTGGTTTTTCTATTACAAATGTATTGCCGTTAATGTCACCTTTAATAAATTCTATATTATTTGCCATTCAAAAACCAGCTTTATCATCATTAGTAGAAGTATCTTCACAGTTTGTAGCTTTCCTTATGGTTGCAATGATGGCTCATAGCGGTAGTAAATGGAGCCTATTACAATACGGAAGTGTTGTGTCTATAATTCCTGTTATAGTTGTATTTATATACACCTTAATATTGTTTTCAACTAAATTAAAGAATCTTTCATTTAAGGTTACAGATATTGATTTAAAGTTATCTGATAAATTATTCAACTTAGGATTTAAATTCCTTGTTATCCAGATTACAGCAATATTATTATTTCAAACAAATAATTTTATCTTGACACAAATCATAGGGCCAGAAGCTGTAACTGAATATAATATATCGTATAAGTATATAGGTATAATTTCAATGCTATTCAGTATCATTAATGCACCATTATGGTCAGCAACTACAGATGCGTATTTTAGAAAAGATTTCAAGTGGATTGCTTCCACTTTAGCTAAAATGAAGAAAGTGTTCGTTTGTTTTGTTGGTTTGGGTATTTTTGCAGTTGTTGTATCTGGTATAGTTTATAAAATTTGGTTATCAAATAAAGTTGAATCCGATTATTTCCTGCAAATATTAATATTATGTTATTACACTCTAAGTATGTGGTGTGGAATTCATTGTAGCATAATTAATGGTACAGGTAAAGTTAAACTGCAATTTTACTTTACTTCCATTGAAGCATTATGTCATATTCCCTTAGCTATATTATTGGGTAATCTGTTTGGAATGTATGGTGTTATAATGTCTATGATACTAATGACCGCCATAAATGCTATTTGGGAACCAATACAAGTAAAGAAAATTCTTAATAATGAAACAATTACAAGAGGAGAGTTTGTAGGCATTAT
>CALFPM010000025.1 GCA_937919155.1 uncultured Clostridia bacterium
AAATATTATAACATTTTTTCCAAAATAAAATACCGTTCCTTACTCTGTTTTCACCTCAACGGGCACTCCCGTTGCATTGCCGAAAATCTTTTCAAGTTCAGCCGTGCTACAGGCACCGTCCCTGCCGATTTCAACGGCGATTCCGTGTATAATTATACATCCGTTTGCATCAATATCCGCATCTATGCAAATTTCATTAACGGTTATTCCGTGTTCGCCTGCGCAGGAAAGAATTGCATTTTCCGCCGCACTGCGGCAAGATTCAACCATTGAATCGGCAAGTGCATCCGCACCGACCTGAGCATACGCCTGAGAATCCGACAATGCAAAATCAAAAGTGATGTCCGCAACGGGAGTAAATATAGCGGAAACCATAAAAATCCCTGCAACCGCCCTCACGGTTTTATCCGTTGAGCCTCGCGGTGTTATTATTGTCACAAGCGCAACTGCCGCCGCCGAAATAACCAGGCAGAGTGCCCATTGTCTTAAACCGTCCATTTAACCGCCACCCAAAGTAATTACAAGTCCCGTTGATATAATAAAAACCGCCGCACACAAAAGCAGAATTGAGTTAACCGTTGAGAAAACAAAGGATATTCCTTTAAGTATTTCGGAGCATATGCGGCAGTCAAGCAGGTCGCTTACGGTATACGCCGCCCTCATTGCCAGAACCCACAGAAACAAATTAATAACCACAGGCAGACAAATGAGCGCAAGAGCAATTATTGCATAAATTCCGACAGTGCTTTTCAGCAAAGATATGCTCGCCGCAACAGAACTGTATGCCTCGCCCAGCGCACCGCCCACAACAGGCACAAATGACGCCGCCATCCTGACACCTTTCACGGTCAACGCATCCGCAGAGGATGCAAGAATGCTTTTGAGGGAAAGGAACCCCGTGAAAAGTCCTGCCGCACAGGCAAGAGCGGAAACCATTGTTTTCCGCAACATATCGCTCACCGCATTGAGCCTCAATGTGGGCAGCATTGCTCCCGTTACGCTCAGAGAAGCGGAAATACCCGTCAGCGGCAAAGCAAAATTTTTGGCAAAAGATTGCACAAACTCTGCCGCCGCAAAGGCCGCACCTTTGAAGCTGAGGGCAACAACAGGCTTTCCGCCTGCGGTCAGCACGGCGGCAAGCACGGGAATGAGAGCTTTTTCAAACCCTGCGCAGGCTCCTATTGCCGTCACCGCCGACCTTACGCTTTCCGTTGCAGGAACAAATATGCCGAGAGCAACCGTACATCCGCAGATGATATTCACAACCGCCCTGCTCTTTTCATCATCGGGGAAAAAGCAAGAGCAAACACTGACCAGCAAAACAATGCCCGTTGCAGTCAGAGCGGCTTTCAGCGGCTGTTTGTATCCATCAGCAACGATACCTTTCAGCAGTTCAAAAACTGATTTCGGGGACATATCCAGAATTTTTTCAAAATCCATATCGCCGCATCCGAGTCTGTCAAGATAATCCTCCGTTTCATCGGAAAGATAGTCCGCAAGCTCCTTTGCACCGCTTGCCTCAAGGCTGTTTTCATAGTAATCATCAATGTTCGCGCCGTATGTATTCACCGAAAAAATCAGCAGAAGAACAAGACTTGTCAGAATTTTAATAATCATCCGTTTATCAATCCAATCGCAAGGCTTGCAACAGATTTAAGCATGGGCATTGCCAGCGTCAATGCGCCCAATCTGCCTGCAAGTTCAACTGCCGCCGCAACGGTTGAGCAGGAATTATCATAGCAGATATCCGCCGCAAACTGAGTGACAACGCATATTCCCAAAGCTTTGATAAGAACTGTCACATTCTCCTTTTGCAGACCTGCAAGCTCCATCATATCATCAACACTGCCTGTTATTTCAACAAGTTCACTCGACAGGATACCGAGCAAAACCGCAACACCGCCCAAGATGACGAGCGGCGCCATTTCGGGCTTGATACTGCGTATAAGTGCGTAAAGCAAGGCTGTCAGGATTCCGAGAAAGGCTACTTTGATAATATCCATATCAGAAATCCATTATACTCTCAACCGTGTCAAGCAGGCTTGCGAATTGAGGAATAAGCATCATCAGCACCGCCACAATACCTGCAAGAATGGTTATCAGCGCATAATCTTCTCTGCCCGAACGAACAAGAACCGAATTCAGGATTGCCACAATGATTCCGACAGCCGCAATTTTAATTACGATACTTATATCCGTAAAAACCACCTCATATCATAAAAATTGCCGCAGAAATTCCCAGCAGTAATCCGAGAGGCGGAAAAAGCTTTGAATATTTTCGGCATTTTTCCTGTTGATTTTCAAGTTCAACGGCAAAAATATTCTTATAGTATTCAC
>CALFPM010000026.1 GCA_937919155.1 uncultured Clostridia bacterium
GGCGTTGGGGACACAACGGATATGCTGATGACTCTCTGCTTCGGCGTTGCAGGCATTGCAAGTCCCGTTGAGGGAGTTTATGACTTCAATCTCGGTCATTTCGGCATTGATAAAATAGACCCCAAAAGTGCCATTGCGGCAGTTACCGCATCGGGTAATGACCACGCGGCTTACGACCTTTCGCCTGACGGCGCGGCTGAACTCAACAAGCAGATAAAGACCGTTGAAGGCATCTACTACTTTTCATATGCTTACAGCACCACGCAGGAGGGCAAAATCCTCGGCAAGCATATCCCCACCGCATCAACCCTGCCCATTCTTTCACCCTTTGCGCTTGCAATGGGTGCATACAAGGGCACAACTGCAGGCGGCATTGAAATTGACGAATCATGGCAGGAAAATGACGGTCTTGTCAATGTTGTTTCCGCAAGATATCCCTCAGGCGAGGAATATATGTCCCTGCCCGAAAATGCAGAGGACATCACTCGCGGCATCTGGAATGTGGCACCCGTCAGCAAGGGCGACCACGGCACGGTTATCGGTCTCAACTCCAAGGCACAGAAAACACGCGAATTTTTCATCAATCTGTTCACGATGATTGACACTCTGGAAAGGTAGGATATTATGGGTACATCAATTCTTTTGGTTTTTCTCGCACCTTTAATGGCTCTTTATGCAGCAGTCGAGAATGTTTTTGGTTTGTTGGGTTTTGATGTTTTTGAAAAGCTGTCACAGTTTGTAGCCGAAAATTCTGATAAAATCATTGAATTTCAGATTAAAGGGATGTATGCTCTTAATTTTGTATTCGGCACACTCTATTCAATGATTTTCGGTTAAGAAAGGAGATTTACTATGGGCACCTCAGTGCTTTTAGCACCCTTTATTCTTCCTATGATTTTTGCCGCAATTGTAAATATGTTGTTTGATGCGGAATCAAGAACGGAATTATTTCATATGTTTGGTATGCTTTTCAGCGAGGAAGCTTTTGATATTTATGCCGAGGCTTTCAGAAAGTTCACAAGCCCCGAATTTCTGGAACAGATAAAAGAGCCTGTCGGTCAGATTATCGAAGGAATTTTATCTCTGTTTTCATAACAGTATCGTTTTTACACATTACGGTTGCCGTAAGTATGCACAAAACCGAACTCAAGAATTCGGTTTTTCCGACCCAAATAAGACTGAATATAATAACAAATATTTAATAAGACTTACTTACCTACCTTCAGGGCGGATTGGTCGGCGTGAGAGTTGTTTGCAGTTTTATCTCTATATTTTATCTATAAAATTTATATATATATCATTATCACCAAAAAAGGCCGCTTTTTGCGGTCTTTTTTAGTTGCGGAAAGCATTGATTTTTTACATATTTTGGGGTATCATATAAAATGTAAAAATTTATAATGCGGGAGTTTTGGATATGATGAAAAACACAGACAAAACCATGGAAAAAATCGTTGCTCTCTGCAAGGGCAGAGGCTTCATTTTTGCAGGCAGCGAAATCTACGGCGGTCTTGCAAACACATGGGACTACGGCCCCCTCGGCGCAAGAATGAAAAACAACGTAAAAGACACCTGGCGCAAGCGTTTCATTCAGGAGAGAAAGAACAGCTACGAAGTTGACGCTGATATCCTCATGCATCCCAGAGTCTGGGAAGCAAGCGGTCATGTTGCAAGCTTCTCTGACCCCCTTCTTGACTGCAAGGAATGCAAGATGCGTCACAGAGCGGACAACCTTATTGATGACTTTGACCCCGAAGCACATGCAGACGGCATGACAAAGGAAGAAATGTTTGAGTACATCAAGGCTCATTCAATTCCCTGCCCCAAGTGTGGCAAGCACAACTTCACAGGTATCAGAGAATTCAACCTGATGTTCCAGACCTTCAGAGGCGTTACCAACGACAGCAAGAGCGTTATCTATCTCCGCCCCGAAAATGCACAGGGTGAATATGTTAACTACCTCAACGTTCAGAGAACAATGAGAGCAAAGCTTCCCTTCAGCATCGGTCAGATCGGCAAGGCTTTCAGAAATGAAATCACACCCGGCAACTTCACATTCAGAACAATCGAGTTCGAGCAGATGGAGTTCCAGACTTTCTGCAAGGAAGGCACAGACAACGAGCTTTACGATTACTTCAAGGAATACGGCATGAAGTATTATCAGGATCTCGGCATCAAGGCTGAAAATCTCCGTTACCACGACCACGAGAAGCTTGCTCACTACGCAAAGGCTGCCTGCGACATCGAGTTCCTCTTCCCCTTCGGTTGGGGCGAAATCAACGGCACTCACAACAGAACCAACTTCGACCTTACAAGACATCAGGAATACAGCGGTCAGAAGATGGATTATCTCGACCCCGAAACCAACGAGAAGTACATCCCCTTCATCATCGAATCAACCTACGGTCTTGACAGAACAGTGCTTGCACTCCTCTGCGAAGCTTATGATGAAGAGGTTATTGACGCTGAAAAGAACGACACAAGAGTTGTTCTCCACCTCAGCCCCGCAATTGCTCCCTTCAAGGCAGCAGTTCTTCCCCTTTCAAAGAAGCTTTCACCCGATGCTCTCAAGGTTTACGAAAAGCTCCAGAAGAAGTTTATGGTTGACTTTGACGAAACAGGTTCAATCGGCAAGCGTTACCGCCGCGAGGACGAAATCGGAACACCCATCTGCATCACTTTCGACTTCGACTCACTTGAGGACAATTGCGTAACCGTGCGTGACCGTGACACAATGCAGCAGGAGCGTATTTCAATCGATGCT
The DNA here is from genome assembly GCA_937919155.1 of uncultured Clostridia bacterium. Taxonomy (GTDB): domain Bacteria; phylum Bacillota; class Clostridia; order Oscillospirales; family Acutalibacteraceae; genus CAG-177. Next base: position 2,765 of record CALFPM010000026.1, read on the forward strand.
CTTGAAGATTATATCGCAGCACGCATCAACTTTTAATTCGTGAAAAATTTCCAATAAAGAGAAAGGAATTTGAGTTTTTATGAAAGTTAATTTCACAGAAACAGTGCTCAGAGATGCCAACCAGTCCCTTATCGCAACAAGAATGCCTTTTAAAGATTTCAAGCCCGTTCTTGAAAAGCTTGACAAGGCAGGCTATTATTCACTGGAGTGCTGGGGCGGAGCAACCTTTGACTCCTGCCTTCGCTATCTCGATGAAGATCCCTGGGAGAGACTGAGAAACATCAGAAAAGCCTGCCCCAACACCAAGCTCCAGATGCTCCTCAGAGGCCAGAATCTTCTCGGCTACAAGCATTATCCCGATGACGTTGTCCGTATGTTCATCAGAAAGAGCGTTGAAAACGGCATCGATATCATCAGAATTTTTGACGCACTCAATGACGTGCGCAACATTGAAGTGGCAGTTGACGAAACACTCAAGTGCGGTGCTCACGCATCAGGCACAATCTGCTACACAATCAGCCCCATCCACAATCTTGACAACTATGTTAAGCTTGCAAAGCAGATTGAAGCTCTCGGCGTTCAGTCAATCTGCGTCAAGGATATGGCAGGCATTATGAGTCCTAAAGAGGGTTATGACCTTGTTAAGGCTCTCAAGGCTAACGTAAAGGTTCCCATCGTTGTTCACACTCACTCAACAACAGGCCTCGGCTTTATGACTCTTCTCAAGTGCGTTGAAGCAGGCGCAGACGTTATCGACTCGGCTATTTCCTGCTTCTCAGGCGGCACATCACAGCCTGCAACAGAAACTCTTGTTTACACTCTCAAGCAGTACGGCTACGAAGTTGATGTTGATGAAAACGTATGCAAGGAAATCAACGATTTCTTCAAGCCCATCCGTGCGAAGGCACTTGAAAGCGGTCTTCTCAATCCCGTTGTTATGGGCACTCAGACAGACGCTCTTATTTATCAGATTCCCGGCGGTATGCTTTCAAACCTTGTTGCTCAGCTTACTGCACAGAAGAAGCTTGATAAACTTGACGAAGTTCTTCTCGAGACTCCCAGAGTCCGTGAAGACCTCGGTTATCCTCCCCTTGTAACTCCCATGAGCCAGATGGTTGGTGTTCAGGCAACTGCAAATGTTCTTGCAGGCGAAAGATACAAGAACATCTCCAAGGAAGTAAAGAGCTACATCAAGGGCGAATACGGTCAGGCACCCGGCAAGGTGAGCGAAGAGCTCCAGAAGCTTGTTCTCGGCGATGAAGCACCCTTCACCGGCAGATTTGCAGACACCCTTGAACCCGGCATGGATGAAGCAAGAGCATATCTCGGCGACAGAGCAACCTGCGATGAAGATGTTCTTTCATACATTGCATTCCCTGCTCAGGCAGAGGCATTCTTCGAAAAGCGTGAAGCAAAGAAGAAGAACACATTCGCTTACACAATCAAGAGAGTTGACTGAGGGTGACGGATATGTTTGCAGATAAAATAGAACTGACAATGTCGGAAACAATGCTCGTTGCGGTTGCAGGCATCGTAGTGGTTCTTCTTGAACTCGCAATCCTTGCAGTCCTCATTGTTCTCCTTTCAAAAGTATTCAAAGCCATTGAAGACAAGCTCACAACATCTCCCGAGGAGTACGCCGCAAGCAACGCTTCATCCGCTCCCGCCGCAGCACCTGTTCAGGCAACACCTGCAGCTGCTCCCGCAGTTTCCGTTGCAGGCGGTATACGCCTTATCGACACCGATGAGCGCACAGCAGCAGTTGTGATGGCGCTTGTAAGCGATCAGAGCGGCATTCCCCTTGAAAAACTCAGCTTCAAGTCAATCAGATGCCTTGCTCCCGCAGGTCTCGAGCTTGAAGGTGTTGATGAAAACACCGTTGCAACAATCATGGCAATCGTAAGTAACGAAAGCGGCATTCCCCTTGAAAGACTCATCTTCAAATCAATCAAGAAAGTGGAGGAATAATCATTATGAAATACATTGTAAATCTTAACGGCAAAGCATACGAAGTAATCGTTGAAGAAGGCGAAGCAGTTATCGCAAACGTAACAGATGCAGTTATCCCTGCAGCACCCGTTGCAGCTCCCGTTGCTGCACCTGCAGCTGCTCCTGTTGCTCCTGCAGCAGCTCCCGCTCCCGAGGCTGCACCTGCTGCACCCGCTGCTCCCGCTACTCCCGCTGCTCCCGCAGACGGCACAAAAATTGCTGCTCCCATGCCCGGCACAATCCTTGCAGTTAACACTGCAGTCGGCTCAAGCGTTAACGCAGGTGATGTTATCATCGTTCTTGAAGCTATGAAAATGGAAAACGAAATCGTTGCTCCCTGCGCAGGCACAGTGAAGCAGATTCTCGTTTCAAAGGGCTCAACAGTTGATACTGACGAGGTTCTCGCAGTTATCGGCTAAGGAGGCTCCACAAAATGGAATTTATTGTTAATATCGCAAAAGGAATCTGGGAGAACTCAGGTTTCTCTATGCTTTTCACTCAGGAAGGCGGCTGGAAATACGCTGTAATGATTCTCGTTGCTTTCGTATTCCTTTATCTTGCCATCGCCAAGAAATTTGAACCCCTTCTTCTTGTGCCCATTGCATTCGGTATTTTGCTTGCAAATATGCCCGGCGCAGGTCTTATGGCAGACCCCACAGGCATTATGGACACATCCAACATCGTTGAAGGCGCTCATTGGTATGACTCGGGTGTTCTCAGGCTGATTTACGCAGGCGTCAAGAGTTCAATCTTCCCCTGCCTTATCTTCCTCGGAATCGGCGCAATGACAGACTTCGGTCCTCTTCTTGCAAACCCCGTCAGCCTTCTTCTCGGTGCGGCGGCTCAGCTCGGCATTTATGTTGCATTCGTTGTGGCAATTCTTCTCGGATTCACTCCTCAGGAAGCTGCTTCAATCGCAATCATCGGCGGCGCAGACGGCCCCACGGCAATTCTCGTTGCCTCAAAGCTTGCAGGTCATCTGCTTGCACCCATCGCCCTTGCCGCATATTCTTATATGGCACTTATCCCCATCATTCAGCCCCCTCTTATGAAGCTTCTCACCACCAAGAAGGAAAGAGAAGTTGAAATGAAGCAGCTCCGCAAGGTAAGCAAGGTTGAAAAGATAATTTTCCCCATCGTTGTTTTTGTTATCGTTGCTCTCCTGCTTCCCGATGCAGCTCCCCTTATCGGTATGCTTATGTTCGGCAATCTGCTTAAGGAATGCGGCGTTACGGACAGACTCAGCGAAACCGCACAGAATGCACTCACCAACATCGTCACAATTATGCTCGGCGTTACCGTTGGTGCAACCGCAAACGGCGTTGACTTCATTCAGACAAAAACACTTCTCATTGTTGTTCTCGGTCTTTGCGCATTTGCATTCTCAACCGTAGGCGGCATTCTTCTCGGCAAGCTTCTTTATGTTGTTACAGGCGGCAAAATCAATCCCCTCATCGGTGCGGCAGGTGTTTCCGCCGTTCCCATGGCAGCCCGTGTTGCACAGGCGGAAGGCAGAAAGTACAATCCCACAAACTTCCTTCTTATGCACGCAATGGGTCCCAATGTTGCAGGTGTTATCGGTTCCGCCGTTGCAGCAGGCTTCCTGCTTCTTATGTTCCAGAAATAAGTTTTTTAAAGGACAGCTTCGGCTGTCCTTTTTTAAGGCTCTTGACTTTTGCGATGTAAAGTGATAAAATCCTATTATTCAAAAAGCAGGTGATTTTATGACAGGCACATTGGTCAATGCCGTTGTAGTTGTTGTCGGCGGTCTTATCGGCATACTGCTGAAAAAAGGCATCAAAGAAAGCTACACACAGAGCATCAACAAGGCGCTCGGTCTTGCGGTGCTGATTATCGGCATAAACGGCGTTATTGCGAATATGTTCACCGAGGAAAACGGCAAACTTTCAAGCAGCGGCGAGCTGCTGCTGGTTGTTTTTCTTGTTATCGGCACATTCATCGGCGAACTTCTGAATCTTGACGGGCGTTTCGGCAAATTCTGCAAAGGAATCGAAAACAAATTCAGATCCGATGGATTCGCCTCGGGCTTCATCAACGGTACGGTGCTTTTCTGCGTTGGCGCAATGTCCATAGTCGGCTCAATCAATGACGGTCTCACGGGCGACAGCTCTGTTTTGCTCGTGAAAAGCGCGCTGGACTTCGTTAATGCCGTTATTTTCGGCGCAACCCTCGGCTACGGCGTTATTTTCACCTTTATCCCCATTCTTATTTATCAGGGCGGAATCTCCCTGCTTGCAGGGTCATTAAGCGGTATTTTGCAAGGTGAACTGCTTGAGCAGATATGTATGGTCGGCTACGCAATAATTATGGCAATCGGTTTTAATTTCCTGCTGAAAGACAAGTTCAGGACCCTCAATATGGTTCCTGCGCTGCTTCTCCCCGTTGCTTATCATTACATATTGATTTTGATAAATTATATCAGGGCATAAAATTTGCGGTACCTTTCGAATGAAAGATACCGCGGTTTTTTTAGTAGTTTTCGTTCTTCTTCTTGTTCTGAGCGTTGTTCTGGTTGTTCTTGTTCTGCTGGTTGTTCTGAGCGTTGTTGTTCTGCTTGTTCTGATTCTGCTGATTGTTCTTATCCATTGTTACAGACTCCTTTTGATTTATATGAACTCTCGGTTCGTTCATATTATAACCGCATAAGGTTAATATATTCAAACTGAATATGCCTAAAAGGTCGGATATATTAACCTTAATTTATTGACAAAAATTTTTGCCGATGTTAAAATTTTACAGAGGTGTTAATATGATTTATTATTTTTCAGGCACAGGCAATTCACGCCACGCCGCCCAGGTTATTGCAGACAATCTGAACGACAAAGCTTCGGATATTGTTGAAGCTTTGGAAAACGGCAATTTCGGCTCTGCAGAGGATGAAATCACGGGTTTTGTTTTTCCCGTTTATTTCTGGGGTCTGCCCGAAATCGTGAAACGCTTCGCCTCAATGCCTCAAACAAAAAACTCTCTCGGAAAATATGTTTTCGCAGTTATCACCTGCGGTGCAAACACAGGCACGGCGGATAAAATGCTTGAAAAGACTCTGGGCAGAAAGCTTGACTACTCATTTTCCCTCAGAATGCCCGATAATTATGTGGTTATGTATGACCCCTGCATCAAAGAAAAAGCGCAGAAATATCTGCGCCACGCAGACAAAGAGCTGGAAACTATCTGCGCCGATATCAGGGCGCGGAAACAGGCTGTGTGCGGTGTCAGCGGCGGAAAACTGAAAAGCGCTTTTGTTTCGCTTCTCTATAACCCTTTCAGAAACACCAAAAAATTCCACGCTGACGAAAAATGCATTTCCTGCGGTCTGTGCGAAAAATTATGCCCCGACAACGTTATAGTTATTGAGGGCGGCAAACCCGTCTGGACAAAGAAAAAATGCCAGCACTGCACGGCTTGCATCAACCGTTGCCCCAAGTCGGCAATCCAATACGGCAAGGCAACCGAAAGCAGAGGAAGATATAATTATTACAGCGTGATTGACGGCGAATAAAAAACAATATATAATGTAATCAAGAACCTATTGGAGGATTAAAAATGATAGTTAAGAATTCATTCGGAACAACAGCAGACGGCAGAGCCGTTGATTGCTACACAATAAAAAACTCACTGGAAACCGCAGTTGATATCATCACCTACGGTGCAACGGTCAACAGCATTTATGTTGCGGATAAAAACGGCATTTTTGCCGATGTGCTTGCAGGTTTTGACACAATTGACGGTCACGAGAACCATTCCGATTATGAGGGAATGACCGTTGGCAGATATGCCAACAGAATTGCAGGCGGTAAATTTTCAATTGACGGCGTTGAATATAACGTTGAAAAGAACGAAAGAGGCATCACCTGCCTTCACGGCGGCGCAGAGCTTTCAACCGCAGTGTGGAAAGCAATCATCATTGACGATAACTCTCTCGAAATGACTTACACAAGTCCTGACGGCGCAATGGGTTTCCCCGGCAAGGTGGATTTCCGGGTTGTTTTCACTCTTCACGAGGACAACGCGCTTAAAATCGAATATTATGCGGTAAGCGATAAAAAGACAGTCATCAATATGACCAACCACGCATATTTCAACCTTGCAGGCAAGGGCAATGTGCTTGACCATATTCTGCAGATTAACGCTGACGCTTACACACCCATTGACGAAAACAGCATCCCCACAGGCGAAATCAGACCTGTTGAGGGCACTCCCTTTGATTTCAGACAGGCAAAGGCTATCGGCAAGGATATCGGTGCTGAGGATGACCAGCTTGCAATCGGCAAGGGTTATGACCACAACTTCTGCCTTAACGAGGGTGACGGCCCCGCCGCAACGGCATATGACCCCGAAAGCGGCAGAATGCTTGAAGTTTTCACCGACCTTTGCGGTGTTCAGCTTTACACAGGCAATTTCCTTGACGGAACAATCATCGGCAAGCAGGGCAATCCTCTTGTTCAGCACGCAGGTTTCTGCCTTGAAACTCAGTATTATCCCAACACACCCAATATGCCCGAATTTCCGCAGTGTACTTTTGATGCAGGCGAAAAATTCTATTCCTGCACCGTTTTCAGATTTTCCGTTAAATAATTGTTCATTTTTTGCGGCATAATTGTTTCACGGCAATTCACAGATTTGTTATAATTCGGAGTATAATTATAATTGAAGATTAAACAGGAGGGGACTATTATGGCATCGGAAAGAATTCTTGTTGTAGATGACGATAATAATATTTGCGAACTTTTAAGGCTTTATCTCGAAAAGGAAGGCTACGAGGTTGCTCTTGCCCACAACGGCGGCGAGGCAATAAAACTGTTCCACGAGCTTTCACCCGACCTTATGATTCTTGACATTATGCTGCCCGTGCTTGACGGCTGGCAGGTATGCCGCGAAATCAGAAAGTCCTCGGATATGCCCATCATTATGCTTACCGCCAAGGGTGAAACCTTCGACAAGGTGCTTGGTTTTGAATTGGGTGCGGACGACTATGTTGTGAAACCCTTTGAAACAAAAGAGGTTATGGCAAGAATCAAGGCTGTTCTCCGCAGAAGCGGTGCAGGCGCACAGACAGACATCAAAGAAGTGCGCTATGACAAGCTTGTTATCAACCTCACTAACTACGAGCTTCAGGTTGACGGCAAAAAGATTGACACACCTCCCAAAGAGCTTGAACTCATATATCACCTTGCAAGCAACCCCAACCGCGTTTTCACCAGAGACCAACTTCTTGACGAAGTGTGGGGCTTTGACTATTACGGCGACTCAAGAACCGTTGACGTTCATGTCAAGCGTCTGCGCGAAAAGCTTGAGGGTGTTTCCGACAAATGGGAACTCAAAACCGTGTGGAGCGTAGGCTACAAGTTCGGCACAATGGAGTAATATGAAATGAAAAAGAAAAAAAGCTCGGGTCTTTTCCGAAAATATTTTCTTGTCACAATTTCAATAATTCTTGCAAGCTTCGTCTTTTTAGGCGGAGCTCTCTTGCTTTTTGTTTCAGGTCTCTGGATGGACGAAAAAACAGAGCTTCTGACCGAAAACACCGTCAGCGTTGCCCGAAACACAAGCGATGTTCTGAAATCGGACTATCTTGGTCAGAGCGGCAGAGCTTCCGTGATTCTTATCTGCAACACTCTCCATCAGATTTCCAATGCAATTGATGCCGATGTTTTCATCACGGACACTCACGGTCAGGTTGTTTACTGCAAAGAGATTCTGCAATCCAATATGGCACTCTATACGGGCAACTGCATGGTGCATAACTCCTATTCCATCCCCGAAGATATTATGCAGAATGCGCTCAAATCAACGGTTTCGGAAACGGGTACTCTCGGCGATTCGCTGAGCAATGTTCATTTCATCGTCAGCTCTCCCGTTGTTGTCAACGGGCAGACCGTTGCGGTTGTTTTTTCAACCCAGTCTGTTATTGACGGCCTCGCGCCCTATATCGCAGGTATGCTCCGTGTATTTCTGGCAGCAACTCTTTTTGCATTTGCAATGGCATTCATTCTTGTTTATCTTGTTTCATTGAGGCTCACAAAGCCTCTGCGCGAAATGAGCGCGGCGGCAAAGCAATATGCAACAGGTGATTTTTCAAAGAGAATTCCCATCAAATCCAAGCTTCACCTGCTTGGTCAGGATGAAACGGACGAGCTGATTCAGGCATTCAACACAATGGCGCAAGCACTTGCCACCCTTGAATCAAGCCGCAGAAGCTTTGTTGCCAATGTGTCACACGAGTTAAAAACTCCCATGACCACAATCGGAGGATTCATTGACGGAATTCTGGACGGCACAATTGAGCCTGAAAAGGAAACTCGGTATCTGAAAATAGTTTCCAACGAAGTAAAGCGTCTTTCAAGACTTGTTACGGGAATGCTCAATATGAGCAAAATCGAAGCAGGCGAGCTTGAACTGAAACCCGTTTCATTCGATATTTCCGAAATGATATTCCACACCCTGCTGAGCTTTGAGCAAATAATCGACAGCAAACATATTGAAATCAGAGGTCTTGACTCCTTTGAGAGTAACAACGTTGTTGCAGATAAAGATATGATAAATCAGGTTGTTTATAATCTGATTGACAACGCGGTCAAGTTCACTCCTGACGGCGGATACATTGAGGTATATTCAAAAGCGGATTCGGAAAAAGTTATTATCCGCGTGCGTAACAGCGGCAAAGGTATACCCAGCGAAGAAACAGACAAAATATTTGAGAGATTCTATAAAGTGGATAAATCCAGAAGCTACGATGTGAAAGGCGCAGGCATGGGTCTTTATATTGTCAAAACAATCATTGAGCTTCACGGCGGAAGCATTATTGCCCGAAGCGAAGAGGGCGAATATGCCGAATTTATTTTCCAACTTCCATTGATTTAATATTTTTTTACCGCTTGTTCAAATTCTATTAAAGAAGTTCAATTAAAATAGCATCATTCCCATTGACTCATTTATCGGAGGTCTGAACCATGAACGATGAAAATATTATGAATAACATTCCCGAAGAAGAAACTTCCGCTCCTTGCGAAGAACCCGCAGCTGAAGAAAGCATTCCTCAGGAAGAAACAACCGCGGCGGAAACCGTTGCAGAAGAACCTTCACAGGAAGTGGCGGAAGAACCTGCTCAGGAAGATGTTCCCCACGTCAGCGCAGAGCCTGTTGCTCCCCCCGAAAACCCTGTTTATTCGGATAATTCTTACACAAGAAACGAAAACACAGGCAACTACGGTTATCAGCAGAATTATTCCTCATACAATCAGTATCAGGCACCTGCTCAGCCTCCGAAAAAGGACAGAAAAGGTCTCAAAATATTTGCCGCTTGCCTTGCGTTGATACTTGTGTTCTCACTCGGTTTCGGCATTGCATCAATCAGAAAAGAAAATAACGGCGGCAGCATTTCATCATCCGATAAGAATAAAAATGAGGACGGGCCCAAGCTCAACATCAACGAATCCCCCGTCACTCCCACAGCCGCATCCGTTAACGGTGCGCTCACCACTGCGCAGATTGCGGAAAAGGTGAAACCCAGCATTGTCGGCATTGTTGTTTATACTCAGCGCTCCAACTCTTCCGCAGGCGAAGGCACGGGCGTTATTATGGGCGAGGATAAGTCAGGCGAATACACTTATATCGTCACCTGCGCTCACGTTATCAGCGATGCCGGAATTCAGGTCAGAGTGCAGACCGAGGACGGCACCGCATTTGACGCAGAAATAGTCGGTTTTGACACAAGGACAGACCTTGGCGTTCTTAAAATAAAAGCAAAAGGTCTGCCTGCCGCAGAATTCGGCAACTCAAATGCCCTGAAAGTCGGTGACAGCGTTTATGCAATCGGTAACCCCGGCGGCGTTGAATTTTTCGGCTCATTCACAGGCGGCTTTGTTTCGGCAATCGACAGACCCGTAAGCAGTGAAATCGGCTACACAATGAAATGTATCCAGCACGATGCGGCAATCAACCCCGGAAACTCGGGCGGCGCACTTGTGAATGTTTACGGCCAGGTTATCGGCATCAATTCACAGAAGATTGCGGCTACAGACTATGAGGGTATGGGATTTGCAATTCCCATCACCGCCGCAAAGCAGATTATTGATGACCTTATCGCTTATAATTATGTTCCCAACAGACCCAAGCTCGGCATCACCTATTACCCCGTCAGCGCAAGCGCACAGTACAGCATGATTGCGCAGATTAAAGGTCTGCCCGCAGGCACACTCATCATCAATGAAATCAGCTCTGACAGCTCCCTTGCAGGCACAAAGGTAAGACAGTATGATATGATTACTGCCGTTGACGGCAAAGACCTGACCACTGCCGATGTTCTTCTTGAAAAGATTGATAACGGCAAGGTAGGCGACAAGCTGACCCTCTCAATCTGCAGAGTCAACGGAGACTATTCCATCGAGGAATTTGATGTTGATATCGTTCTTGTTGAGGATAAGGGCGGCTCCGAACCCGTAACCACAACACAGTATTATATTGATCCGTTTGAATATTTCAACCAGTTCGGTTATTAAAAAAAGCACCCTGCGGGGTGCTTTTTTAATGCAAAGTTCAAAGTGTAAAGTGCAACAAAAAACGCCCCGACCGGTTAAAGTCAGGGCGTTTGCCGTTTAATTATTTGCTGTACTTGCCTCTCTTCACATAGTGAGTGTGAAGAACTTCGTGAGCAATGTGGCTGCCGGGCTTCTCAAAATACTCGGCATAAACTGCCTTAACAGCTTCGTTTTCGTGTGACTTTCTTACGGGAAGGTTAGCATCTGCCTCATAAAGAGCCTTGCCTCTGATACCCTTAAGGTCAACAAAGTTGCGAACGCTTGCGGGCTGAACGGGCTGACCGCCGCCGTTTACGCAACCGCCGGGACAAGCCATGATTTCAACAAACTGATAGTCTGCTGTGCCTGCCTTGATCTTTTCCATAACAGTCTGGGCATTCTTAAGGCCGCTTGCTGCGCAAACCTTGATTTCCTTGCCTGCGATGGTGTAGGTTGCTTCCTTGAGACCGTCTGTGCCTCTTACCTCTGTGAACTCAAGAGCCTTGAGTTCTTCGCCTGTAAGAACTTCGTAAGCAGTTCTGAGAGCAGCTTCCATAACGCCGCCTGTTGCGCCGAAGATAACGCCTGCACCTGAGCCTTCGCCGAGAGGATTGTCGAATTCTTCATCGGGAAGAAGGTTGAATGTGATGCCTGCAGTTTCAATCATTCTTGCAAGTTCACGGGTTGTGAGTGCGTAGTCAACATCTGCATAGCCGCTTGCAGACTGATCATCTCTGCCTGCCTCAAACTTCTTTGCAGTACAGGGCATGATGCTTACAACAACGATGTCCTTGGGATCAAGGTTCATCTTCTTTGCATACCATGTCTTGATTACTGCGCCGAACATCTGCTGAGGTGACTTACAGCTTGAAAGATGGTCGATCTGCTCGGGATAGTAATGCTCGCAGTACTTAACCCAACCGGGTGAGCAGGATGTGATAAGGGGCAGAGTGCCGCCGTTGTTGATTCTGTCAAGAAGCTCTGTTGCTTCTTCCATGATTGTAAGGTCAGCTGAGAAGTCGGTATCAAATACCTTGCTGAAACCAAGTCTGCGGAGAGCTGCAACCATCTTGCCTGTTACGTTTGTGCCGATTGCATTGCCGAAGCACTCACCGAGAGTAACTCTGATTGAGGGAGCAGTGTTAACAACAACAAACTTATCGGGGTCTGCGATTGCTTCAAATACCTTTGCGGTATCGTCCTTTTCATAGATTGCACCAACGGGGCAGTTAACAATACACTGACCGCAGGATACACATGAGAAATCGTTAAGGGGAAGCTCAAAGGGTGAGCCGATGTGAGTATCGAAACCTCTTGCGCTTGCGCCGATAACGCTGATAGCCTGATTGTCACAAGCAGCAACACAGCGGCGGCAAAGCACGCACTTGCTGTTGTCTCTGATCATGTGAGCAGCTGAATCGTCATACTGGAATTCGGGGTATACACCCTCGAATGTGTCAAGCTTGTCCACGCCGTAGTCCTTGCAAAGCTTCTGAAGCTCGCAGTTACCGCTTCTTACGCAGGAAAGGCAATCCTTTCTGTGAGTTGAAAGAACAAGCTCAAGGTTTGTTTTGCGGCTGTTTCTTACCTTTTCTGTGTTTGTGAACACTTCCATACCCTCGTTAACGGGGAATACGCAAGCAGCAACGAGTGAACGAGCACCCTTAACTTCAACCATACACATACGGCAAGCGCCGATTTCGTTCATTTCCTTAAGGTAGCAGAGAGTGGGGATCTCAACACCCGCATATCTTGCAGCCTCAAGGATTGAAATGCCCTTGGGAACGCTCAGGGGCATATTGTTTATTTTAATGTTTACCATTTCCATTATCTTATGCCTCCTCTATTAACCTTTGATGATTGCGCCGAACTTACAGGAATCCATACAAGCACCGCACTTGATACACTTTGTTGTGTCGATAACGTGAGGATTCTTAACAGTGCCGCTGATTGCGTTAACGGGACACTTTCTTGCACAGAGAGTACATCCCTTACACTTGTCAGCAACGATGCTGTAGTTGAGGAGCTTCTTACATACGCCTGCAGGGCACTTCTTGTCAACAACGTGAGCAATGTATTCCTCACGGAAGAACTTAAGTGTTGCAAGAACGGGGTTGGGAGCTGTCTGGCCAAGACCGCAGAGTGAGTTTTCCTTGATGTAGTATGCAAGCTCTTCAAGCTTATCAATGTCTTCAAGAGTGCCGTTACCGTCTGTGATCTTCTCAAGGATTTCCATCATACGCTTTGTGCCGATACGGCAGGGTGCACACTTACCGCAGGATTCATCAACTGTGAAGTCGAGGAAGAACTTTGCGATGTCAACCATACAGTTGTCTTCGTCCATAACGATAAGACCGCCTGAACCCATCATACAGCCGATAGCTGTGAGGTTATCGTAGTCAATGGGAGTGTCAATAAGGCTGACGGGGATACAGCCGCCTGAGGGACCGCCTGTCTGAGCAGCCTTGAACTTCTTGCCGTTGGGGATACCGCCACCGATATCATAGATGATTTCGCGGAGAGTTGTACCCATGGGGATTTCAACAAGGCCTGTGTTCTCAATCTTGCCGCCGAGAGCAAATACCTTTGTGCCCTTTGACTTTTCTGTGCCCATTGATGCAAACCATTCAGCACCCTTGAGGATGATCTGAGGAATGTTTGCAAATGTTTCAACGTTGTTTTCTGTTGTGGGTTTGCCGAAAAGACCCTTAACTGCAGGATAGGGAGGACGGGGTCTGGGCTCGCCTCTGTTACCTTCGATTGAGGTCATGAGAGCTGTTTCTTCACCGCAAACGAATGCGCCTGCACCGAGACGGATGAAGAGGTCAAAATCAAAGCCGCTGTCGAAGATGTTCTTGCCGAGAAGACCGTATTCTCTTGCCTGATCGATAGCAAGCTGAAGACGCTTAACAGCGATGGGGTACTCTGCACGAACATATACATAACCTTCGGTTGCACCTGTTGCGTAACCGCAGATTGCCATAGCTTCGATAAGGCAGTGGGGGTCACCTTCAAGAACTGAACGGTCCATGAATGCGCCGGGGTCGCCTTCGTCAGCGTTACATACAACATACTTCTGGTCTGCTGCGTTTGCTGCAGTGAAGCTCCACTTGAGACCGGTGGGGAAACCGCCGCCGCCTCTGCCGCGGAGACCTGAATCCTTAACTACCTTAACAACATCTTCGGGAGTCATTTCTGTGAGAACCTTACCGAGTGCTGCATAACCGTCCATTGCGATGTATTCATCAATGTCTTCGGGGTCGATAAGACCGCAGTTACGAAGAGCAACTCTCTTCTGGGTCTTATAGAAGTTTGTGTCGTTAAGTGAAATTGTTTTGCCTGCTTCTTCAATAACACTCTCGTCTGCATCCTTGTAAACAAGTCTGTCAACAAGGCGGCCCTTGAGAAGATGCTCTGAAACGATTTCGGCAACATCGCTTTCCTGAACACGGCTGTAGAATGTGCCTTCAGGGTAAATGATAACAACGGGGCCGAGGGCACAAAGACCGAAACAACCCGTCTGAACAACCTTTACTTCTTCTGCGAGACCGTTCTTTTCGATTTCGCTTTCGAAGGTTGAAATGAGTACCTTACTGCCCGATGAAGTACAGCCGGTACCGCCGCAAATCAATACGTGAGAACGAATCATATTTCTTTAACCTCCATTATGAGATAGCGTTGCTGATTGTGTATTCCTGAATAACGTTGCCGCCCTTGAGGTGCTTCTCAATAACTTCAGCTGCCTTTTCGGGGGTCATCTTGATATAAGTAACCTTTTCTTTGTCTGCCTCAAAGATTTCCACAACGGGCTCATACTGGCAAACGCCGATGCATCCTGTCTGTGAAACGGTAACCTTCTCTGCGAGACCTGCGTTGCTGACGCCTTCAACGAAAGCGTTGAGAACGGGTCTTGCGCCTGCTGCGATACCGCAGGTTGCCATGCCGACAACAACACGGATTTCGCCGCTGCCTTCGCGAAGAACAACCTTGTTCTTCATTTTGTCTCTGATTGCTGCAAGCTCAGCCAATGATTTCATAACATCTATCCTCTCTTTAAATATTAAACATTATCAAAGAATCGCGTCATATCCCTCTTTGAGATATCCGTCAATCCATTTTATAACTTCGTAATTATCCAGCGGAACATCGCCGAGAATTTCACGCAGCTCCTTTGTGTCCAGCTCAACCGAGCCTTTTTCCGCAATATGCTCTAACCTCCACTCGATTTCAGGTGCGCCCTGAATAAGAGTTGTCACGGTTGAAACAATATCGCCCAGAGGTGTGAAATCAAGGTGATCTGTAAAAAATTCCGCCGTCACCGTTGTTCCGTGCTCAAGGGGATTGTCCTTTTCGCTGACGGATTTTATTGTTATCCCTCCGCCCGTCTGCTCCGCAGCAAGCTTCAGCAGGGGCACGCCCATGCCTACGCTTCGGGTTGTTCGGGTTGTGTAAAAGGGATTCATAACATTCTGAACGGTTTCTTCGCTCATTCCGCAGCCGTCATCCTCAATTATGAGGGTGAGCTTTCCGTCTGCTTCAATGAGCTTTATAAGAATGTTCTTTGCCTTTGCCTTGACGGAGTTCATTGCAATGTCAAGAACATTCAGTGAAAGTTCTTTCATAAGCCTTTCAACCTCTCAAAAAGCTTTTTGCGGATATTTTCGGGGGTTTCTTCTTCAACATCAAGCTCAAAGCAGTTGAGCCTTCCGCTGATATCCCACAGATAATGGGCATCTGACGAAACAACAACGGGCTTATCCGAAATAATCGGGAATTTTTCTTTGTATTCACCGATTTTATCGCTGTCGTGAAGCTCGGCGCAAGGGAAATAAGGAAACTCGGGAAAAACACCCAGAGTTGCCACAATTCCGTTTGCCTCCCTGTCAATATGGGCAGGGTAGCATATTCCGCCGAATTGCTCAACAAGAGCAGGTGCTTCGTCAACGGTAATCTGCGTTGCGTTTGAAAGCAGATAATCGTCAATTCCGATAACCTCGTCATTTTCGTCCATTATCATCTGCTGACCGAAAATATCAACACGGTTTTTGAACGGTATTCTGCGGTTGTTCACTTCCTCGCTGAATTTCAGTGCATCATCAAGCTGCTCAAAAAGGCAGACAAGGTGAATATCCTCCGCAGTTGTAAGCTCCATACCCGCAACGGGCACAATTCCGTTTGCCTCTGCCGTCTTAAAGAACGCAGGGCAGTTAAGGCAGGAGTTGTGGTCCGTGAGTGCCATAACATCCAGCTTTGCAACAACGCCCATGCCCGCAATATTGTTTGGGGTCATATCGTCATCGCCGCAAGGGGAAAGGCAGGAATGAATATGGAGGTCGTAATAATACTTTTTCATATCAGAGCCTTGAGCCGAGAGCCATTGCCGTTTCATAGGCAGGCATTTCGGCGGTGAGAATGTTGATTCCTTTTGCATTTGCGGTGTCTTTGACCGCCGCATCAAGCTCAACGCCCTCAGCAAGAACAACACAGGCAACGTCCGCAAGAGCGGCAACTGCGGCAATGTTGATGTTGGACATTATTGTTATCCACGCATCGTCCGCTTTCGCTCTGCCCATTACCCAGCTGAGAAGGTCGCCGATGTAAACGCCGTTTATCTGTCTTTCACCGTCAGGCAAGGTCAGTGCCTTGAAGCCCTGCACCTGAGCAAGCTCATTCACCGTCATTCGGCTCACCTCCGTCATATTCTCTGATATATTTCTGAATCAGTTCCTTGTAAGCGATTATGCACTCATTTCTGTCTGCATTGCCCATAACGATATCCTCCGCAAATGCGCGGCAGTTAGGTGCGCCGCAGGAGCCGCAGTCAATTCCCGGCAATTCCTTGCGGAGTGCCTGAATCTTTGACATAAGCCTCATGGACTCGCCGATGTTGTCGCTGAGTCTGTTGAGAGGCTTGTAGCTCGGCATATCGGAAAGGAAACTCTCCTTGGGGATATAGCTTCCGTCCTCCGGCATGCTGTTGAGAGCAATGGGCATATAACGCCTCAGGGTGTGAAGTCTGTTTTTTGCAACATAAGGATTTTCAATAGTCAGAACTCCGCCAACGCAGCCGCTGGGGCAAGCGTTAAGCTCAACGAAATCGATGGGCGGTATGTTGCCGTCCTCAATCTGGTCAAGCACGGAGATAACATTGTTAATTCCGTCTGCCGCAAGAATTTTGTCGTTAAGAAGCGCAGAGCCTTCGCCGCCGCAGATTGCCCAGCTTACGCCGATTCTGCCCGACTGCGATGCTGCTTCGCAGGCTTTGTCGCGATTCATCACATTGATGAGCTTCAGATAAATCTCGCTCATCGAAACAACAAGGTCAACCTCGCTTTTATAGCTGCCGAAGCCGTTTCTTGCATAACTCATTTTTGCAGGACAGGGAGAAATAAAGCAGGTGCATATATCTTCCTTTTTAAGCTCAGGGTGTGCCTTGAGGGCACTCTCCTTCGCCATTGCCGCCGCAACTTCCATGGGAGGAAGAAGAGGAAGCATATTGTCCTTCAGAAACGGGAAACGAAGAGCAATGAGCCTTGCCACAACGGGGCAGGCAGTGCTGATAACGGGTTTTCTGACACCTTCAGTCTGAAGGTAAAGCCTTGTGTAGCAGGACACAAGCTCCGCCGCTTTTGCAACCTCAAACACCTCGTCAAATCCGATATCCAGAAGTCCCTGAATAACATAACCAACGTTGTCAAGGTTATCAAACTGCGCCATAAGTGCAGGTGCGGGAAGCGCAATCCTGTATTTGTAGTTTTTGATTTCGTCAAAAGAGTTGCATATGCTCTTTTTGGCGTTATTGGGGCAGTTGCGGATGCATTCTCCGCAATCTATGCACCTTTCGGAATCAATCACCGCACAGCCTTTGCGGATTCTGATTGCCTCTGTGGGGCAATGCTTCATGCAGGTTGTGCAGCCTGTGCATTTTTCAACATCAAGCGAAACCGAATGAATGTATGTATTCATCTGAAAACACACCTTTGAATCAGTAATTGACCCTCATTGTGATGGTCGTTCCTTCGCCAACAACCGAATCAATATGCATATAATCGGTGTAGCGTTTCATATTCGGCAGACCCATTCCTGCGCCGAAGCCCAGCGAGCGCACATTGTCAGGAGCAGTTGAAAAGCCCTCCTGCATAGCCTGCTCAATGTTGGGTATGCCCGGACCTGTGTCCTTAAGAATAATCTCTACACTTTCGTCACTGACAACAACTTCCGCAACGCCGCCTTTTGCATGAATGACCATATTTATTTCGCCCTCATACATTGCGATTGAAACCTTGCGGATTATTTCGGGGGAAACGCCCAGCTCCCTCAGATTCTTTTTGACCTGAACGGAAGCCTGACCCGCCGAAGTGAAATTATCGCCGTCAACATCAAAGTGGAAAACCAAGGGTTCAGCCATTTAAGTCACCATTTCCTTTGAGTCCGCTTGAATAGAGGATACCGCAAGCCTCATACATACGCTTAGGCGTTGTGAGAATCACCATTCCGCTTTCCTTTGCAAGGTCAATCATATCCTGCGAAGGCTTTTTGGAACGGACAAAAACTATGCAGAGCATATCCATCATTTCAGCTGTTCTGATAACCTGTGCATTGACAAGGCCTGTGAGGAGCACTGCCTGATCTTTAACATATGCAAGAACATCGCTCATCATATCACTTCCGCAAGCGGAGTGAATCTCCTTGCCGAGGCTTTCGCTGCCGCAAAGCACCTCTGCGCCAAGTAAATCTTTAATGTCATTAATTGTCATGCCAAATCCCTCATTTCCGCCAAGCGGTGGATTAGTTCTGGTATTTTGCGATAATATCGGGGATCTCGTCTGCAGTTACTCTGCCGTAAACATCATCATTGATTGTGAAAACGGGAGCAAGACCGCAAGCACCGATGCAGCGGCAAGCCTCAACCGAGAACTTGAGGTCAGCTGTGCATTCGCCGGGTGCAACGCCGAGAACTTCGCAGATTTTGTCAAGAATTTCCTGTGAGCCCTTAACATAGCAGGCTGTGCCGAGGCAGACAGAAATGTTGTATTTGCCCTTGGGGGTGAGTGAGAAAAGTGCATAGAAGCTTGCTACGCCGTAAACTTTCTGAAGGGGAACATTCATACCGTCTGCAATCATCTTCTGAACTTCGATGGGCAGATAGCCGTAAATGTTCTGTGCCTCCTGCATAACGTGCATAAGCATGCTCTTGTCACCGGCGCACTCTGCAATAATTGCCTTGAGTTCTGCCTCCTGCTCGGGGGTGCCGGTAAAGGGTAAGTTGCTAATTTTTTTCAGCATTTAGCCATTCCTCCTGAGTGAATATTTTGCTGTTTAATAATAAAACACATAATCATGTATGCAGCAGCGGTTTTTTCAGACCGCAATCCTGCATTCTTTGTCATTATAACATACTATTATAGAAAATGCTACTTTTTTATCGATATTTTTTGCACGATTTAAAGGAATTTTTTCTGCGTTTTTTGTATAAATATACTGTTTTGCAATTTCGAATATTCTATCCTGCATTTTTCGCCGTTTGATTTGACAATCAGCACCTATCCGTGATATATTATTCAAAAAATAAAAAGTGGTTGGATTTATGAAGAATAAACGCAAATTTCCCGTTGTCACGGTCACAAAAAAAGCCGAGGCATCAATCAAAAGAGGACATCCCTGGGTTTATGATGCCGAAATCACTCAGACCTTCGGCGAGTTTGAAAACGGCTGCCTTGTGGATGTGCTGTCCGTCAAAGGCTCATATCTGGGCACAGGCTTTCTCAGCGAAAAAAGCAAAATCAGAATAAGAATTCTTTCCTCAAACGCAAACGAATCTTTCTCCCCCGCTTTCTGGGAAAGAAGACTCCGCTATGCCGTGGACTACAGAAAAACAGTTATGGGCGATGATTTTTCCTGCTGCCGCCTTATCTTCGGCGAGGCAGACGGCTTGCCCGGTCTCACAATTGACAGATTTTCGGACATTCTTGTGGCACAGGTTTTGTCCTACGGCATGGACAAAATCAAGGATATGATTTACACAACCCTTGTCCGTATTCTCCGCGAAGACGGTGAGGAAATCAGCGGTGTTTATGAGCGCAACGATGTTGCAATCCGAGAGCTTGAGGGACTCAGCCAATACAAAGGCTGGTATGAAGCAATCCCCCATCCCGAGTCACCCGTAACGGAAATATGTGAAAACGGAATCAAATATTTCGTTGATGTTGAAAACGGCCAGAAAACAGGCTTTTTCCTTGACCAGAAATACAGAATTCCTTTCGACTTCATCAACAAGATAAAGGAAAGGAGGGAACAGAAGAAACTGGCTGCGGTTCGAGACAGCATAATGACAGCAGGCGACTCTCTGGAAATCGTGGCATTTCTTGAACAGGCCAAGGCGGACAGCGTGGCAAGAGTGGTTGCAGACAGCCTTGCAATGGCTGCCGACACTCTGGGAGTAGGAGTACATGAGGACATCACGACAGCATTCATAGGTCACAGCAGCGAATATTCTGTGTTCCGAAAGAGCTACCATGATGTCATAAGCGACAACCTCGGCAGAGACTTTTATCACAACCGCTTCTACCTGAATCCATCAAAGAGCGCCGATTCACTCAGAGTCATGAGATTCGAAAACCGAGTATTCATGAGTCTCCAGCCATGGAGTACGGATGCGATTGTATCAAAGATTGACGTCGGACTCGGCGACAAGCTTGCGACATACTACAGCTTCTCGCCCGTCGACTATCTTGAAGGCAGCAGCAACGTGATACAGAACTCTGTCTACCTCTACGCCGGTGCCAACGGACAGTATGACAAGTATCTTAAATGGGATGCATTCGGAAAGTACAATTTCGCCGGCTTCGGCATGAACGACTTTGAGATAGAGGGCAACCTGACATTCAGTGCATATCCGTTCAGAAGGGCGAAAAAAAGTCCGCTTACGTTAAATGCTCATTTTGAGACAAGTCTCAAGGAGCCTGACTACTATCAGCAGCATATTATAACAAACCATTACAAATGGGACAATGATTTCAGCAAGATATCGACGACAAAGGTCGAAGGTTCGCTTTCAATTCCTCGCTGGAAGCTCGACGCTTCTGTCGGATACGCATTGCTGAGCAACAATATATATTACGACACCTTAGGAATCGTACGCCAGAACACGAAGCCTATGAGTGTCCTTACAGCTTCGCTTCGAAAGGACTTCAGTGTATGGAAGTTCCATTTCGACAACCAGGCCCTGCTGCAGCTCTCGTCCGAACCGGATGTGATGCCTCTGCCGCTGCTGGCCTTGAACCTCCGATACTATTTCCAGCTTGACGTCGTGAAGAACGTCATGCAGATGCAGATCGGACTTAACGGAACATTCACTACAAAATGGTATGCACAGGCATACAACCCGGTACTAGGAGTGTTCCACAACCAGAATGTAGAGAAATACGGAAACAGCCCTGTAGTAGATGCGTTTGTAAACGTACAGTGGAAGAGGGCATGTATCTTCGTCAAGTTGATGAACGCCAACATGGGATGGCCGTTTGAGAAAGCTGATTACTTCACAGCAGCTGGCTACATCGGCACCCAGAGGGTTCTGAAGCTTGGTATCTCTTGGCCATTCTACGTACAGCCGGGAAGAAGTAACGTCACTGGCCCTGCAGGACCCGCGCGAAGCGGATCAGGCGGAGCGGCATCAAGCAGGAACCGCAGCAGCGGTAGTCCTGCCGGTGTCAGAAGATAAGTGAATAAATGATTGACGATGACAGTAAAGAAACAAAGAAGAGTTAGAAACGCTTTCATCACCATGATGGTGATCTGCATCACGCCTCTTTGTGAAAGGGGACGTATGCTCAACGGAGCAAGCAACAAGAACACGCTTGCAGGAAAGGAGATTGTCTGCGCAATTGATCTTTGCGACGACATGTATGGAAGCCACGGTCTCGAGACCGGCTTCAGCTATCAGATGCTGCACAAGTTCGCACACGACAACGGATGCGATATAAAGATTGTAGCGGCAAGAAAAAACGAGAACTGGCTCGATTCACTCAGACACGACAAGGCGGACATCGTAGTAGCCCATACTCATGACACATCAGGATTTGATGGTGTATCCATGTCAAGAAACATTGACGATGAGACCATATGGGCAGTTGCAGATCCGGTAAATCTCAAGCAGGTCAACGCATGGATCAGCCACATGACCTCGTCGCATGAATTCGAGCAGATCAAGCACACATATACTTCATGCAAGTATGACCCTATCAAGCGTGCAGACAGAGGAGTCGTAGCCAAAAGGCTCAGTCCTTACGACGACATTATCCGCAAATATGCAGCTGAACTCGGATGGGACTGGAGAATGCTCGCTGCAGTAGTATATCAGGAGTCAAAGTTCTCGATCAACTCAAGATCCCACAGAGGAGCACAGGGACTCATGCAGGTGATGCCCCAGACAGCGAAGTATTATAAGGTAGAAGACCTTCTCGATCCGGACCAGAACCTCAAGGCAGGAACCAGCCACCTCAAGAGACTTCAGAGACTGTATATCAAGCAGGATCTCGAGCCTATGGAGCTCATAAAGTTTACACTTGCCGCTTACAATGCAGGTGAAGGACGAGTGGCAGACTGCCGTAACTTCGCTGCAAAGCAGCAGGTAGACAGCACCAAGTGGGACGAGATCGTAAAGATCATCCCTCTTATGAGAGAGGATTCCATTCTCGAAGATGAGTCAGTGAAGCTTGGAAAGTTTCAGGGACACGAGACCATAGCGTACATTGACAATGTCATGGCCCTCTACGACGCTTTCTGCAGGATCTGCCCGAACGTCTGATTACCGTACTCTTACGGTCTCTGCCGGATCCACCTTCGATATGAAGACG
>CALFPM010000027.1 GCA_937919155.1 uncultured Clostridia bacterium
AATTTCCTGAATATCTGCTGAAATTACACCCGTTGCAATTTCCTCACCCATACAATTCACAACCGTGTAAGCCTTATTCAGGGCATCTTTCACGATGAGTGCATTATTTTGTGAGGCATTTACAACAACCGCATAACTTGTTTTCACCTCAACAAGAGGGCTTGTGAAGGTTGTTATTACTGATTTTTCTCCCAGAGTGCTGCATGCTGAGCTGTAATTGCATTCAGGGGTTTCTGCGGTAAGTCTGCCGTCAAGAAGAACCTCCTTGTGCTCTCTCCAGAATGAAATATAATATTTGAGCATTTTATAGTGCTCTTCAGGCAGCTTATCAACCCTTACGGAAACCTGGGGAACAGCATACAGAATGCTTGCAAACTGAAGTGCTGCATTTTCTGCAGTATCGTCCGTATTCCACATAATCATATCGGAATGCACGGCAGTTTTGCCCGATGTCATTCGCAGATTGACTATTCCAACGCGATTTTTCAGCATATCGCAGGGGCAGTCACCCACACGGAGCATGTTGCCGTATTTGCGGATTGAGGGCCCCACATATGACTGACGGAATTCAATCATAATATCGGGGTTAATTGCAATCAGCTCCTGCCTGATTTCCGTCATAAGCAGGTGAATTGCATTTTCAAGTGATTGGCAATCACGCTTGGTGTCGGGCAAAAGCGATTTGCCCTTAAGCACAAACGAATCGATGAAATCAAGCTTCAGACCGTCAAGTTTCCACTCTTTGACGGCTTTTTTATATATTCCCACAAGGTATTCACGGACTTTCTTATAGCGTGGGTCAAGTCCGAAGAATGTTTTGTCATCCCCTGAACCTTCAAGAAACATTCCTTCAAATTCCTTGAATTTCTCAGTATAGATACCCATAAACGGCACGGAATACCAGAGAATAACCTTCATTCCGATTTTATGTATTTCTTCAACGAGACCCGCCATATCGCCCATCTTTTTTGGAGCAACCTGCCAGTCGCCGCAATAGGCATAACCGCGGTTATTGTCATCCGTCTGCCAGCCGTCATCGATAATCACGGTTTCAAGACCGATTTCACGTGATGCCCTGCATTCCTTGAGGATTTCCTCTCTGTCCAGCATCTGATGGAAACTGTACCACAGGGAATCCATTGGCATTCTCGCCGCTTCGGGCACATATGCAGGCTCATATCCCCATTCGGTTTCCCACCATTCGGCGGTATCATAAACACTGTCATAGTAAGGAATTGAGCGCATATCGAACCTGACAACTGCGGTGTAGCTGTCCGTGGGTGCGGTGGGTAAAGTGAAAAATTCGATTTCACATTCAAAGGTTGCATCTTCCTCGTGAATACCCGTTCTTATGCTTATGGGAGTGTCCACATCCGAAACAGCAATGCAAAGCTTGTTTGTGCCGTTTTTGGAGATAAGCGACTGCACGGGCATCCAGGATGCAAGGCGGGATTTGACCGTCAGCTTGCCCCAGTCAAAGAAAAGACCGTGGATATCAAGCAAAGAGGGATTCCAGGTTGAATAGCAATCGCTTGCGCTGAAATTCCATTTCACAAAAAAAGGCTCGGGTATTTCCGCCTCAGGCAAAGACATATTGACGGTGAGATAAAGCATGTCACCGACTTTATTTTCATTCATATTGAAAGAGGCATTTTTATTGCCTCCCGTAATTTCAAATTTCACAGTATCACGCTTTCTTTTAACATAAAGCCCCCGGAAGTTTCCGAGGGCAAAGGATTTTACAGCTTCGAGAAGCCGTGGCAGTTAATGAGCGCATCCAGCTTTTTACCCTCTTTGCAAAGGGGACATTCGTGGGACTGGCAGGTAAAATAGCCGGGCAAATCCTTGGGATTGAAAACGGAATTGACCGTGTAGCCGTCAACCTCTTCTGCAGTTGAGAAGATTGAGGCAACACCCACAACCTCACCGCCGTAATATCTGACAGCTTCCATAGCAGCTTTTACGGTGCCACCCGTTGCAACGGAAACAGCCAGCACAAGCACATGCTTGCCCTTAATCATAGGCACAATGTTATCTCTGAAGAAAAGCTGTGAGCTGCTTGTCATTTCAGGTGTAACCACATAAATTGTCTGATGGGCATTAATATTCATAAAGTTATTTCTTGTAAGCTCATCTGCAAAGCAAGAGCCGATAACCTCTGTGCCGTCAAGGCAGAGGATAGTGTCAATAATATTCACCTTATAGCGGCTGTTACTGCAAAGCTCCTGCGCAACTGCCTTTGCCTCAGAAAGACGGGTTTTCTGAGCAGCAACGTCAATATAGAAGTTACTGTGGGAATGGTTGGTTGCAAAATGACCCTTTGCAACACGCAGGAAAAGATTGCTTCTTTTGGTTTTGATTTTTGTGATGCTTGATGTAGGCATTAAAAAACCTCCTTGTAACATAGACTACGCTTATATTTTATAATAAATGCACAATAATTACAAGAAAAATTTTGATTTTTCTAAACTTTTTTACATTCAGGTTAATAAAAGTGAGCATAGACCGAGTTGAAATCAATGCGATGCTGCACAGGCTGTTCGTAAATTGCCGAAAATATTTACTGTTTTTCAATAAATATTTCATTGCCATTGACGCAAATGCGTGATATAATTAGGCTGTAGAAAAAGGGCGTTTGCGCCCTGAAGTCAAAATACATTCTCAGGAGGACGGAATTATGAAAATGTCATTCCGCTGGTACGGCGAAAGCGACCCCATTTCACTTGAGTATATCCGCCAGATTCCCAATATGAAAAGCATCGTAAGCGCTGTTTATGATGTTAAACCCGGCGAAGTATGGCCCGAAGAAAGCCTCGCAAAAATGAAGAAACAGTGTGAAGACAACGGCCTTATCTTTGATGTTGTTGAATCAATCCCCGTTCACGAGGACATCAAACTCGGCAGAGGTGATGTGGACAAGCTTATCGAAGTTTACTGCGAAAATATCCGCCGTTGTGCAAAATACGGCGTTAAATGCGTAACCTATAACTTTATGCCCGTTTTTGACTGGACACGCACTCAGCTTGACAAAGTTGCTCCCGATGGCTCAACAAGCCTTGTTATGTACTGGGAACAGATGAAAGGTCTTGACCCTCTTAAAGATGACATTCACCTGCCCGGCTGGGATTCAAGCTACACTCAGGACGAAGTCCGTGAGCTTATCAGCGCATACGGCGAAATCGGTCAGGAAGGTCTTTGGGCAAACCTTGAAAAATTCCTCAAAAAGGTTATTCCCGTTGCAGAAGAATGCGGTGTAAGAATGGCTATTCATCCCGATGATCCCCCCTACCCCATTTTCGGTCTGCCCAGAATCATTACGGACGAAGCGGCTCTTGACAGAATGCTCGCTATCGTTGACAGTCCCGCAAACAGTCTTTGCCTCTGCACAGGCTCTCTCGGCTGCGCCGCATCAAACGATGTTGTGGCAATGGTGCGCAAATACAGCGCAATGGACAGAATCGCATTTATGCACATGAGAAACATCCTCATTATGCCTGACGGCAGTTTCGAGGAAAGCGGTCATCTTTCAGACTGCGGAAGCCTTGATATGTATGAGGTCACAAAGGCTCTTGTTGAAACAGACTTTGACGGCTATGTTAGACCTGACCACGGCAGAATGATCTGGGGCGAAACAGGTAAACCCGGCTACGGACTCTATGACCGTGCGCTCGGCGCAGCTTATATCAACGGACTGTTTGAAGCTTGTGAAAAAGCAAAGAAATAAACGGAGGACAGAATTATGAACGCAATTTCAGAAAAAATAATGTCAATCGGCGTTGTGCCCGTTATTAAGCTCAACAACCCCGAAAGAGATTCGGTTAATCTTGCAAAGGCTCTCGTTGAGGGCGGCGTACCCGTTGCAGAGGTTACATTCCGCGCGGCAGGTGCGGCAACCGCAATCAAGCTTATGAGCGAGAATGTGCCCGAAATGCTTGTCGGTGCAGGCACAGTGCTCACAACCGCACAGGTTGACGAGGCAATCGCGGCAGGTGCAAAGTTCATTGTTACTCCCGGTCTTGACGAAGAAATCGTCAAGTACTGCCAGAGCAAGAATGTTCCCATCTACGCAGGCTGCACAACTCCCACAGATTATCACACCGCATACAGACTCGGTCTTGATGTGCTCAAATTCTTCCCTGCAGAGCAGAGCGGCGGTCTTGACAAAATCAAGGCAATGAGCGCTCCCTTCCCCATGTTCAAGGTTATGCCAACAGGCGGCATTTCCCTCAAGAATCTTGGCGAATATCTCTCCTGCCCTGTTATTGCGGCTTGCGGCGGCTCATACATGGTAACCGCAGACCTTATTGACAATCAGAAATGGGACGAAATTATCGCACTCTGCAAGCAGTCGGTTGAAATTGTTAAGGAGGCAAGAGGATAATGGCAAGAGTAATTACATTCGGCGAAATTATGCTTCGCCTTGCACCCAACGGATACAACAGATTTTTTCAGGACGACCAGCTTCAGGCAACCTTTGGCGGCGGTGAAGCCAATGTTTCCGTTTCACTTGCAAACTACGGCTTTGATTCAGCATTCGTAACAAAGCTTCCTGCTCACGCAATCGGTCAGGCAGCTGTCAATTCACTCCGCTACTTCGGCGTTGACACAAGCAAAATCGTTCGCGGCGGCGACAGAGTAGGTATTTATTTCCTTGAAAAAGGCGCTTCACAGAGAGGCAGTGTCTGCATCTATGACAGAGCGCACTCCGCTATTCAGGAGGCTGATCCCTCGGATTTCGACTGGGATGCAATTTTTGAGGGTGCAGATTGGTTCCATTTCACAGGCATCACTCCCGCCCTCGGCGCAAACCTTGTTGAAATCTGCAAGCAGGCTTGCATTGCCGCAAAAGCAAAGGGCGTCAAGATTTCCTGCGACCTTAACTACAGAGGCAAACTCTGGACAAGAGCAGAGGCAAGGGAAGCAATGAGCGAACTTTGCAAGTATGTTGATGTTTGCATCTCAAATGAAGAAGATGCAAAGGATGTGTTCGGCATTGAGGCTGAAAACACCGATATTTACGGCGGCAAGCTCAATCACGAAGGCTACAAGTCGGTTGCAAAACAGCTTGCTGACAAATTCGGCTTTGAAAAGGTTGCAATCACTCTCCGTTCATCAATTTCCGCTAATGACAACGACTGGGCAGGTATGCTCTATGACGGCGAAAACTACTGCTTCTCAAAGTCATATCACCTCCACATTGTTGACCGTGTAGGCGGTGGCGACAGCTTTGGCGGCGGTCTTATCTATGCACTTCTTACAGGCAAGGATACACAGAGCGCAATCGAATTTGCAGTTGCGGCATCTGCACTCAAGCACTCCGTTGAGGGCGACTTCAACAGAGTTACCGTTGCAGAGGTTGAAAAACTTGCAGGCGGTGACGGCTCAGGCAGAGTTCAGAGATAAAACAATTTGTAATAATAAGCAAACAGGGACTGATTTTTTGTCAGTCCCTGTTCTTTTATTTACTTTGCTTTTACAGTTTCAAGAACTTTACTCTTGTTCATACGAAGGAACTGTTTAAGTTCTCCCTCGTCAATGCCATCTGCATCAAGATCCCCAAGCTTTTCCTGGGTCCACAGATAAGTATCCGTAATTCTTCCGCCAAAGCTGTTTGTTGCGGAATAATTGATTCTTGCGCTGTATACAATTACCACTATCTGCTTGCCTGATCTGTCCTCTCTGACAGAACCAACCGCAGTGTGTGTTGCCGAATTTTCCTGATATGATGAAGGATCTTTCAGCTTAGCTTTAAGCTCACTTCTTGCTGTATTTGTGTTATCAACGCCTTTAGCCGCCTCAACTTCTGACCACAGATAAAGATGCTTGCTGTATTTATAGTTTCCAAGCTCTTTGAAGTTTTCTGCCGCCAGATAATAAAGTTCTTGCTCTATATAAGATATTGCAGTGTTGTACTTTGCATTGTTCAGACCTTCGGTTATGTCCTCTGTGCCGCTGTATGCGGAATAAAGATTCATAACAGCTTCATAATCTTTGTTTGCCTCTGCCTGCTTTGCAAGGTTAAGAATTGTTCCGTTTGTTTTTTCATCAAACGTAATACCCTTGTCTTTGCCAAGCTTGACAAGAGCGGCATAACCGTTTGCTTTTTCAGCAGTAACCTTATCAGCATCAACTTTGCTTATTTCTTCTGCGATATCGCTATCATATGTATCGGTGTTTTCGGAACAAACCTTGAAAAGATACGCCGCTGTTCCGTATTCTTCTTTTGAGGTTGCCTTTTTACCCAATTTGAAAAGAGTTTTTGCCTCTTTGGAATCAGATTCTTCGTTTCTCATAT
Organism: uncultured Clostridia bacterium; assembly: GCA_937919155.1. Taxonomy (GTDB): domain Bacteria; phylum Bacillota; class Clostridia; order Oscillospirales; family Acutalibacteraceae; genus CAG-177. The sequence continues at coordinate 6,296 of CALFPM010000027.1, forward strand.
AATCGTCAACCAACTGCTCAAGTGTGGATACACTGTTCTCGGGATTTGAAATATATTTGTTTATAGCTTTCTTTGCAGACGCGGAGAAAATGGTAGGTGACATAATGCAGAAAACAATAAATGCCGCGATAATGATGCCAAATGTTTTCAACCTCTTTTTACGCTTTTCTTTTTTCTTTGCCTTTTTAGCCTCTGCCTCTGCCTTTTTGGCATCTTCTTTTTCTTTTTCCAGAGTGCGCAGTGCATTAAGATAAGCCTGCTCGTTGTTCACTTCGTTACCCTGTTTCTGAAAATCGTTTTCACTCATTCTGATAACCCCTTTCAATTTCAATATGTTTTTTAACATATTTTATGTTAGTTATCATAACATACTGTTAACTGAAAAGTCAAGCTATAATATTGGTGAGGTGATTCGTGTGAAAGAGAAACTTGTGATCAGCAAAAAATCACTGAAAGGCGAAGACGGATATAAAACTTTTTCAATCCGCATCAAGGATGAAACGGTTGCAAATTTAGACAATCTTTCAAAAGAATCCAACCGTTCGCGAAACGAGCTGATTAACATCTTGCTGGATTATGCAATTGAAAATTGTGAAATAAAGTAAAGGGACTGATTTTTCATCAGTCCCTATTTTTATTTATCAAGTTTTTTCTTCATTTCTTCAAGCACGGAATAAGGAATTTTCATATTTCCCAGACCCGTGCCGATTGATATGTGCGGCTTCATTTTGGCATGAAAATCCGTGCCGCCCGATATCATAAGTCCCAATTCATCCGCCATATTCTGATATTTTCCCTGCATTTCGGGTGTATAATCAGTGTAATAACCCTCCAGACCGCAAAGCCCGTAGCCTTTCAGTTCAATCAGGAATTCACGAAGCTCGTCATCGGGCAATTTGGTCAGGTGAGGATGGGCAAGGAATGAGATTCCGCCGCATTTCGCAATAAGCTCCACGGCTTCGCGTGCAGTGAGCCTCTGTTTTTCGCAATAGGCATATTTACCCACGGACATATATTTATCAAATCCCTCTTTGACGCTTTGGGTGTAGCCTTTATCCATCAGCACCCTCGCAAAATGAGCCCTGCCCACAAAATTATTGGGCGCAAGGGCGCGTACCTCTTCAAGAGTGATGTCAAATCCAAGCTCATTGAGCCTTTCGGTTGTCACATAGTTACGCTGAATTCTTAAGTCCACAACCTCTTTGAGCATTTGCTTAAGCTCGGGGTTATTGTAATCAATGAAATAGCCGAGAATATGGGTTTCAGTTTTGGAAATTACCGAAAACTCAATGGCAGGCACAACCTCAACGCCGATTTTTTCGCCCTCGGCAATGGCTTCCTCCAGACCGTCAACGGTATCGTGGTCGCTGAGCGCAATTGCCGCAAGTCCTGCTCTTTTCGCCTCGCGGACAACCTCGGCAGGAGTCATCGAACCATCGGATTTCAGAGAATGGGTATGCAAATCGATATATTTTTCCATAAAATCACCAAAGATATTTTATCACCTGACAAATATAAATTCAAGTATTATTGAAAAACAGAGTTGAATATGATATTATTTATCTATCATTAACCCGTGAGGTTGCAAAATGAAACTTAAACGAAAATTTTCACAGACAAGAATAATTGCACTGGGATTTCTGACCATAATCGCAATCGGCACTCTGCTGCTGATGCTTCCCGTTGCATCACAGAGCGGCGAAAGCGCAGGATTTGTGACCGCACTTTTCACGGCGATTTCCTCAAGCTGCGTAACGGGTCTTGTGGTTGCGGACACTGCAACAAACTGGACTCTTTTCGGTCAGATAGTCATAATCTGCCTCATTCAGGTGGGCGGTCTCGGATTCATGACCATTGCAACCCTGTTTTCAATGCTTCTGAAAAAGAAAATGGGTCTGCGCGCCCGTGAGGTTATGGTTGAGAGCATCAACACCGAGCATATCGGCGGCATAATGAATCTGACAAGAAAAATCATTGCAGGCACGGCGATATTTGAGGGTGCGGGCGCACTTTTGCTTGCAACAAGGTTCATCCCCCGTTTCGGCTGGGCAAAAGGAATATGGTATTCCGTTTTCCATTCAATTTCCGCATTCTGCAACGCAGGCTTTGACCTGATGGGCGCCTATTACGGAGAATATAGTTCATTCGTTGGATTTTCAGACGATTGGGTGGTTATCCTCACTCTTTGCGCCCTTATCATAATCGGCGGCATCGGCTTCCTTGTGTGGGACGACATCAGCAAGAAAAAGCTGAAAATCAGGCGTTATCAGCTCCACACAAAAATCGTTCTGACCGTGACGGCAATACTGCTTATTATTCCTGCAATTCTTTTCTTCATATTTGAAAGAAACTTCACAAACGATGGCTTGGGATTCGGTCACAGCCTTCTGAACGCGGTTTTCGATTCCGTTACCGCACGAACAGCAGGCATGAACTCAACAGACACAGCCGCCCTCGCTCCTGCAAGCAAAATTCTGACGGTGTTCCTTATGTTTATCGGCGGCTCCCCGGGCTCAACGGCAGGCGGTATCAAAACCACAACTCTTGCGGTTATTGCAATGTCAACATTCAACGGCATCACTCACAGACAGAGTCAGGGTATATTCGGCAGACGCCTTGAAAAAGACGCAATTCACAAGGCAAGCTCCGTTGTTTTCACAAATATGAGCCTTGCAATTTTCGGCATCATTGCACTCCTTGCAATTCAGCCGAGCCTTGACATCGGCGATGTTGTTTTTGAATGTGCCTCGGCAATCGGCACGGTTGGTATGACAACAGGCATCACCCGTGACCTTGCAACGGCATCAAAGCTGATTGTGGCATTCCTTATGTTCTGCGGCAGAGTCGGCAGCGTTTCATTTGCCCTTGCGCTGATGGAAAAGAAAGCCGCTCCTCCCGTTAAAAACCCCAGAGAAAAAATTACGATAGGATAGGATGAATATTATGAAATCATTTCTTATTATAGGTATGGGTCATTTCGGCCATCATCTTTGCAGAAGTCTTGCCGAAACAGACTGTGAAATTATGATTGTTGACAAAGACGAAACCGCAATTGAGGACATGCTCCCTTATGTTGTCAGCGCAAAAATCGGTGATTGCACCAACCTTGAAGTGCTGAAAACATTTGACATTCCCTCATTTGACACCTGCTTTGTATGCATCGGCGAAAACTTTCAGAACAGCCTTGAAATCACAAGCCTGCTGAAAGACGAATGTGGCGCAAAAAAGGTTATCAGCAAAGCGGACAGGGATATTCAGGAAAAATTCCTGCTCAAAAACGGTGCGGATGAAGTTATCTATCCCGAAAAGAATATGGCAGAGCGTTACGCCGTTACGGAAAGCAGCGAGCATATTTTCAACTTCATTGACCTTGGCAGTGATTATTCCATTTATGAAATTGATGTTCTGGACAGATGGGTCGGCAAAACCGTCAGGGAACTGAACTTCCGCGTCAAGTATAATCTCGTTGTGCTTGCAACCAAGAAAAACGGAGAGGTCAATCCCGTTATCAGCGGTGAAAGACGCTTTGAAAAAGACGAGCATCTCCTTGTTCTCGGCAAAGAAGAAGATGTTCACAAGGTCACGAAATAATGTTGACAAACTTATATTAATAATGTAAAATTTAATCAATAAATTTTTTGGAGGTAATTATTATGGTTTTAGCTGCTGTCGGCAAAAACGGCACAGGCAAGGATTTCTTCCTTGAATATGTTGCAAAGACTTATGACTTCCCCATGATTTCAATCGGTGACGTTGTAAGAGAACTCGCTGCTCAGGACGGTCTTGAGCTCACCCGTGACAATCTTCATGCAACATCAAAGAAGTATATGGCTGCAAACGGTCAGACCTTCTTCCCCGAGATGATTGTTAAGAAGATTAAGGAATCAGACAGCCCCAACTTCCTTGTTTCGGGCATCCGTCCTCCCTCAGATATCGAAGTTTTCAAGAAGGCATTCGGCGACAAGTTCGTTCTTGTTGACGTTGTTATCAGCGATGACGAAGTCCGTTATCAGAGAATGCTTGCAAGAGGCTCAGAGAGAGACGGCAAGAGCATTGAAAAGCTCCGTGAAAACGACCTTCACGAAGAGGAAATCTTCCACACAAGCGAAAGCGAGAAAATGGCTGACTACATCATGAAGAACGATGGAACAGTTGATGATTTCTACGCAGGCGTTAAGGATTTCTACGACAACTATCTCAAGGCAAAGCTTGACTGATTATAAAAAAATTATGCACCTGTCAGAACGACAGGTGCATTTTTGTTTAATTTATCTGATATTCTGCGATGTATCCCATATATATTTCGGGACTGTTGAAGTTAAGTTCTTCAAAATCAATGTCAAGAGATTGGGTTTTGCCCATTACATAAACAGTGCCGTTTGTTGTGCTGACAAGGCATTCCGCCATATCTTCTCCCGAGCCTGCCTGAGTGAACGTCTTCACCGTGGAACCCTTTGAATTGATGAAGCTCACAAAGCCGTCATGGAATCCTTCGTTGCCCACACTTGAAAACGCACTGTTATAAGACTCCGTGTGACCGACAACGGCAAAGCCGCCGTTTGTGCTTATGATATCTGTAATGAAATCATTCTCAAAGCCTGAAACAATGTTTGTCCATTGGCGTTCACCTGCTGAATTGAAGCCGAAAACAAGGGCATCAATGCTGCCGTAATTGTGAATATCGCTGAGAGTGCCGTCAGGAAACGGCGAGGGAACAAGCTCATAATAACCTGCAACAACGCAGCCGCCCTTGCCGTCAGGCGCAACGGATGCAAACTCGTCTCTGCCTGATGAGGATATCATATAGTCCCACTGCTTTTCACCCTGACTGTTGAATTTAAGCACAAGGGTGTCGGAATAGCCGCCAAAATTGCCGTAATTTTCAAAATCTCCTGTTTTTGCCGATGTGATACAGGTTGCAAAAACATTGCCGTTATCATCCGCGGCAATTCCGCCGATGGTCGATGCAGCATTGCCGTGGAAATCGGTCTGCCAAAGAACATTGAGGTCGGAATCAAAGCTCATTATGATTGCGTTATCACCGTCAAGGTGAGCAAAATCACCGTTGCGCGAATATGATTTGCCTCCCACAACAAAGCCGCTGCCCGTTGAATCAACGCAGTTGAACATATCCGTATTCTTGCCGCCGAAAGATTTGCGGGTATTCAGATAACCTGTTGAAGAAAGCTTAAGCACAAACGCATCCACGGTGTCCGCCGACTCGGAATTGGCGGAATAATCAGTTGCCTGAGTGTAACCGACAACAATAATCGCTCCGTTATCCAGAACACAAACATCCGTCAAAGTAATTGAACCGCTTGTGCTTGCAAAGGTTTTCAGCCATACAAGTGTGCCGGAGCTGCCGAATTTTGCCACAAAGCCATAGGGAGATTTCCATGTTTTCTGATATTGAGATGCAAAAGCGCCGTCACGGGAAGAAGTTATTCCGCAAATCACGAATCCGCCGTCCGGAGTGGGAGCGGTGCCGTTGATAATATCATCGCCGCTGCCGCCGAAAAGCTCCAACGAAGTCTGCCTTGCATTGAGAATTTCGGTGCTTGGTCCCGTCTTCTTTGTTGTTGACGCCGTTGTGCTTGCCGTTGACGAGGGTTTTGTGGTGGTTGGCTTCGGCGGTTTTCTTTTGGTTGTGCTTTCTTCGGTGCAGCAGGCAAAGGGGCAGGTTTCCGTATCAAAGACATCGTCTTTGCCCAGTCGGTTGCTCAATGTGTTGAAAGCAACCGCAAAAACGAGAAACAATGAGCAGAAAAATTGGCAAAATATATTGCAACTACACATATCACAACCTCCTTTTACACAGTTTTACATCATAAATTATATCATAATCGCAAATAAAAAGCAATAGCCGGCATTTCTGCCGGCCATTGAAAATACTGGGATTTAGATTTCGGGGATTTCGATTTCGATTTCCCTGCCAAGCTCTGCTGAACGTGAAATACCGTCAATAATAGCCTGATTGTAGAGAATCTGGCTGCAGGGAACAGGTGCTTCGCCGTCTTCCTTAACAGCATCGATGAATGAACGGATTTTGATATCAAAGCAGTCAACATCGTTGTGCTTCATGGGAATGTATGTTTCAATCTGCTCGCCTGCAATCTCGTGGTAGATTACAAGAGGACCGCCGATGCTGCCGTTCCAGCACTCTGTTGAGGGAATTCTTACTGAACCCTTTGTGCCCATGATGATTGTGTCACCCGGTGTGTCAAGGTTCATTGCCCATGCGATTCTGAAGTCGAGGATGATGCCGCCTTCAAGACGGATGAAACCTGCAGCAAAGTCATCAACACCGAAAACATCGTGGTGCTCATATGAGGGACTCTTGCCGAAGAAATCTGACTTATAGCCTGATACGGTGAGGGGCTTAGGATAGCCGATTGAGTTGAGAACCATATCAAGTGAGTAGCAACCGATATCGCCAAGAGCGCCGATACCTGCTGTTTCTTTTTCGATGAATGATGTGCCGAAGGGAGTGGGAATGCCTCTTCTTCTGCCGCCGCCTGTCTGGATGTAATAAATCTTGCCAAGCTCGCCGCTCTGAACAACCTTCTTAAGCATCTTCATGTTCTCATCGAAACGGGGCTGGAAGCCGATTGAAAGAACTGCATTGCTTGCCTTCTCAGCCTTGCAGATTGCAACTGCCTCTTCGAGAGTAACGCACATGGGCTTCTCGAGAAGAACGCTTACGTTATGCTCAAGAGCATAGATAGTACACTCAGCGTGAGTTGCGTTGTAAGTACAAACGCTTACTGCATCGCATTCGCCTGCATCAATAAGTTCCTTGTGGCTGGGATAATACTTTGCGCCTTCAACGCCGTATCTCTCGCAGAATGCCTCTGCCTTGCCGGGAACAAGGTCTGCAGCTGCAACGATTTCAACATCGGGGCATTTCTGATATGCCTTAACGTGAGCCTCTGCAATCCAACCTGTGCCGATGATACCAACCTTGATTTTCTTGCTGTAATCTCTGACTTTTTCGTCAGCGGGAGCATCTTTGAACTTATCAAGAATATTTTCTGCCATAATTATTACCTCGTTTTCATTTATTACCAACCGAGAGTCTTGAGATACTCGCGGCTGAGAGTTACTGAATTAAGGGGTGTGTCACCCTTTGCGGGGCTGTCCTGCTCAACAACAACCCACTGTGCGCCAACCTTTTCGCAAGCGCCGAGAATTGCAGGGATATCCTGCATGCCGTGACCTACGGGCATAAAGGTGAATGCATCTTCATCCTCTTTCTCTGCGCCCTCATCCTCAATGCCGATAAGCTCATAGAGCTTGCCCTGCTTGCCTTCTGTTTTCTTGAAATCCTTGAGGTGAACAACAGGTGATCTGCCGTCATACTTTTCAATGTATTCAGCAGGATTAACGCCTGCAACATTTACCCAGCAGGTGTCAATTTCTGTTTTGAGAAGGTCTTCGGGAACGGTTGAATAAAGCACGTCAAGTGCGTATTCCTCGCCGATTTTAACAAATTCAAAGTCGTGGTTATGATAAAGAAGCTGAATGCCCATTGCCTTTGCGGCTTCGCCGATTTTGCGGATGCCTGCAACGGTTGCCTCAAAGCCTTCAGTGCCGGGTCTGCATTCCTCGGTGAGATAGGGAACAACAACATACTTGCAGCCAATCTTCACATAGTCTGCAAGCACTGCTTCGGGGTTATCGAGCATATCATAATAGGGAACATGAGCCGAAATGGGAACAATGCCGATTTCCTCGCAGAAAGCCTTGATTTCTTCGGGATTCTGACCGAAAAGGCCTGCAAACTCAACGCCGTCATAGCCGATTTCTTTCATTTTTCTGATAGTGCCGTAAAAATCCTTTTCCATTTCATCCCTGACGGAATAGAGCTGGACTGCCACGGGAAGCTTCATAACTGGAATCACTCCTAAAAAATTTTTTACACCAGATATAGTATCATAAATTATCTGCTGATACAAGTGGATTTTATAAATTATTCTTTGCTTTCGAGATATTTTTCGGCAATTGAAGCCGCACAGTGAACAAGCTCCGAGCAGGGGCGCTTTTTGTAATATTCCTTTGTTCTGTCCTCAGGCACGGGAACGGAAGTTTTTTCCTCAAGTCCGAGAAGCTCACGGCAGATAATCGAACCGTTTTCCGCTCTGAAATCATTCGCCGCTTTCTGAACAAGGGCATACAGAGCTGCCTTTTCGTCTTTGTTATTCGGGTCTGCGCAGGCAAATTTCTCTGACAGCACCATTATCATTCCGCTGACGGCACCGCAGACCTCTCTCATCCTGCCCATTCCGCCGCCGAAGCCTGCGGAAAGGCGCATTGCAAGCTCTTTATCAATATCAATTTCATCTGCAAAAGCACAGAAAACCGCCTGACAGCAGTTACATCCGCTTCCAAAAAGTTCTTTTGCCTCATCAGCTTTGCTCATATCAACAACCCCTTTCGATTATGTTTTTAATATAAATGATTGAGGAATAATTGTCAACTCGATTATAAATTTAATAAAATGTTAAAAATTAGCTATTCCCTTTTTGCGAATGATGTGTTATAATGCGATGTGTAACTCCCCGAAAAGGGAAAAATATAAAACGGAGGATATGAAAATGAACGTATCAAAGAAAATCCTTGCACTGCTTCTTGCAATGCTTATGGCATTCTCAGCTCTTGCAGTTTCCGCAAGCGCAGACGGTGAACCTGCAACTCCCCCTGAGGGCACAGAAGGCGAAGCAACAACCGTGCTTGACCTCACAAACAAGCTTCCCGCTCTCCAGCTTAAGCTTGATGCTGAAAACAAGGTCATTACAACAAACTACCAGGCAGACTCAACTGTTGAAAACGAAGGCGAAACATATGAGCTTGAGGTTGCAATCAACCCCGATGCAGATGTTTTTGTTTCATTCGACAAAGACGGTAACTACCTTTTCAGCCAGCTTGAATACGGCAAAACATACACCGTAACAGTAAGCGTTGTTGACCCCGACACAGAGGACAAAACCGAAATCAAGGGTTCTGTTTCCGCAAGCGTTACTCTCAAGAACAAGCAGAGCGCTCCCACAGCGGTTGTTCCCTTTGAAATCACTTCAAAGTCAATCAAAATCACAGTTGTTAAAGATTATCTTTACATGCTTGCTGATGCAGAAGGCAATGTAATTTATGATTGGGAAGCTGCAAAGGCTTCAGGCGCATTTGAATATGACAAGCTTGAAGAAAACACAACATATGTAATTTCAGTTAAGATTCCCGAGAACGCAACTCACTATGAAAGCGATGCAGTTTCAATTTCTGCAATGACAAAGCTTTCAGGCAAAACAGGCACACCCGAGTTTGGTCTTGCAGACAAAACCGAAAACTCAATCACACTCACAAAGCTCGACGGCGTTGAATATTCACTTGACAAGTCAAAGTGGCAGAAGTCAAACGTATTCACAGGTCTCACAAAGGATACACAGTACACAATCTACGCAAGATTTGCTTTCGATGCAGCCAAGGAAGATCCCTCAGCAATCAGCGAAGCACTTGTTGTAAAGACAAACGCAAAGGCTAACTACGAAGCAAACAAGAAGAAGATCGCTTTCTCAGCTGAGAACGGTCAGTATGCAAACGGCAACATCACTTTCTCAGTTACCGGTGACGGCCCTGCAAACATGAGCGAGGCAATCTACGGCGACACAAGAATCGTTCCCGTTGCTTACACAGTTGTTTTCGGCAGCGAAACAATCAAGGAAACCACTGCTATGAGCGGCAGCAAGCTTTCCGAATCAGGCAGCTTCACAGCTCCCGATTATGCTGAAAAAGTTGTTACCGTTAAGGTTACATTCATCAACGAAGAATACAAGGGCAACAGTTGGGTAGCAGTCAGCGAATTCACAGAGTCATATGAAATCACAATCGGCAGACCCGGCGACACAGGCACAAAGATTCTTGAATTCTTCGAAGGAATCCTCAACTTCCTTCTCAACACAGTTCCCGCATTCTTCACAGAAGCACTCAAGAGCGATGTATGGGGCAGACTTTTTGAAGTTATCGGCAACATCGGCAAATAATCAATAACAAAAAAAATTAATCCGTGTACCAAATCGGTACACGGATTTTTTATTATCCGAGGTCGGGTTCGTCATCAAGAATGCACTCGGGATTCTCAAAGCCTTCCAGTTCAAACACAACGATTTCGTTTTTGCCGTCTTTGAGGAAAGGTGCGGGGATATAAGCCGAACGCTGAGGACCAACCTCCCAGTGCCTTGAAAGCACTCTGTTATTGACAATAATGATGCCCTTTTTGAAGGTGGGCAGTTTGATGAATGTGTCGCATTTCTCGTCAATTTCAAGTTCTGCTTTAAGGAAAATTGGAGTGCCGTCAAAAGGCTGCACACCCTCTTTAAAATCAACGGCGGAGATATCGTCAAGGGGCAGAGGATAATTCTTCCAATGGTAAACAAAGTTGTTGCCGAAGCCGATGCCCATTGTGATGCCCTTTGCATCTTTAAGCTTTGCGCCGTAATTCACGCGTCCCATATTTTCAACAAGAACTGCAAGTTCTGCACCCTCTGATTCAATTGCAACGGAGCATTTGGGCTCGCTGTCATTGCGGTACTGAATGCCCGCAAATTCACCGTTTTTATAGATATAACCTCTGTCGTGAACATCCTGAAGCCTTACTTTCTGTTCATCACGGGGACCGCGGACAAATGCCTTGTAAAGCACAAAGCCGTAGCCCTGATTCAGCTTTTCCATTGTGAGGGGCATAACCGATTCAACGGGAGTTGAGAGTGCCTCAAGATTATCGAAAAGTCTTGCACTGTGAGTGAACTTCAGCGCGCCGTATTTCTTCTTTTTGATGGGTGCGGGAAGCTCCACATCGGGAATGGGAGCATATTTTGCAATTACTTCCCTGAACTTGAAATATTTTTCCGTAAGCTCGCCGTTTTCGTTAACGGGAGCATCGTCATCATAGCTTGAAATTGTGGGTTCATAGCAATCGTAGTCGTTGGCACCGTTCATATAGCCGAAGTTTGTGCCGCCGTGGAACATATAAGCAGAAAGGCTTGCACCCATTGAGAGGATTTCGTCCATGGCATCTGCCGCATCCTGCGGATTTCGGCTGTGATGCTCTTCTGTCCAGTGGTCAAACCAACCGTTCCAGAATTCGGTGCACATAAGAGGACCGTCAGGCTGATATTCCCTCAGGCGGGCAAACTGCTCTGCCGCCCTTGAACCGAAATTGGCGGTCTTATGAATTTCGGGCACTGTGCCGCCCGTAAGCATCTGATATTCCGCGCCGTCCGAGGTGAAGAGGGGCACTTCAATTCCCCTGTCCTTGAGACCCTTTGCAAGATAGCGGATATATTCACTGTCATCGCCGTAGCTGCCGTATTCATTTTCAACCTGAACAAGAATAACATTGCCGCCCTTGGTAATCTGACGGCTTGCAATATGGGGGATAAAATCATCAAAGAATCTGTCAACCGCAGCAAGATAATCCTTGTCCATGCAGCGCAGAGCCATTGAATCATTCTTGAGAAGCCACCAGGGAAGACCGCCGAATTCCCACTCTGCGCAAATATACGGGCCGGGTCGCAAAATAACCTTTAAACCAAGCTCGTTTGCAAGCGTTATATATTCTTCAATATTAAGGTTATTAGAAAAATCAAACTGCCCTTCTTTAGGCTCGTGAAGATTCCAAGGAACGTAAGTTTCAACCGTATTTAAACCGCACTCTTTTAGCTTTAATAATCTATCGTGCCAGTACTCTTTGGGAATACGAAAATAGTGCATTGCTCCGGAACGAACGGTGTATTTTTCACCGTCCATATAAAAATCGTTGTCTTTATAAGTAAGTATACCCATAACACACCCACCGTTTTAAATTAATTTAAGTGGTATGATTATATCACACTTATTTTATAAAATCAATAAAATTCATAAAATCTGCTAAGATTTATATTTTCCTGCCTTTTTACGCTATTTTTTATAAAAAACCTGCCTATAACGCGATTATCGGCGCTTTTACTATATATCATACAAATATTACGTTCAAGCTTGCAAGGTGATTATAATCGCCTTATCCCTTAAAACGGCTCCTTCTGATGAGGGAGCTGTCAGACGTAGTCTGACTGAGGGAGAGAGTTTATAGAAAATTCTCTCCTTCCGTCAAGCTTCGCTTGCCACCCTCCTTTACACAAGGAGGGCATTGGGTGGATGAGGTGTATAAACGCCTTCTCCAAGTCGATACGCAAAGCGTTTTGACAGGAGAACGGCGGGACTTGTAGTTGACAAGGTCA
>CALFPM010000028.1 GCA_937919155.1 uncultured Clostridia bacterium
GACAAGTGTTTCCGATGCTTTGGTGTTGTACACCCGGAAGGTATACTGGCTCAATACCTGAACCACAGCCACCAAAAGAATCGCAACAGCCATGATCCACAGGTGTTGTCCCAGATATTCAAAACCGCCAATGGAATTGACCGCGTCCATGACAAACCCGGGGAAGTTACCTTCCTTTCCGCCCAACGCGCAGTCCACCGCAGCACGGATGATCTGAGGCTGGAGCATATCTGCCAGTGCCGTCACACCGGCAGCCAATACGGTTACGAAAAAGTACCGCTTTGCTCCTTTCAGAAATTGCCACAGAAGAGAGAGCTTTTCCCGCTTCTGTGGACTTGTCTCATTATTTAACATAATTACGTATCTCTCCATTTCTGTATTTCAAATCTTCCGGGTTGGGTCAGTCCTGGGAGAGTTGATTTAAGTTAATACGACGGTAAAACGTATTATATAAAATTTTTCACAGATTGGAGAAACAAAAATGGACGTAATTGCAAAAGCAAGAGAGCTTGGCGCACTCCTTCAGCAGGACGAACGCTACACAAATCTTATGGCTGCACAGAAAGCTAACGAAGAAGATACAGCTCTCAACGAGCTTATCGCAAGAATTCAGCTTGTTCAGATGTCATTCCAGCACGAAGCTTCAAAGGAAGATAAGAACGAGCAGAAGCTTCAGGCTTATGATAAGGAATTCGGCGAAATCTATACTCAGATTATGGCTAACCCCAATATGCAGGCTTATGAAGCTGCAAGAGCAGAAATTGACAGCCTTATGCAGTATATCAACGGCATTTTTGCACTTTGCCTTCAGGGCGAAGATCCCGCAACTTGCGAACCTCCTCAGGAGCACAACTGCGGCGGCGAATGCAGCTCATGCAGCGGTGCCACTAATTTTGTAAAAACTGCGGGGCTGATTAATTTCAGCCCCAACGGGAATTTTTGAAAGGTATGGTAAATTCATGGCAGAGCTTACCCCTATGATGAAACAGTATTTTCAGATAAAAGAGAACTATCCTGACACAATTCTTATGTTCCGTCTGGGTGACTTCTACGAAATGTTTTTTGAAGATGCAAAGAAAGTTTCGGCAGAACTCGATCTTGTGCTTACGGGCAGGGATTGCGGTCAGGAAGAACGAGCACCCATGTGCGGCGTTCCGTTTCACAGTGCCGATTCCTACATTGCACGCCTTGTTGCAAAGGGTTATAAGGTTGCTATCTGTGAGCAGCTTGAAGACCCTTCTGTTGCCAAAGGAATCGTGAAGCGCGATGTAACAAGAGTTCTCACTCCGGGTACTGTTATCGAAAGCACAATGCTTGACGAAGGAAAAAACAATTTTCTTGCGTGCATTTATGCTTCAAAAAACTGTGTGGGTCTTTGTTTTGCCGATATTTCCACAGGCAGTGTTCACGCAACACAGTTTGAAAGAAAGAATTCACAGCGCAGGGTTATCAATGAGCTTGGCAGATTCTGTCCCAGCGAAATTATAATTAACTCCGATGTGCTTGAACTTACTCAGGTGACGGATTTTGTCAAAACAAGACTTCGTTCATCCTGTGATTTGCTTGATGATTCGTGCTTTGACCTTTCAAAAGCTTCCGTGATGCTTCTCAAGCATTTCAATGTATCTTCTCTTTCGGAACTTTCGCTTGACGGTGCAGATGGTGCGGTTTCCGCTCTCGGTGCCTCAATGAATTACCTTAAGGAAGTTCAGAAATCAGAGCTTGAGAACATAAAGAATATTGATTTTTACGGTGAAGGCAGCTTTATGCGCCTTGATGTTTCCACTCTCCGTAATCTTGAAATAACCGAAACTATGCGCAACAGAGAAAAGCGCGGCTCACTTCTCTGGGTGCTTGATAAAACGAAAACATCAATGGGCAAGCGTATGCTCAGAAGCTGGCTTGAACAGCCGCTTCTCAGCATTGCAAAAATAACTAAGCGTCACAACGCCGTTGAAGAATTTGTGGAATGTCCCACGGTAAGGGAAGATATAATTGAGGCTCTTACTGGTTGTCAGGACCTTGAAAGGCTTATCACCCGCATTGCGTATTCAACTGCCAATGCAAGGGAATTGAAAGGACTTTCTTCAACTCTCGGCAGGCTTCCTGCAATTAAGGAAATTCTTGGAAATTGCAAGAGCAATCTGCTCAGTGAACTTCATAATGAAATTCTTCCGTTGGAGGATCTGACCGAGCTTATTGACGGCGCTGTTATTGATGAGCCTCCTTTCTCAGTCAGAGAAGGCGGAATGATAAGAGACGGTTTTAATGCGGAACTGGATTCTCTCCGTGATATCCTTAACAACGGCAAGGGATATATTGCCGACATTCAGCTCAGGGAGCAGGAACGCACGGGAATCAAAAAGCTCAAGATAGGTTATAACCGTGTTTTCGGTTACTATATTGAAGTTTCAAATTCATTCAAAGAACTTGTTCCCGAGGACTACATAAGAAAGCAGACTCTTACAAACTGTGAGCGTTTCATAACTCAGGAACTTAAAGAACTTGAGTCAAAAGTGCTTGGTGCGCAGGAGAGAATCGTAAAGCTCGAATATGAGATTTTTGATTCTATCCGAAAGAAAGCGGCGGAGCATCTTTTTGAAATTCAGAAAACTGCGGCAGCTGTTGCTGCTGTTGATGTAATATGTTCTTTTGCTAAAGTTGCGGCAGAAAACAATTACTGTTGTCCCGCCATGAACGCAGGTGACAGAATCGTCATCACTGACGGCAGACATCCCGTCGTTGAGAAAATGATTGATTTTCCCTTTGTGCCTAACAATACTGTTCTTGATTGCGCGGATAACAGATGCGCTATTATCACAGGTCCGAATATGGCAGGTAAATCAACATTTATGCGTCAGGTTGCGCTGATTTGCCTCATGGCTCAGTCCGGCAGCTTTGTTCCTGCAATGTCGGCGGAACTTTGTGTTGTTGATGGCATATTCACCCGTATAGGTGCATCGGATGACCTTGCTTCGGGTTCGTCAACTTTTATGGTTGAAATGACCGAGGTTGCGGATATTCTTAAAAATTCAACTTCAAATAGTCTCATAATTTTTGACGAAATCGGCAGAGGCACTTCAACCTTTGACGGAATGAGTATTGCAAGAGCGGTTCTTGAATATTCCGCAGACAAACGCAAACTCGGCGCTAAAACACTTTTTGCAACTCATTATCACGAACTTACCGAGCTTGAAAATTCTGTTTCAGGTGTCAAGAATTACAACATCGCCGTCAAAAAGAGAGGGGACGATATCACTTTCCTCCGCAGAATTGTTGCAGGTTGTGCAGACGGCAGCTACGGTATTGAGGTTGCAAAACTTGCAGGCGTGCCTGTGAGCGTTGTTGAACGCGCAAAGGTTGTGCTTAAAGAACTTGAGGGTGAAGGACTCAAAACACCCGTGCGCATTGAATCCGAGCCGGAATACGAAATGCAGATGTCATTCGGCTCTTCAAATGCAAATGATATTGTTGAAAAACTTAAAAATATTGATGTTAATACACTTACTCCCATTGAAGCAATGGGTATACTCTATGAGTTTGCAAAGCAGGCAAACAACTGATTCGAAAGGAGGCTCCGTTTATGGCAAAAATCAATGTTCTTCCCAAGCATCTTGCTGAGCTTATTGCCGCAGGTGAGGTTGTTGAGCGTCCCGCATCTGTTGTAAAGGAGCTTCTTGAAAACTCGATTGATGCAGGTGCTGATAAAATAACCGTTGAAATCAAAAACGGCGGAATTTCGTATATCAGAATTACCGATAACGGTTGCGGAATTTCACGGGATGATATCCGCAATGCCTTTGTCAGCCACGCCACAAGCAAAATTGCCACAAGCGAAGACCTTGAAAGTATTTTTACTCTCGGTTTCAGAGGTGAAGCGCTTGCCAGTGTCAGTGCTGTTGCAAAGGTCGAAGTAATGACTTGTGCCGAAGACGATGAAATCGGTACAAGATATGTTATTGAGGGCGGCGATGAAATTCTGCTTGATGACGCAGGATGTCCCAAGGGCACAACAATTATTGTCCGTGACCTTTTCTGGAAAACTCCTGCAAGAATGAAGTTTCTTAAAAAGGATGTAACGGAGGCTAATGCCGTAGCGGGTGTTGTGGACAGAATAGCACTTTCTCACCCTGAAGTTTCGTTCCGTTTCATCAGAGAAGGAAAACAGGTGCTTGTTACGAGCGGTAACGGCGATCTTCTGACTTGCATACGCGAAATTTTCGGCAAAGATTTCTCGGCTGACCTTATTCCTGCCGAGTATTCAGGTAACGGCGTTGAGGTCAACGGTTATGTTTCAAAGCCTTTTGCATCAAGACCGAACCGCAATATGCAGTTCTTTTTCCTTAACAACAGACTTATAAAAACAGCTACAGGCAGTGCGGCACTTACAGAGGGATATAAAAATTCTGTTATGGTCGGCAAGTTTCCTTCCTGTGTTCTGAATATTAAAATAAATCCTTCGTTTGTTGATGTTAATGTTCATCCTGCTAAAACAGAGGTCAGGTTTTCGGACGAAAGAGCCGTTTTCAATGCAGTTTTTTATGCTTGTAAGAATGCTCTTGCAAAGGGAGACACACCAAAACAGGTCAGCAGACCCGTTGTTGATTATTATAAGGCTCCCGAAAAACCTGCAGAACAGCTTAAAATCACTGAACCTCCCAAGCCTGTCCCTGATTTCTGGCAGCATATCCCAAAGAAACCCGTTCAGGAACCGACAGTTGTTCAGAAAGTGGAGAAAAAGCCTGAGGTTGCCGTCACTGTTATTGATGTCAAGCCTCCCGAACCCGTGAAAACGGCGGAAAGATTTGTGATTGCTTCTTCTCCCGAAACAAAACCTGCGGCAGAGGAAAAAACAGAAGATATTCTTCTGAATTCACCGTCACAGGCTATTAAAGAAGAAGTTCCCGTGCCTGAAGTTCAGCCTGAGGTTGTGAAATCTGTTTTTGACGAAGAAGATTTTCATCTTGTCGGCGAGGTTTTCAAAACCTATATAATTTGTGAATATAAGGGCAAGATGCTTCTTATTGATAAGCATGCTGCCCATGAACGCATAATATACGAGAAGCTCAAGAGTGAAAACGGAGAGAGAACACCTCAGCTTTTGCTTCTCCCTGTTACTGTTACGCTTTCAAAAGAGGAATATTCCGCAATTCTTGAAAACATCGATTTGCTCAGCGAGGCAGGTTTTGATGCCGAAGATTTCGGAAACGGCTGCGTAATCGTAAGAGAATGTCCCATGGAAATATCCGCTGATGATATTCAGGATGTAATTTGTGAAATTGCAGGCAGATTTGTTGATAAAAAGCAGGATGTTATGTTTGAAAAAATGGATTGGATTTTCCATTCCGTTGCTTGCCGAAGTGCAATCAAAGCAGGGAATTTCACATCCCGACTTGAAATGGAAAGGTTTGCCAAGCAGTTGCTTTTGATGCCTGATATCCGTTACTGTCCCCACGGCAGACCCGTTTTGATTGAAATGACTAAGAGAGAGCTGGAGAAGAATTTTGGCAGAGTCTAAAATACCACTTGTTGCAATTGTAGGTCCCACCGCATCAGGAAAAACATCACTTGCAGTTGAAATATGTAAGCGTTACGGTGCGGAAGCCGTGTCCTGCGATTCAATGCAGATATACAAAGGAATGGATATTGCAACCGCAAAACCAACGACAGAAGAAATGCAGGGAATACCTCATCATCTTATCGGATTTGCCGAGCCTGACGAAACATTCAGCGTGGCAAAGTACTGCGAGCTTGCAAGTGAAGCAATATCGGATATTAACGGCAGAGGAAAACTTGCCGTTCTTGTCGGCGGAACGGGACTTTATTATTCGTCTTTGACGGATAATGTTGAGTTTCTGCCCGATGAAACCGATTTTGAATACAGAGAATTTCTGAAGAAAAGAGCTGAAAAGGAAGGCGCTCAGGTGCTTCTTGATGAGCTTTATGCCGTTGACCCTGAAGCGGCAAAGACCCTTCATGTCAATAATGTCGGCAGAATAATACGTGCGCTTGAAATTTACCGCACAACAGGTAAAACAAAAACCATGCAGAACGAACAGTCAAGACAGACTCCGTCACCGTATAAAACGGTTTCTGTTTGTCTTGATGCCCGTGACAGACAGTTTCTTTATGAAAGAATTAACCGAAGAGTTGATTTGATGCTTGAAGCGGGTTTGCTTGATGAAGCAAAAAGCTTTTTTGATTCTCCGCTGGGCAGAACCGCGCGACAGGCTATCGGTTACAAGGAACTTTATCCTTATTTCAAGGGTGAAAAAAGCCTGGATGAATGCATCGAAAATCTTAAGATGCAGACCCGAAGATATGCCAAGCGTCAATTGACATGGTTCAGGCGTGACGAAAGAATCAAGTTTTTTTACATTGATGATTATTCAGAAGGTTCAGAGCTTTTGAACGCTGTTGCAGATTATATAGAAAGGGGATTGGGTATTGAACAGTAAGGACAGGCTGTTAAAAATTCTTGCCGTTCTGGCGGCTGTTGTTATTGCTATTTTCTTTGCTGCGGAAATGTACGGAATTGCCAACAAGACATATACGACCCAGACTGTATATGAACAGACAGTTCTCCAGACCGTTGATGCAAAAATGTATGTTATAAGAGATGAAACTCCGCTTACAACCCAAGCAACGGGTGTTACCGTTCCTCTTGCCGAAAACGGAGAGAGAGTCAGCAAAGGCAGCACAATAGCGGCTGTTTTTCCCTCGGAAGCGTCTGCTGAAAATTATGTTAAAGTCAAATCTCTTGAGCAGAAGCTTGAGGCTTACAAAAAAATTAACGGTCAGCTTAAGCTTGCCAATGTTGATATTAACAAGCTGAACGGCGAAATAAACAACGATTTTACATCGCTTCTTGTTGCCGCTTATGAAAACGATTTTTCATCTCTCGGTGATGATAAGCTTTCATTTGCTGAAAAACTTTCCAGAAAGCAAATTTCACTCGGAAGGGAAGTTGACTGTGCTTCGCAGATTGCAGAACTTGAAAATGAAATTTATGCTCTGAATTCAAGCACAACTCCAACGGAAATCCTCACTGCAGAGGAAGCGGGTTACTTTGTAAGCAACCTTGACGGTTATGAAAACTATCTTACATGTGCTGATGTTGAAACGCTTACAAAAGATAAACTGAACGAAGCATTCAAAGCAAAGAAAAATGAAACGCCGGACGGAACAATCGGGAAAATAATTGACGGTTATAACTGGTATATTGCCACAATAGTTGACACCTCAAAAGTTTCTGAGCTTTCGAAAGGTAAATCTGTTAAACTTATATTCAATGATTCCGAAAACGAAAAAGTCAAAACAACTATTCATCGGGTAGTTTCCCTTGATGATAATGAATCGCTTGTTGTTTTCAGGTGCAATCTTATGAATGACAGCCTCACAGATCTGAGAATTGTTGACGGTAAAATCGTTATCAGTGAATATACGGGACTTAAGGTCAACCGTGATGCAATAAGACTTGACGAGGAAGGAAATTCCGGCGTTTTTGTGCGAAGGGGTAATATCGTCAATTTCAGAAGCATTAACATTGTTTATTCCGAAGAATCGTTTGTCATAGCATCAAAGCCTTCTGCAGAAAGCGGAATTGAGCTTGAATATACTCATCTTAAGCTTTACGATGAGGTTATTATATCGGGAAAGGAGCTAAAAGATGGAATGGTTGTCGGATAACGAGCGTTTCCTTGCTATAGAAGAAAACTTGAAAATCATTAATGACGACATCGCTCAGGCTGCGGTGAAATCAGGCAGACACCCTGCCGATGTTTCTCTTATGGCGGTAACGAAAACTGTTGAAAGCAAGTTTATTAATCATGCAATCGGTTGCGGAGTCAATCTTATCGGCGAGAATAAAGTTCAGGAACTTTTGCTTAAAGAACCGGAACTCAACCTTGTGAATTGCAGTGCGCATCTTATAGGTCATCTGCAGTCCAACAAGGTCAAAAAAATTGTTGGTCATGTTGACACAATTCAGTCGGTTGATTCTTTGGCTATTGCAAAGGAAATAGGCAAAAGGTCTCTTGAAGCAGGTGTTGTCACAAAAGTTTTGCTTGAGGTCAATGCAGGAAGCGAAGACAGCAAGTTCGGATTTTCAGCCGATGAGCTTTTTGAAAGAGCCTGCGAAATTTCAGAAATTGACGGCATAAGCATCAACGGATTGATGTGTGTTGCGCCTATTTGTGAAAAAGAGACGGAAATTCGTTCGGTTTTTTCAAATATGCACCGTATGTTTATTGACATCGGAGCAAAAAAAATGGATAATATAAACATGAATGTTCTCTCTATGGGAATGTCCGGAGATTACAAATATGCAATTCTTGAGGGTGCGAATCTTGTCAGAGTGGGTTCTGCGATTTTCGGCGCAAGAATTTACAGATAATTTAAGGAGGAAGTACCAATGAATATTAAAGAAAAGCTTAAGAAATTTATTAATGTTTCAGATGACGATTATATCGAGGATGCTGAACCTGCATATGAGGACGATTTCGATTATGAACCCGCTCCCGCAGCTCAGTCAACGGGTCGTCAGACACAGCACGCAAGAACAGAAAGAACATCAGGTGCAAATCAGGGTAATGTTGTAAACATCAATTCAACATCGAAGCCTGCCTCGGGTCAGCCTAAGCCTCACGTTGTTTTTCAGAAGATTGACAGATTTGAAGAAGTTGGCGAAGTTGCCGATATTCTTAATGAAAAGAGAATCGTTATTCTTAATCTCGAGACCTGCCCCAATGATGTTTCTCAGAGAATTATTGACTTCCTTTATGGTGTTGCATATGCAAACCACGGTGATTTTAAAAAGGTTGCAGGCAGAGCATATATAATCACACCTTATAATGTTCCCGTTTCAGGCGAGCTTCTTGATGAAATCAGCGGCATGGGCGGCGAACAGCAGTATTAATTAATAGAGAGGATTGGTGCTTTTATGCTTAAAACAGAACAGATTTTGAATGCAAAGTTTACTCCCGTGAGCAAGGGTACATACAGCGCAGAAGAAGTTGATGCTTTTCTCAAAGTTGTTGCAGAGTCTTATGAAACTCTCAACGGTGAAAAGGCAGAACTTCTCAAAAAAATCAGCATTCTTGCCGATAAAATTGAAAGCTACAGAAATGATGAAGAAGCAATCAAGCTTGCTCTTCTTGATGCTCACAGAATGGCTGAAACAATTTCCAAAAACGCACAGATTAAGTCTGACACATTGATCGGCGATGCGGAAACAAGATCACAGCTTATTCTTGACGGTGCAAACAGACAGTCTGCAAAGCTTGTTGAAGAGGCAAGAGAACAGGCAAAGGAACTTGTTGAAAATGCAAGAACCGCTGTTAATTCTCTCACTGAAAGAGCGCAGACTGAAACAGATGCAACGGTTGCTGCCGCAAAAGAAAAGGCAGAGCAGATTGTTTCAGATGCAGCCGCAGAAAGCGAAAAGATTGTCAGCGAAAGCAAAAAACTTTATGAGTATTACACTGCTGAGGTTGCAAGACTTCAGGCGATAACCGCAGAGTATAAGGCTGAGATGACAGCTTTATGCAACAATCAGCTCAGCCTTCTTGAGGAAACTCCTGTAATTGAAGCTGATATTTCAGCACCCATTGTTGAAGAATCCGTTGCAGAGGTTGAGGCTCCTGCAGAAAAAATCATTGAAGAAGTTATTGAAGAAGAACCTGCAACAGAGCTTTCTTTCGCTCAGAACTTAATGGCAGAAATTGAAGACGAGATAGCTGCTATTGAGGAAAGTGTTGTTCCTGCTGAAGAAATTGTTGAGGAAACCGAGATTCCTTTTGAAGAATCCGATGATCTTGATGATGTTGAAGAAGAGCAGGTAGTTTACGTTCCCGAAGAACCCGAAGCAGCTGAGGAACCTGACGAGGTTGATGAA
Organism: uncultured Clostridia bacterium; assembly: GCA_937919155.1. Classification (GTDB taxonomy): domain Bacteria; phylum Bacillota; class Clostridia; order Oscillospirales; family Acutalibacteraceae; genus CAG-177. The sequence goes on from CALFPM010000028.1 coordinate 9,896, forward strand.
GCTGATGAAGAAGATGAGGTTGATGATTTGTTCAGCCTTATTGATGATATGGATTTCGGTGATATTGCATCGCCCGATTCAATTCCTGCAAGCATTGATGACCTTATTCCCGATGTTACTCCTGTCGTTGAAGATAAGGACGATGTTGCTGAAGTTGCTTCCGATGATAAAGAAGATGATGATTTTGATTTCGAAGATGAAGATTCGGATGAATCAGATGATGATATTTTCGAAGGCTTCAAAATTGATCTTGACTCAATCGGCGCTGACGACAATGACAGTGATGATGAAGACGATATCACATCACTTTTTGATTCGATGTTTGACGATTAATTTTTGAGAGGTTTTTATGTTTCAGGCAGTTTCAATAATAGCAATCGCCGTTCTGACCGCTATTGATCAGATAACAAAATATGCGGTTGTTTCAACGGTTAAAGTTAACGGACCTGTTGAATTTCTTTTCGGTGCTTTTCAGTTGAGATATACCGAAAACACAGGAGCTGCTTTCAGCTCTTTTTCGAACAACACGTTCGTTCTTGCTGTTCTGACATCTGTTATAATTGCAGGCTGTCTGATAGTTCTTTTATCAGGAAAAATAAAACCTAAATTTATGAATATTTGTCTTTTGCTTGTGGTTTCGGGCGGTATCGGCAATGTTATCGACCGTTTTCGTCTCGGATATGTTGTTGATTTCATTGAGCCTCTGTTTATTGATTTTGCAGTTTTTAATTTTGCGGACTGCTGCATAACAGTGGGTGCGTTTATGATGATTGCATATCAGATATATGAGCTTGTTTGCGAGCAAAAGAAAAAAGGCAGTAAAAATGATTGAACAGATTAGATCTATAGGCTATAACGAGCTGATTACCGTGACTGTTGATGCAGAATCGGTGGGAGAGAGGGCGGACAAACTTCTTTCTGTTGCGCTTTGCGATTATTCACGCTCTTTTGTTCAGAATCTTTTTTCTGAGAATCTTGTGTTTTGCAACGGCAAAAGTATTTCTAAGGGATTTAAACCCAAATGCGGCGATGTTATTTCTTTTACGGTTCCCGAACCGAAAGAAATATCTCTTGAACCGGAAAATATTCCTCTTGATATTGTTTATGAGGATTCAGATTTGCTCATTGTCAATAAACCCAGGGGGATGGTTGTTCATCCTGCCCCCGGTAACTATTGTTCAACGCTTGTCAATGCGCTTTTGTGGCATTGCAAGGGCAATCTCTCGGGAATCAACGGAGTTGTAAGACCGGGAATTGTTCATCGTATTGATAAGGATACGAGTGGCTTGCTTTTGGTTGCCAAAAATGATTCGGCACACATTTCGCTTTCTCAGCAAATAAGTGAACATTCCTTGGACAGAGAATACCGAGCTGTTATTCACGGACATCTTAAGGATATTCAGGGTGTTGTCGATGCACCTATCGGAAGAAATCCCAATGACAGGAAAAAGATGTGTGTTACAAATCAGAATTCAAAAAATGCTGTTACTCATTACACTGTTCTTGAAGAGTTTAAAGACTTTTCTTTTCTGAAATTAAAACTTGAAACGGGCAGAACTCATCAGATCAGAGTTCATATGGCATATCTCGGTCATCCTGTGGCAGGTGACCCTGTCTACGGCCCCAAAAACGGAGTTTCTTCACTCAACGGTCAGTGCCTGCATGCAGGACTTCTCGGTTTTGTTCACCCTGCAACAGGCGAGCATATCATAAAAGAATCTCCGTTGCCCGAATATTTTACGGATTTTCTTGGGAGAATAAAAAAATAATGGCTAATAAAAAATCTCTTTCAGGTTGGTTGATTGCTTCTGATATTGACGGCACTCTTAACAACAAGCTCAGACGCTTACCCAAACGAAATGAAACTGCAATCAACAGATTTGTTGAACTTGGCGGAAGATTCACTCTTGCATCGGGCAGAAATCCGCAGTCAATGGAAAAGCATTTCAAACGTTTGCCTATTGACGGTACGCCTGCCGTTGTTATAAACGGAGCTGGATTATATGATTTCAATAAAAATGAAATGATATATTTCAGTGCTATGAGTGATGAGGGAATGATGCTTGCTGTTGAAGCGTCAAAAAAATTCCCTGCGGTTGATGTGGTTGTTGTTGCAAAAGATATAACTTACATCACCGGCTCGGGATGGTTTGGCAAATGGTTTGTTTTGTCAGGCAATCTGAAACATAAGCATATCAGAAATATTGAAGATGTTCCTAAAAAAGATTGGGGAAAGGTTATTTTTTCAGGCTTGCCATTCCATATTTCAAAAGTTAAAAGGCATTTTGAATCTATGACAGATCCTGACCTGACTCTTATGTCATCATCTGTTGCAAGCTTCGAAATTCTTGCAAGAGACACCCATAAAGGAACCGCTGTTATGAAACTTGCAGAAATACTTGGCGTTGAGAAATCGCATGTGGGTGCAATCGGTGATTATTTTAATGATTTTGAGATGCTGAAAACGGTTGCCGTTCCTGCTTGTTGCGGTCAGGCACCAAAGGAATTAAAGGAAATCTCGCAATTTGTTTCGTGCCATTGCAATAAAGGTGCAGTTGCGGATTTTCTTGAGTATATTGAGTCCAAGGAAAAATAAATTCCTGACTATGTTAATTCAATTCAAAACAGGAGGTGGCTGCAATGGATGCAGTTATCAGAAAACAGTTGAAAATTAAGGCTTGCAAGGCAAGAATGGGAATCATTGAGAGCGTGTTTAATGCTAAATCGGGTCACCCCGGCGGTTCGCTTTCTTGCGTTGATATTGTGACTTATCTTTATTTTAATCATATGAATATTGACCCTCAGAATCCTCAGATGGAGGACAGAGACAGATTTGTTCTTTCAAAGGGTCACGCTGCTCCTGCACTTTATTCTGTTCTTGCTCATCGCGGATTTTTCCCCGTTGAAGAACTGAAAACACTCAGAAAGAGCGATTCAATGCTTCAGGGACATCCCAGCATGAAATACACTGCAGGTGTAGATATGTGCACAGGCTCTCTCGGTCAGGGCATTTCAACTGCTTGCGGAATGGCGCTTGCTGCCAAGCTCTCAAACAAATCAAACAGAGTATATACTATTCTCGGTGACGGTGAAATTCAGGAAGGTCAGGTCTGGGAAGCTGCAATGTTTGCATCCGCAAAAGGCCTTGACAATCTTGTTGCTGTTGTTGATAACAACGGTCTTCAGATTGACGGAAAGATTTCAGAAGTTAACTCACCTTATCCCATTGCAGAGAAATTCAAGTCATTCGGATGGAATGTCATTGAAATCTGCGCTCACAGTTTTGATGAGATTGATGCAGCATTCTCAGCTGCATCTGAATTCAAGGGCAAGCCCTCTGTGATTGTTGCAAACAGCGTTAAGGGTAAAGGTGTTTCATTTATGGAGGATCAGGTATCCTGGCACGGAGCTGCTCCCAACGCAGAACAGTATGAGCAGGCTATGAGTGAGCTGACTGCCGCTCTTGCAGAGCTTGAGGCATAAGAAAGGACAGGTGACTGAAATGGCTGATATTATTAAAACCGCAACCCGTGATGCATACGGAAAGGCTCTCGTTGAGCTTGGTGATATAAATGATAAGGTAGTTGTGCTTGATGCCGACCTTGCAGCGGCAACAAAAACAGGAATGTTCAAGAAAGCACATCCCGATAAATTCTTTGACTGCGGTATTGCCGAGGGAAATATGATGGGTGTTGCAGCAGGTCTTGCAACATCTGGTTACACGGTTTTTGCAAGCACTTTTGCAATGTTTGCCGCAGGCAGAGCATATGAGCAGGTCAGAAACTCAATTGCTTATCCTCATCTTAATGTTAAAATAGGTGCCACTCATGCAGGTATTTCCGTTGGTGAAGACGGCGCAAGCCATCAATGCTGTGAGGATATTGCTCTTATGAGAGCAATCCCCGGCATGACAATTATTAATCCTGCAGACGATGTAGAAACAAGAGCTGCCGTTCTTGCTGCTGCAAACTATGACGGACCCGTTTATATGAGATTCGGTCGTCTTGCCGTTCCCAGAATTTTTGATGAAGATTATAAGTTCGAGTGGGGCAAGGCTGTTGTTCTGAACGAAGGTGCAGATGTTACAATCTGTGCAACAGGTCTTATGGTTGGAGAAGCTATAGAAGCACAGAAGATTCTTGCAGAGCAGGGTATCAGTGCAGAGGTTATCAATGTTCACACAATCAAGCCTCTTGATGCTGAAACAATTCTTACATCAGCTGCAAAAACAGGCGCAATCGTTACTGCTGAAGAACACAACATAATCGGCGGTCTCGGTAGTGCAGTTGCAGAAGCTGTTTGTGAGAGCGGAACTCTCGTTCCGGTTGTCAGACTTGGTGTTAACGATGAATTCGGCAGGTCAGGACCTGCAGTTGAGCTTCTTCATATTTATGGCTTGGATGCACAGAATATTGTTGAAAAGGCAAAGCAGGCTATCTCAATGAAATAATTTTTCAGGCGGCTGCTCCTTTTGGGGCAACCGCCTGTTTAAAAAGGTTAAGGTGTATTTATTGGAAAACACAAGGGACAAAAGATTACCTGATAAGGTAAAAAAACTTCTTATTATTGCATCATCTGTTGTGGCGTTGATTGCAGTGGTAATCACGGCGGTATATTTTATCGGCGCAAGTAAGCCTGAAAACAACAGCATTGTTGTATTTAAGACTTCAGGTGCAATCGGTGTCAGGATTGACGGACTTGAAACTTATGTTTCTGATTCAACAGCATTAAATTTCAACGTTGATACCGAGAACAACAGAGTTTTTTATACCGTTGATTCGTCATATTCAGATGGGCTTTATGATTTATATTACATTGAAAAGAAACGCAGCGAAATAACTGAACCGAAGATAATTGATATAGGTGTCAGCGACAGTTATGATGTTGTGTCAGGAAATATATACTATTTAAAAAAGAACTTCAGTGCGGGAGCGTATGAAGGTTGTTTCTGCGATATTGAAAATAATAAGATTGAAACATTTTCCGGTAACGTTGAGTCTATCTATGCTCTGAAAGGCACAGAGTCTGTTTATTTCACAAAGATGCATAGTGACAACCGCGTTCTTTATAAGTATGAAAGCGGAGCGCCAACGGAAATTTGCAGGGACCTTATGAGCCTGCGATGCTATAACGATGCAGAGAATCCCCACATTTTTTATGAGAAAAAATCTGCCGTTAACAGCGGAATGACCGAGCTTTATGTCGTATACTCCGATGGTCAGAATGAAATGATTTGTGACAATGCGTTCACTGTTATGTATGATGATTATGCCGCAGGAGGAAATCTCTATTATTTTACTTCCTCATCGGAAAGTATTTCGTGGAGTTATGTTATAGCTGATGAATATTCGGAAAGCGATAAGACCGTAGAGAAACCCAAACGCGACAATTTCTTCGCTTTTCTCGGCGTATCTTCCGAATATAATGCGGCACTCAAGCTTTATCAGGATAAGCTCGTGAGAGATGAAATAAGAAACGCTTTGAATGAGTCGGTTGAAAAAGGCGAGTTTTCAGTTCCTGTTTTTAACGCGTTTGCTTATAACTCAAACGGTATTTTTAAAATTGCGGAAAATATTGATCCCAAAAATGTTTATACCGTTTCAGCGTTTGGTGCGCCGAAAATTATTTTTGACAGCACAGAGGTTCTTGCCTCAGAGACCGATATGGGAACTCTTGTTTCGATTGCACAGAGAAGCACCATGAGCGAAGTTATTGAATATGCCAAAAATGTAGTTTCAGAAAGTGTGAAGTCAAAAGGCATGGCTTATGCGGCTTACAGTGAAAACGGTGCGGTTTATTATCCTCTTGAGGGATATGACAAGACTAAGACAATGTTTTCTTTTTCCCGTGACGGCGGCAGAATATTTGCTTTTGTTCGTGATACACAGGGAGAGAGACTTTCTCTTTATACCAACAGTATCGGCAATGAACTTAAACCTTCAGGAATAATAAGTGTTGATACGGGCTTGTCAGGTTACCGATTTGTTGAAGATTCGGTTGTGTATCTTAAATCGGATATGAACAAAGTTTCGGGTGATGTATATACTTTTGGCGGTGAAAAAAGCGTCAAGCTTTCCAATGCAGCAAACGCTTTCACTGTTGAAAATTATGAGGATGTTATTGTCCTGAAAAATAATGATGTGAATGCTGCAAGACAGACTGCGGATTATTATATTTGCAACGATGGCGAGGAGATTTCAATCGGCAGCGCAATTGTTGTGGACAGTTTTAATTATACAGAGGACGGCAGAGCTGCGTTTGTTACTTCTGAGGGCAATCTTTGTATTTACGGTAAAGGCGAGTCTGCAGTTGTTGATAATGATGTGAAAGAAATTATTCTGTTTGGGTGATTATTGAAAGGGTGTTTAACATTGAGTAAGGATAAAATTTTAAAGAAATCTGCTTTCGGCGGATTTAAAAAAGAAGATGTTCTTGACTATATAGAAAAGCTTCAGCAGGAAATTGTTGATCTCAAGAGAGATGCAAGTGATTGTGTGGCATATAAAAGAGAGGCAGAGGAATTAAGGCGTCAGAAGAATTCGGCTGAGGAAGAGTCGGCATCTTTCAAAGCGGAAATTGAATCTTTGAGAGCAGAACTTGCAGGATTTGTTGAGAAAAATGCGTCCTTGACTCTTAAGCTTGAACAGCTTACTTCAATTCTGGAAAAAAGCAAATCTGATGCTGCGGAAGCACAGGAAAAGTATGAAAAGTTATTTGAAGAACATTCAAAAATAACTGATGTAAAGTCTGTTGTTGATGAAGCAAAACTTAATGTTTCCCGAATTGCAACGGATGCCAAAACATCCGTTGATTCGGTTTACGCCGATGTAAACAGTGCATCCGAAAGAATGAAAACAGTGACGGTCAATTTTGAAAGCTCACTTGCTTCGCTTAAGTCAGGAACGGAGGCTTTGCTTTCTGCACTTTCGTCCGCATCCGAAAACCTCGGAGCAGTCTGCACGGGAGAAGAATAATATGGCAGAGTACAACATAAATATTAATCAGATTAAAGATTTTTCATCGGTGCTTGTTGCAGGTGACAGAGTTCTTCTCAGCGGAACAGTTTATACCTCAAGAGATGCGGCGCATAAACGTATTTTTGAATTGCTTGATAAGGGTGAAGAATTACCCTATGACCTTGACGGTGCCTGCATATATTTCGCTGGACCGACACCCACGCCCGAGGGAATGGTTATCGGAAGCTGCGGACCAACAACATCGGGCAGAATGGATGTGTATTCTCCGAGACTTCTTGACCTCGGACTTGTCGCAATGATTGGCAAAGGTGAGCGCAATGAAGCGGTCTGCGATGCAATAATCAGAAATAAGGCAGTTTATTTCTGTGCCTTGGGCGGTGCAGGAGCACTCTGTGCAAAGCAGATAAAAAAATGCGAGGAAATTGCATTCAAGGATTTGGGATGCGAGAGTGTCAAACGCCTTGAACTTGAAGATTTTCCCGTTGTTGTCGGAATCGATGCTTTCGGCGGAAATTTATTTAAATAAGGATTATTAAACGCTTTCTTCGGAGGGCGTTTATTTTTTTCTGGGGGAGATTTATCTGAACGGTTTGAATTCTGCGGTAGTTTTTTCAGTTACTATTACTCTTGCGGTTGCGTATGTAAACGGAATGACAGACGCACCAAACGCTATTGTATCCTGCGTAACAACAAAATGCATCAGCTTGAAAAAGGCTGTTATTATAGCTGCTGTGTCTGATTTGGCAGGTTCACTTTTTTTTGCTTTTTTTGACGGTAAAGTTGCAAAAACCATAATTGAGCTTGCTTCTTTTAAAAGCGATGTTTCTCTTCTTGGACTTTCTGCGGCAATGTTGTCTGTTGTTATCTGGGCTGTTTCAGCGTGGGCATTCGGTATTCCCACAAGCGAGAGTCACGCTCTTATTTCTGCGCTTACAGGTGCAGGAATTGCTTTGAACAGCGGAATCGAAATGATTAATCCTGTTGTTTGGAAAAAGATTATTTTTGGATTGGTTGTTTCTGTATTTTTAGGATTTCTCGGCGGATATTTAATTTCAAAAATTACTTTTGTATTATTCAAAAAGGAAAATAAAGACAAAATATTTACACACTCACAAATTATTTCAAGTGCATTGATGTCATTTATGCATGGCGCTCAGGATTCACAGAAATTTACAGGGATTCTGATGCTGATTTTCACCGCCGCAGGTCAATTTGACAAGGATAATGTGCCTTTATGGCTTTTTCTCCTCAGTCCGTTGTTTATAGCGGCAGGCACTGCTTCAGGAGGAGAAAAGATAATCAGGTCCGTTGGTTCTGAAATGATAAAAATGGAAAAAGATCAGGGGTTTTCATCAGATATTGCAGGTGCCGTGTGTTTGCTTCTTTCAACGCTGATGGGTATGCCTGTGAGCACAACGCACACAAAAACATCTGCCGTTCTCGGTGCAGGAGTAGCAAAAAGCATCAGATCTGTTAACCTTAAAGTTGCGGGAGACATTGTTATCGCATGGATTGTAACTTTTCCGTCTTGCTTATTGCTTGGCTGGTTTATTGCAAAACTGTTTCTTCTTTTGGCATAAGAAAACACCTGCGGTTTTAACCACAGGTGTTGATCTTTTTTGAAACTTTTGAAATTAATGTTTCAGCGACAAGTGCAATTAATGGAACGTAGGTATATTCTTTTATAAGCGCAAAAGTGATGATTATCATAAAAATAAAAACAGATTGCAATGAAGAAAATATCTTTTTAACTTCGCTCCATTTAACACTTTGCCATACACCAACAATAATCACCACAGCGCATGAGCTGACAGGTGTTCTTGCAATGAAATCGTGAAAAACAAAGAAAATTGCGCCGGCTGTTATTGCGGCAATAATTCTGCCGATTATATTTCTTTTTCTTGCTATAGCGGGGATAAACATACACGCCGAAAATCCCGAAATGCAGTTCAGAACACCGCTTGCAACAATATCAGTTTTGTTTGTGTTTTTATTTTGAAGATTAAAGTAAATTGCTGTTACAAAAAGCGATAAGCCACTGAAAACAGAAAAAACAACAGTCGGTTTTTCACTCAGCACGGGAAGTAATAAAATATTTTTGAAATCTTCAAAATTTAAATATCCAACTTCGCGGATTGACGAAATCATATCGGAAGGATTGAGGAACAGATTAAGTATTGTTGTGATAATCAGAGCAATGAACGGTGCGCTGATTATTTTGGTCGTTTTTTTGAATTTCCTGGGAAATGTTATCATCACAACCAAAACGATTGTTCCGTAAAGAACTCCTCTCCAGTTCGGATGAAATCCGAGAGAAAGGTAAGATTCAATCATTTCTTTTGATGTGTTGCCTGTTGCGCCGATGGAAAAATAATCCGTTGTAAAAAGTATTGTTGCAACTATTGCGCAGGAAAGCATCACTGAACCGACTACGGAATTTTCTGCATTTTTAATGTATGCTTCTTTTATTTTGTCATAAAACAAGCTTGAAATTACGAGAAGTATTCCGCAAACCGATATTGACAAAGCCGTTGCCGATGCACCGAATTCCTTGAATGTGAATGTAACAATTAATAAAGATACATAAATCGGCATTTGGTTTTTTTCTTCAACGGATGATGCACAGATTAATGTTGCAATGCAGGCAAACAATGCACCTGCAAAAGAACCCATCCCTGCGCATATTGCCATGCTGAAAACAACAGGCAAAACGGAAGTCAGCGTAAACGCAGTATCTTTTATTGAAAAAAGTGATTTTTTATCCAAGATTAAATCTCCTTTTGAAAACTCTGCTTTATAGTTTACAATAAAAATTCATTCTGTACAAGCGGTTTTGCAAAAAACTTTACTCTAAAGTATAGTAAAAACAATTAAAATATGATAAAATACAATAACTAAAAATTAACGGAGTTTGCTTATGAATAAAAATCGTGCAAAAAAAATAGCAACATGGATAATCGTGCCTCTTATGGCTGCAATTTTTATTCTTGACATTGCAACGGTTGCAATCGGTAATAATCATTGCCGCAGATATACAGTTACGGCTGAAACTTTTGATTATTCAACGGGTGATGACAGAATCCATTTTCTGAACACCGCCAACTCCGATGCAATTCTTGTTGAGAGCAACGGTCTGTACGGACTTGTTGATGCAGGGGAGGGTAATTCAAACCCCAGAAGAAAAACCGATTATAAAAGCTATGAACAGGAACTGATTGACTATATCAAGAAAGTTTGCAAAAAGCCTGACGGAACCGTTTATCTTGATTTTATACTGGGAACTCATTGCCACTATGACCATATCGGTTCGTATCCTGCTTTGATTTCTGACACTGAAATCGGAATTGGTAAAGCTTATTTTAAAGAGTATAATTCTGAAATTTCAAAAGAATATGAATATGAGCGTTGGAAGAACAATGAAACCTACAATGAAATTATTTCTTCCTTGAACAAAAGGGGAGTTGAGGTTATAAGTAATCTCACAACTGATGAATTTGCTTTTGGTGATTTTACACTGCAGTTTTTTAATACTGTTACTCCTGAAACTTTTTCCGGCAAAGGAGAAAATGCATCCAGTATAGGAATTAAGCTTTCAAAAGGTAATAAATCCGCTTTCCTTGCAGCGGATATAACAGCGTCAACCGGACTTGAAGATGTTATTGCACCCTTGGTTGGGGATGTTGATTTGCTTAAAATAGGTCATCACGGCTATTTCGGCTCTTCTTCCCGTGATTTTCTCCGTGCACTTTCGCCCGAAATTGCAATTGTAACAAATCAGCTCGGAAAAGTTTATCCCAATGTTAAGTGGAATATTACCATGTCCGCCAAAGTACCTCTCTATGCAACCTATGACAATGATGGTGTTATTGCTACCTTCACTGATAACTCTGAGATTATTCTCACCAATAATATACATTAAGGAATTATTAATTTAATGCATCAAAATTGACAAAACGGAAGAAAGTTGTTATAATCAATTGGTTAGTCTTTTAAAATTGTAATGTAAAAAACGGGATGGGACTATAACTATGAATTTGACTTGTTATGATTATTTGAAAGTTTGTGCCAAAAAAACAGGCGATTTTACCGCTGTTTATGCATTTGGCACCAAGATTAAGCTTTCAAAGCTGATAAGCGATATTGATGCTCTTGCGGCATATTTCAATTCAATAGGTATTGTTAAGGGAGATGCAGTAACAATTTTTATTCCCAATGTTGTTCATGCTTTCACAACGTTCTATTCTCTTAACAAAATCGGAGTAATTGCCAATATCGTTCATCCTCTCACTTCTCCTGATGGACTTAAGGAGAGCATTGAACTCACAAAATCAAAAGCAATATTTGTTCTTGATATTCTTGCGGCAAAATATGCCGATGTTCTTAATGAACTCGGTATTCCTGTTATTGTATGCTCGAATTCCGACTATGTTCTTGCGCCTGCAGTGCCTGCATTCAAAGTTTTTGAAAAGGTAAAAGGCAAGGGTCTTGATAAATTCAAGAATTCTGTCAAATACCTCAAGGCGGTTTCAATCGGTTCAAAGAAAAGTTCAGTGGAATGCCATGACGGTTCGCAAATTGCCGTTTATCTTCACGGCGGCGGAACAACAGGAAAAAGCAAGACCATTATGCTTTCAAGCAATAACCTTAATAATCTTTCAGAAAAACTGAATTCTCTTGATATTCCTCACAAGGCGGGGGATGAGTATTCACTTATGGTTCTGCCTATTTTCCATGCTTTCGGACTTGGAATTGCAATGCATTTCCCTCTTACTCACGGATTCACATCAATTCCAATGCCTCAGTTCACTGCGGAAGCTGCCAACAAGCATCTGAAAAAGCACAAGGTAACCTTCCTTCTCGGCGTTCCCAATATGTATAAGAAGATGCTTGAGGACAAGAATTTTGACGGCCCCCATCTCAAGAATCTCAGACTTGTTTTCTGTGGCGGAGATGTTCTTCCCGAAAGACTTGTTAAAGAGTTCAACAAAACCGTTGCTAAAAACGGCGGTAAAGGCAAACTTTTCAGAGGTTACGGACTCACGGAAGTTTCATCGGTGTGTGCGGTTAATACTTATGAGCATAACAGAGAGGATTCAATCGGCAAGCCTCTCGGTGATATAGTCGTTCAGATATGGGATGAAATGAGACAGGAAGTTCCCGCGGGAACAACGGGTGAGATTGTTGTTCGTGGCGACACTGCAATGATGGGTTATTTTAACGGCGATAACACCGTTATGAACGAAGGTGTTTATGTTGATGCCCAGGGCAACAGATGGGTGCCTACCGGTGACCTCGGATATAAAGATTCAGACGGATTCATTTTCTTTACAGGCAGAAAGAAAAGAATGATTATTATTTCGGGATATAATGTTTATCCCATTGATATTGAAAATGCAGTTCTTCAGATTCCTTTTGTCAGTGAAGCCTGTGCAGTTCAGGGATATCTTAAAAATAAACCTTGCGTTAAACTTTGTGTAACGCTTAATCAGGATATGGATAAAGATGATGCAATCGACAAGATTCAGGCTTTCTGCAAGAAGAATCTTGCAAAATTCTCTTGTCCGAGAAAGATTGAGATTATGGACAGTTTCCCCAGAACAAAAATGGCAAAGGTTGACTTTATGAAACTGTCAGATACTTATGACCCCAAGGATAAATAAGAAAGGAAAAACAAAATGAGTAAGCAGGTAAGAGAAATTCAGCAGGGCGATACAGTTGCAGTTATGAAAACAACAATGGGTGAAATTAAAATTCTTCTTTTCCCCGAGGCAGCTCCTAAAACAGTTGAGAATTTTACAACTCATGCAAAAAACGGTTACTACAACGGAATTATTTTCCACAGAGTTATTCCTGAGTTTATGATTCAGGGCGGTGACCCCACAGGTACAGGAAGAGGCGGCGAAAGCATCTGGGGCAGAAGCTTTGAGGACGAGTTCAGCGTTGATTACCACAATATAAGAGGCGCTCTTTCAATGGCGAATGCAGGCCCTTCAACAAACGGAAGCCAGTTCTTTATAGTTCAGGCAAAGGAAGTTGATGCAGGTCTTCTTTCGCAGATGGAGCAGCTTGCAGACAGAGGCTTCCCCACTGAATGCGTTGAGGATTACAAGGCTCTCGGCGGCACACCCTGGCTTGACTTCAAGCACACAGTGTTCGGTCAGGTTGTTGAGGGTATGGATGTTGTTGATGCAATCGCAACCGTTAAAACAGGCTACGGTGACAAGCCTCTTGAGGATGTAGTAATTCTCGGCATTGATGTTCAGACAGTATAATTGTTATGACAGCCACGGATTTTCTGTGGCTGTTTTGCTTTTTTTATGCTGATTTTTATAAATGCAACCGCAGGTTGACAAATAGTTGGTAGAAATCAATTGCTGATTATGCTACAATAATTGCATAAGGAGGTAATCATTATGACTATCGGAAACCGTATTGGCACCTTAAGAAAACAAATGAAGTATTCTCAGGAATACGTTGCAGAAAAGTTGGGCGTAAGCCGTCAGGCAGTTTCTAAATGGGAAAAGGATATTTCCAGACCTGATACTGATAATATTATTCAGCTTGCAGAATTGCTTGATACAAACGTAGATTATATTTTAACAGGAAAAATCCATTCCAATATAAGCGATGACTCTATAAAATGCAGAAAGCTTTCCCGTGAACAAAAAAGAAAAATCCGTATATGGATTCTGTCTGCTTTTGGCTTTGTTCTCACCGTAAGCATTGTTCTTTTTATACACCTGTGTCCTGTGGATTGGGAAATCGGACCGTGCAGGGGCGGCTATTACACAAGTATTTATGATATGTATTGTGATGAGTTAACCGAAAAGTTTGTTGACGGAATGGAATATGATAAAGATAAGATTTTATGGGCAGAACCAATAAAAGGAACACAGCAAGGCACAGATAAAGGCAGAAAATTATTTCTTGAGTTTGATGTTACATATGAACACGCTGATTACGGCGTAATAACCGAAAGAATACATTTTATCGGAACCCGCTATTGGGTGCATAAGTTCAGATGGAGCGCTGCAATAATTGAAGGGTAAAAAAATCCCCACGGTCTGAGCCGTGGGGATTTCAATTTATTAGTGGTGGAAGAGTCTCATTCCTGTGAAGCACATTACCATACCGTGCTTGTCGCAAGCACCGATAACATTGTCATCGCGGATTGATCCGCCGGGCTCTGCAATGTATGTTACACCGCTCCTTGCGGCTCTTTCAATGTTATCACCGAAGGGGAAGAATGCGTCACTGCCGAGGGCAACGCCCTTGATTGTTGCAAGATAGGCTTTCTGTTCTTCTTTTGTGAAGGGCTCGGGTCTCTCGGAGAAGAGTGTCTGCCAAACACCGTCTGCAAGAACATCTTCGAATTCATCGGAGATATAAACATCGATTGTGTTATCTCTGTCAGGTCTTCCGACTGTATCAAGGAAGGGGAGGTTAAGAACCTTTTCATGCTGTCTGAGGTGCCAGATGTCAGCCTTATTTCCTGCAAGTCTTGTGCAGTGAATTCTTGACTGCTGACCTGCGCCAACGCCGATTGCCTGACCGTCAACTGCATAGCAAACTGAGTTTGACTGTGTATATTTAAGTGTGATGAGTGAGATGATAAGGTCGCGCTTTGCACTGTCGAGCATTTCTTTGTTAGCCGTAACAATGTTCTCAAGAAGTGCATTGTTGATTTCAAAGTTGTTTCTGCCCTGCTCAAAAGTAATGCCATAAACCTGCTTTACTTCAACGGGAGCGGGAACAAAATCAGGGTCAATCTTAACGATATTGTAATTGCCGTTTCTCTTGCTCTTGAGGATTTCAAGTGCTTCGGGTTCATAACCGGGAGCGATAACGCCGTCAGAAACTTCTCTCTTGATAAGTTTTGCGGTTGTTACATCACATACATCTGAAAGTGCAATCCAATCACCGAATGAGCTCATACGGTCTGTGCCTCTTGCTCTTGCATATGCAGTTGCAAGGGGAGATTCGTCAAGACCTTCAATATCATCAACAAAGCAAGCTTTTTTGAGTGTGTCGCTCATTTTGATGCCTACTGCTGCTGATGTGGGGCTTACGTGCTTGAATGATGTTGCAGCGGGCATACCAAGAGCTTCTTTAAGCTCCTTAACAAGCTGCCAGCTGTTGAATGCATCAAGAAAATTGATATATCCGGGTCTGCCGCTGAGGATTTCGATGGGGAGCTCTGTGCCGTCTGCCATATAAATCTTTGCAGGCTTCTGATTGGGGTTACAACCGTACTTAAGTTCAAACTCTTTCATCTTTGTTCTCCTTATTTATTTTTGTTGATCATTCTGCAGTCATATTCGCCGCTTTCAAGGTCAATGTAGCGAACATAAAGAGAAATCTTGTTGTTTTCATTGAGGTTATTCCAGATGTCGTTTGTGAATTCATCAATGTCATCGGGAATTGCAATTCTCTCAGGCTCACCTGTGAATGTGGGGATGGGATTGCCATCGTGGTTGTAAGTGTGGATGAAGTGACCGAGACCTGCAAGAGGAGCATATGAGAATGTGTATCTGTTGCAAGCTGAGCCGTTTTCATCGGCGCTCTTGAGAATGCTCATTTTATAAGTGAAATCACCGTTTGCAAATGTCATCATGCCGCTGATGCGGGGTGTGAAGTTGGGCATGTCAGGCTCGAATTCTCTTGTTTCGAGTGCTTCTTCAAATGTTTTGCCTTCTTTGATGAAATCATAAATTGTGTCCGTCTGATCGCCGTTTGTAACAATAAGCTTGTTTTCAAACTGTCTGACGGGAGCATAAATGATAAGTGAGGGATCTTCAACTTTTGAAGCGTCAAAGGGGTGAATGATAATTTCGTTACCTTCCTTAATGAAAACTCTGTTTCTGCTGTTTTCGCTTCTGCCCATAATAAAGTAAGCGGTAACCGCTTTTTTGCCGTCTGCGCTTTTGCCGATAACAATGCCTCTGCCGACATATGTGTTATCCTTGATAAGTTCGCCCATGTTGTTGATTGCATAAATTCCCATGTCTTCTTCTTCCTTTCCAAAATAAATAGGGCAGCCCTATCCGAAATAAGACTGCCCAGACGGTCGGCTTTGAACTCAGGTTTTTTGCTCCTTTGCAGTGCTCTGCATAATTCCGTCAGTTACAAAAAACCTTTAAATTTTACATATAAATTTTATCATTTAATATTCTGTTTGTCAATATGCTTAAATTCTGATTTTTGGTTTTTTCCATTTACCGCTTGCAACGAAAATTATACCAACGATAATTGAAGCGGCTGATGCAAGACCCGTTGCAAGACCGATGCCGTTGAAACCGAGAGTGGTGTAATTTACAACAAGATATGCAAAGGGCACTCTTACAAGAATCGAACTGAAGCAGGCATTAAAGAGCGCAAAATTTGTGTATCCTGCACCGATTGCGAGACCGTTCATGCAGAAAACAAACGGAACAAATATGTAATCCAGTGCAATAAATCTCAGATATTCTGCACCTGTTGAAATTACGTCAGGATTAGTGTCGAAAAGTGAAATAATAGGCTGAGGGAAAATTTCAACTATTGCAAAACAAAGCGCTGAAATTGCAAATGCAATTCCCATGCCTGTTGTCATTGTTTTCTTTGCTCTTGCAAATTCACCTGCGCCGATGTTCTGACCTGCCATTGATGAAACTGCGCTGCTCATTGCAAGGGCGGGCAGGATAGCAAAAGAGTTGACTTTTCCGCCGATTCCCTGGCAAGCTGATGCAATTTCAGCATTGGGCAGCGAATTAATCAATGCTGTCAACGTCAGGAACGAGAATGAAACAACAACCTGCTGAACAGATGAGGGTAAGCCGATCTTGAGAAGCATTTTTAACTTATCTTTATCAATCTTAAAATCGCACTTTTTGAAACCGTCAAAAAAATGATTTTTGAAAAGGTAAATGAGTGAAAGAATTACGCTGAGTCCCTGCGCACCAACGGTTGCGTAAGCAGCGCCTGCCGCACCCATGTTAAAGGGACCAACAAGGATTATATCACCGATTACGTTTACTATTGTCGCAATCAAGACAAAATAAAGAGGTCTCTTTGAATCACCCATACCGCGAAGAATTGCGCTGATTACATTGTATGCAAACATAAATATGAGGCCGGACATACAAATGTTATAATAGTCTTCTGCATCTTTCATTGCAATTTCAGGAGTTTTTAAAACCTCAAGGAGAGTTGTTCCGAGAAGAAGCATAACAACCGTGCAGATAACGCTGAGTATCATATATGCGGTGAAAAGTGTACCTATTGATTTTTTTTGATCGTCAAATTTTTTCGCTCCGCCGTATTGAGCTATGAGAACCGTTCCTCCAACTGCAAGACCAAGCGCAGCACCTGTTACAAGGATATTGATTTGGCTGCCGATATTTACCGCTGTAATGCCGACTGTTCCGTAAAGTCTGCCAACGATAATCATGTCGGCAACAGAATAAAATGCCTGAAGCAGATTGGAAAGCAGAAAGGGAATTGCAAATTTCATAAGCTGCTTGCCGACGCTTCCTTTAGTTAAGTCTTGTCTGAATTTATCTGCCACTATTTAATTCTCCTGTGTCTTTTTTTCTTTCATTGTCAGAGAAATTCGCTTCTTTGCAGTTTCAACAGAAATTACCCAAACGGTAACCACCTGACCGACTTTGAGAACCTCTGACGGATGTTTGATGAATTTGTTTGTGATTTGAGAAATGTGAACGAGACCGTCCTGATGAACTCCAATGTCAATAAATGCACCGAAGTCGGTAACATTTCTTACTGTGCCTTTAAGCTCCATACCGGGACGAAGGTCATCCATATCCATAACATCTGTTCTGAGCATGGGAGGGGGGAGTTCGTCTCTGGGGTCTCTTGCAGGTTGAATAAGTTCTTTAACGATATCGTTGAGAGTAGGCACACCGATACCGAGCTTTTCAGCAACTTTATCGGCACCGAGAATTTCAACTTTTTCCTTGATTTCCGCAATTGCGGGAGTGCCTATGTCATCAAGAGTGAAGCAGCAAAGCTTGAGTAAATCTTTTGCAGCAGCATAGCTTTCGGGATGAACGCCTGTGTTGTCAAGCGCATTTTTGCTTTCAGGTACACGAAGGAAACCTGCGCATTGTTCAAATGCTTTTGCACCCAATTTGGGAACTTTTTTGAGCTGTGAACGCTCTTTGAATTCACCGTTTTCATCTCTGAAATCAACTATGTTTTTCGCAACTGTTGAGTTTATACCTGAAACTCTTGAAAGCAGGGGAGCAGATGCAGTGTTAAGGTCAACACCAACGGAGTTAACTGCGTCTTCAATAACTCCGTCAAGAGCTGCGTCAAGCTCCTTGGGAGGCATATCATGCTGATACTGACCAACGCCGATTGCCTTGGGGTCGATTTTGACAAGCTCAGCAAGAGGATCCTGCAAACGGCGTGCGATTGAAACTGCACTTCTGAGAGATACATCAAACTGAGGGAATTCAGCCGCCGCAAGCTTTGATGCGGAATAAACCGATGCACCTGCTTCGCTTACGACCATATATGAAACATCTGCCTTGATTTCACGAAGAACTTCTGCGGCAAAAATCTCTGTTTCCTTTGATGCTGTGCCGTTTCCGATTGATATGCAATTAACATTATGTTTTGCAATAAGCTTTTTGATAAGCTCCTTAGCCTGATTTCTCTGTGCATCTGAATGTGTAACATATATGACGCCTGTATCAAGCACTTTGCCTGTGGGGGCAACTACTGCAACTTTACAGCCTGTTCTGTAACCGGGGTCAAGACCTATAACAACTTTGCCCTTAACGGGAGGTGCGAGAAGAAGCTCTTTTGTGTTGAGTGCAAAAACTTTGATTGCGCTTGCAGCTGCAGTTTCCGTCAGCATATTTCTTATTTCACGCTCAATTGAGGGATAAATAAGTCTGTTATATGCATCTTCTCCAGCTTCGCGGACAGCTTCCGTTGTGGGTGAACCCTGAGGATTAAGTGTTACACTCGTGATTACATTAGCTGCTTTAATTGCATCTATTGTAACGGATACCTTAAGGAATTTTTCTTTTTCACCTCTGTCAATAGCAAGAACTCTGTGGCCTGCAATTTTGTTTACAGGCTCAGAATATTCATAATACATTGAATAAACACTGTCAGCGGTTTTGTCGGTTGCCGTTGTTGTGACTGTTCCGATAACTGTGAAAAGGTTGCGGAGTCTGCGGCGGATGTCCGCATCGTCAGAAATGTTTTCTGCAATGATGTCAAGTGCACCTTTTAAAGCATCCTCTGCGGTTTCAACTCCTTTTTCCTCATTGATATAACTTTCTGAAAGTTCAATGGGGGAGGCTGAATCCTGATTCTGCTCATATATAGCATTTGCAAGAGGCTCAAGGCCCTTTTCTCTTGCGACAGATGCTCTGGTTTTTCTCTTGGGTCTGAAAGGTCTGTATATATCTTCAATTTCTGCAAGTGTAGCGGCTTTGTCAAGAGCGGCGGAAATTTCTTCCGTCAGCTTTTCCTGAGCCTCAATTGACGAACGTACTTCTTCACGGCGTTTTTCAAGATTTCTCAGGTATTCAAGTCTCTCGGAAAGCTCTCTGATTACCTGGTCATCAAGTGTGCCGTGAGCTTCTTTTCTGTATCGTGCAATGAAGGGGATAGTGTTGCCTTCGTCAATAAGTTTTACGGTGTTTTCAACCTGCCAGGTCTGCAGATTGAATTGAGTAGTAAGTTGCTGAATGATGTCCATTTGTATCTCCTTAATAATCGTTTTTCATTTGTCTGATATCTTTGCCTATGAAAAGCAGTGATACATAATTACCGATTATTCTTGATGTTACACGCTGTGTATATTTTTCTTCAAGCTCTTTTTCGGTAAGGTTTGTGCTGATAATAACAGGCTTTGAACGGTTTATTCTTGTGTTTACTATGTTATATATAGCTGCAACCGTGAACTGTGTTGAGAATTCTGAGCCGAGATCGTCTATAATCAACAGGTCGCAGTCGAGAATTTCTTTTTCACGTTCACCTGTGTTTGAATAACTGAATTTTTCTCTCTCAAGTGATGAGAGAATGTTGTGTGCCGTGTCATATATAACTCTGTATCCCTTCTCAGCAACAACGTTTGCAATTGCAAGGGAAAGATGAGTTTTGCCAAGACCTGTTGCGCCGTGCATATAAAGGCTTTCAGATTCGGTGTCGAAATCTTCTGCGTAGCATTTGCAATACTGAAGAACGCTCGCCATTCTCTTTTGCGGCGAAACCCCGAGAGAAGAATCAACAGGCTCGGGATAATATCTGAGTTCGAAATTTTCAAAATTGCAGTTTCTGCTGGGAGATATTGATGCAAGCTCTTCTTTTGCAAGGTCTTTAAGAAGCTTTTTGCGGCATTCGCAGACGTATCCGCCTGTGAAACCTGTGTCGTTGCAAACAGTGCAGGTGTAAGGTGTTTCAAGATAATTTTCAGGATATCCGTTTTCTTTAAGAATATTTCTTATCGTTTCCTGAAAAGAGAGGTTCATAATCGAAAGCTGTTCTATGTATTCTTTAGCGTCACTGCCCATTCCGATTGCCTTTACAATATCAAGACCTGATTGGGAAAGTTTTGCTTCGTATTCGGATATTACGGGGATTTTTTCAGTGACTTCAAGATGCCTTGCAAGTTGGATTCGCTGAGCTTTATTCCGTCTGCTTTCAAGCATCTGAGTTGCTTTTGAAAGGGTGGCTTTACTATAACTCATTGTTTCTTTTTCTTCCTTTCGTATTTCAGTTCCGAATTAAGCGAGCGTTTTTTGAATTCGTCAAGGTCATATGATGGAGCTACCGATGGAGCCTGTTTTTTCTGAGGCTTCTTGGAGGCTTTTGATTCGAGGAATTCTTTCTTGCCTTTTTCAACGTCTTCAGGAGTTTTGTATCCTTGCTCGTGCCAGGAAACAAGAATCTGATTCATATAATTGAGTTGATAAATGCCTTTTGAGTTCATCATTGTTTCATAGGCACACATAATCATTTCGAAATCATATTTGAAATCCTCTGTCCACTGACGAACAAGTTCGATTTGTTTGGGAGTCGGTCTTGTGCTTGATAACCCTGCGGCTATAGCAAATTCTTTCCAGGTTGAATTTGTGTTTCGGAGGATTGTAATCTGTTCCGCCGCTTTTTCAAGCGTATCGATTTCTCTGAGACCCCAGTCTTTTCCGACCGTCTGCAAATAGCTGTAATTTGTTTTACCCACGGAAACGCAATAGTCTATCATCATGAATATTACTTCAACGGGAAGACCGTAGTGATCATGAATCAGAAGCAAAGTACATTGTCCGTCATAGCCTATGGTTTTGCCGAGTTTAACCTGTGCTTCATTGAAAAGATGTCCGATTTCAGGCGATTCTTCCAGCCTGGTCAATATTTCAGCGCTTGATGGCTTTGAGGGTAAGTGCGTTTCCTCAGAACTGACAGTTGATTCTGTTTTATTAACTTTAGGTTCAACCGTTTTTTTCTCAGGTTCCGCAGCAGGCGGGGAGAAAACTATTTCGCCGTCACTGCTTAAAATGCCATTTTCTATCCAATATTGAAGATAATCGGTTGCATCGGTTATGTTTATTTTGAGTGCTTTGCACATTTCTTCAATGTCAGGATTGTCAGGCGATGTGCGGAAAATCCACAAAAGAACTTTGAGCTGATGCTCATTTGCAAGGCGGATATGTTTGTCAACAATATCTGTCGGTACAACAAATATTGACTTGAATGCTGACGGATTAACAGAATAACTCATTTTATTTCTCCGATTTATAATTTTAAACATTAAATATAATTATACACAAATCAACGATGAAAAACAAACATATTTTTCGAAAAAATACAAGTTCGGAAAAAGTTCTATATAATAATGTAATTAATCACAAGATATAGTGTAAGATGCGCTGTGTTCCAACAAGCAGTTTGTTAAAAATGACAAAGAAAAAGAGACTGCCCAAATTAAGCAGTCTCTTAATCATCTGTTAAATCAAACGGCTCTTGTAACCTTACCTGAGCGAAGGCAACGTGTGCAAGCGTATACTCTTTTGGGAGTACCGTTAACAACGGCCTTAACTCTCTTAACGTTGGGCTTCCATGTTCTGTTTGAACGTCTGTGTGAGTGAGAAACCTTAATGCCGAATGCAACATCTTTACCGCAGTATTCGCATTTTGCCATGTGACACAACCTCCTTTTTAGTCATTAACAGATGATATATTAGCAGACTTTTAATGAAAATGCAAGCTTTTTTTTATTTTTTTGCAAACTTATTTAAAAAATAAATATTTTTGAAAAAAGTATTGCATTTTTTGTAAATATGTTATACAATACCGATAGAACATTTGTTTGATTACGGAGGTTTTGAAATGGCAGACAAAAAGAAAGCTCTTGAAACTGCGCTTGCGCAAATAGAAAAAGCATACGGTAAAGGCACAATCATGCGATTGGGCGAAAACAGCGGCATGAACGTTGAGGCTATCTCAACAGGCTCAATCACGCTTGACTCGGCGACAGGTATCGGCGGTTTGCCCAAGGGCAGAATTATTGAAATATACGGCCCTGAGTCATCGGGTAAAACAACACTTGCGCTTTCGGTAGTTGCACAGGCACAGAAACTCGGAGGTGAGGCGGCTTTTATCGATGCCGAACATGCTCTTGACCCTGCATATGCATCAAACCTTGGTGTTGATGTTGATGCACTTCTTGTTTCACAGCCTGATAACGGTGAACAGGCACTTGAAATTGCAGAGGCTCTCGTTCGTTCAGGTGCGCTTGATGTTGTTGTAATTGACT
>CALFPM010000029.1 GCA_937919155.1 uncultured Clostridia bacterium
CCTGTTCTTATTAATCGAAACTTTCTTCAGCACGGCATGCTCACCAAGCGTGTTCGCAAACGAGACTGTATCCAACTATTTTTGCTTTACTACAATTTCTTAAATTCAACTCCAGGAAGATCCTCTGAAGTCATTACATCGCCATTTATCGTAAAGACACTTGTTTGTTCTGAATCTTCAGGATTATAAAATGTTATATTATTCCCATTTCTTTCATAGTTATTAATATCATATTCTTCAAGCTTTGGTTCGGAATACAATTCACAATAACTATATATATTTGTAGCATAAACATTATTATCAAATAAAGAAATATTTTCTTGGAGAAATAAATTTGTTCGATTAAATTTATCTTATCAATATATAATGTTAAATATGATGAAGATTTAGTTATTAGTGGACTTGGTTTTGTTAAGATAGTTAACAACTTCTGCACTAGTTAAGCCAAGGCTTTCTCTCAAATATTCAACAGCCGCAGGATCGATATCACCACTACGTGTGCCCATAACTAAGCCTTCTAACGGGGTAAAGCCCATTGAAGTATCTTGGCACTTGCCGTCTTTAACAGCAGAGATTGAAGAACCGTTGCCGAGGGGGCAGGTAACAATCTTTGTGCCTTCTGCTTCACCGCCGAGAAGCTCAATGCATCTCTTGCTTACGAAACGGTGAGATGTGCCGTGGAAGCCGTAACGGCGGATAGCGTACTTCTCATAGTATTCATAAGGAATGGGGAACAAATATGCTTCTGCAGGCATTGTTGAGTGGAATGCGTTGTCAAAAACAACAACCTGAGGAACGCTTTCGCCGAAAACGTCAACGCAGGCTCTGATGCCCTGAATGTGAGCTGGGTTGTGGAGAGGAGCGAGGTCACAAAGGCTCTCAATGCCCTTGATAACTTCGTCTGTAACAAGAGTACTTTCCTTGAAGAGAGCACCGCCCTGAACAACTCTGTGGCCGATAGCTGAAATCTCGCTCAGGTTATCGATAACCTTTGAAGCACCCTCTGTGAGAGCCTTCTTAACCTGAAGGAAAGCTTCGGTGTGATTTGCCATAAATACGGGAGTTTCGAACTTCTCACCGTTTGCCGAACCGCCGATAAAGCTGGTTTCGTTGCCGATTTTTTCGCAGTTGCCCTTTGCAAGAACAGCTTCGTTATCCATATCGAAAAGCTGATACTTGAGTGAGGAGCTTCCGCAGTTGATTACAAGAATTTTCAATTTTAACACTCCTAATCAGTGAATATTTACTTGATTTGTTTTCATAACTGTTATATTATATATCTTGCAAATGAATTTTGCAAGTATTTTATTCAAGAAAGGCAGAATTATGCTTGTAGCGGGAATTATAGCCGAATATAATCCTTTTCATAACGGTCACGCATTGCTGATTGAAAGAGCAAGGCAGGCAGGTGCAACCCATATTGTCGCGGTGATGAGCGGCAACTTTGTGCAAAGGGGCGAGCCTGCTCTGTTTCATCATTCGGTCAGGGCGAGAGCCGCTCTTAATGGCGGTGCAGACCTGATTTTGCAGTTGCCTGTGCCTTATGCGGTTTCGGGTGCACAGAGTTTCGCCCGCGCAGGTGTGGAGATACTGGACGCCTTTGGGTGCGATTGGCTGGTTTTCGGAAGTGAATGCGGAGATGCGGATATTATCTGCAAAACGGCAGATGCCGTGTATTCCGATGAAATGAATCCTGCCGTTGCAGAGGAACTGAAAAAAGGAATATCCTTTGCTTCGGCAAGGGAAAATGCCCTGCGTTCAATCAACCCCGTGTTTGCGGATATAATTAAAAGTCCTAATAACATTTTGGGTGTTGAATATGCGGCGGCAATAAAACACATAAACAGCAAAATGAAGCCTGTTACTTTTGTGCGGGAGGGTGCGGCGCATGATTCATCGCAGACCGAATCTGACATTGCATCTGCATCGTTCATCAGAAAAAGCATTTTGAACGGTGAGGATTGGAGCTGTTTTGTGCCCGACAAATCGATGTATGACGGCTGCGAAAAGTCGGACATACGAAATGCCGAAAGGGCAATTTTATACAAATTGCGCACTGCCGATAAATCTGAATTTGCCGCAACTCCTGACCTCAGTGAGGGAATCGAAAACAGAATTCTCGCAGTTGCGGAGCAGGCAAAAAGTCTTGATGAGCTTTATGCTCTTGCAAAAACTAAAAGGTATCCGCATGCGCGGATAAGAAGAATCATTATGAATTATTTTCTCGGTATCACCGCAGAGGAGCTTGCAATACCCGTGCCGTATATCAGAGTTACGGGCTTTAACGGCAGAGGGGCGGAGCTTCTGCGCACAAAAGAATGCAGACTGCCTGTGATTACAAAAGCAGCCGACATTGCATTGCTCGGAGATAATGCTCAGCGCATTTTTTCTGCCGAGTGCAGGGCAGGGGATGTCTATGCTTTGTGCGGCGATGAAGTGAGAAACTGCGGAGAAGAGAAAAGTCTCAGACCCGTAATTTTATGAAAAAGGTGACGGTAAAGCTACGGTTTTGCCGTCCTTTTTTTGCCCAAAACCGATACACACGGAGCCGTTGCAGAAAAATATAGTCATTTTCAACAAAAGTGGAAAAAATATGCACAAACAGCACAGGAATAAAGAGCATCGATTTGTACAACTGCACAAACTTATAAAAAAGTGTTGACTTATTGTTAAAAAGAGTATAAAATGCTATCCTGTCATTATAATGGAATTTATTACCCTTAAATTTAAAGAATATTGCGCATTTTTTTTATAATATAGGGACGAATTCCGGCAATAAAATTCGGAAGAACTAAAGAAACGGAGTGATTTAGCCTAATGCTGAAAACGAATACCGTTAAACGAGGAAGCTGTGAGCGTCAGAGCTTCGGAAAAATCAACGAGGTTATGGATATGCCCAACCTCATTGAAATCCAGAAAGCTTCCTATCAATGGTTCATTGAAACCGGCCTTAAAGAGGTTTTCCGTGATACTGCGGACATCACGGACTACACAGGCAACTGGGTGCTCAGCTTTGTCGACTACAGAATGGACGACAAGCCCAAGTACACAATCGCTGAGTGTAAGAAGCGCGACGCAAGCTATTCTGCACGCATGCATGTTACTGCCCGTCTTTACAACAAGGAAACAGGTGAGGCGACTGCAAGAAAGCTTCTCCTTATCTGCGACGAAGATGCACTTGCAAATCTTCCTGTACCTCTTGTGGCAGATGACTTGGTAATTACATATATTTACGACGGTGTAGAGTATGAAGAATACGATGATATTCCTCTTATAAAAGATGTTGGTACATATCTTATCACCGTATTAATCAAGGGAACTGACCTCTACCACGATACTGAAATTCAGTCCACCATTACTATTAAGTACGCCACACTGACAGGTGTTTCTGCATCTGACGTTCAGTTAGTTTTCGCAAACGGTAATTTCCAGCTTCCTACCAAGTACAAGGTGGATAACTCCAAGCTGAACGATGAGATTAAGGGCAAGGCAGGCGATTTACGCGTTGAATGCTTGAGCGGCCAAAAAGTGACCGAGGGTGAAAAGTACTTCGGTATTTACACCATGTATATG
>CALFPM010000030.1 GCA_937919155.1 uncultured Clostridia bacterium
TTATTACCTAAGACAATGGGTTATGATAAATTAAGTAAATTTATTATGAAACGTTGTAAAGAAGAAGGTATTGTTTTAAAAGGTTTAGTCATTGTAGAAGATTTAGTACATAAAGCTAATAGTGTAAATAATCCAAGTATTGAAAATGTTAAGAATGCTATTGAAACATTACGTGGTGGAAAAGATGTTGTCATGATGGGTATGGCTAATGCTGGTAAATCTACATTAATCAATGGTTTATTAAATAGTCAAACCATTACAACAAGTGCTCATCCAGGGACTACACTTGGATTAATTGAAATGGATTATGAAGGTTATAAGTTATATGATACACCTGGTTTAAAATCTACAGGTTCTATTTTAACTTATTGTAGTGAGAAAGATTTAAAAACAATTATTAATGAACTTGCAACCGACATTCTCGAAAGAATCATTTTTGACGGTACGTTGCAGGATATTCAACCCTATTTTATGCATTATATGTTGTGTGCTTTGCGTAAGCATAATCTTTTCGATAAATACGGTATGAAGATTTTGATGCGTTGGGCAGATGTTGTGAACGAATGTGATAAGGGTCTTAAAGAAGGCTGGATTGCCCCTGAAGAAAGTTATTCGTTTGATCATTCACATGCATGGGGAGGAACCCCCGCTTATCAGATGCCTTCGGCTATAACGGGAATTGAAATACTTGAGCCGGGAATGAAGAAGCTTAAATTCAATCCGAATCTTTACGATCTTGATTATGCCGAAATAAATATTCCGACTCAATTCGGAATGATATATTTCAGATGTGAAAAAGGTAAAGATACGGTGATAAATGCTCCAAAATGCATAAAAATATTGATAGGTGATAATTATGAGAATACTTGAAGGACTTAAGCCTGAAAAAGTGTTTTATTATTTCGAAGAAATTTCAGCAATTCCCCGCGGTTCGGGAAAAACCGATGAAGTAAGGGATTACTGTGCTGCATTTGCAAAGGCAAGGGGACTGGAATATGTAACAGATGATGCAGGCAATATAATTATTTTCAAACCTGCTTGCGGTAAAGACGGCGATCCGATTATAATTCAGGGACATCTCGATATGGTCTGGGAAAAAGATGATACCTGCCGCATAGATTTTGAAAAAGACGGCCTTGAGCTTTTGGTTGACGGCGATTATATCGGCGCAAGAGGTACTACACTCGGCGCGGATGACGGCATTGCTGTTGCAATGGGTCTTGCATTGCTTGACTCAGATGACATTGTTCATCCTCCTCTTGAAATTGTGTTTACGGCTGATGAAGAGGTGGGTATGACAGGCGCAACGGGTCTGGACTGCTCTGTGCTCAAAGGTAAGCGTATGATTAACCTTGATTCCGAAGAAGACGGTGTTATGTGGGTGAGTTGTGCAGGCGGTGTCCGTGCGGATTTCAATCTGAAAGTTGACTATGTACCAAATAAACTAAATTGTTATGAAGTTGCAGTTTCAGGTCTTCACGGTGGTCATTCGGGTGCGGAAATTCACAACGGCTATGCAAATGCAAACAAAGTTCTCGGCAGAGTTCTTGATTTGATTGGCAGCAAAACCGATTATCTGCTGTGCAGTATCGGCGGCGGCGCAATGGATAATGCAATCACCCGTGATTCAAAGTGTGTTGTTGCCTCTGAAGCCGATATCTGTTCAATTGTTGCGGAAATCTATTCGGAAATTGCAGATGACTACAGGAAAGCAGACCCCGACATAAAAATTTCCGCTTCATCTTGCGATAAAGCGGAAAAAACTATGAGTTCGGAGTCTTCGGAATCGGTTGTCGGATTGCTTAACGCTCTGCCCAGCGGCGTTATTGCGATGAGTAAGGAGATTGAGGGATTTGTTGAAACCTCTCTTAATCTCGGCGTGCTGAAAACAGTCGGCAACGCAGTTTCATACAGCTTTGCGGTCAGAAGCGGTGTTGATGCCGAAAGAGAAAAGCTTTGTGACAGACTCAGAGAAATTGCTTGTGAATATGATGCAAAAATCAGTTTCAGAACTCCTTATCCTGCCTGGGAATTCAAAGACGGCTCAGAACTTCAGGAGATAATGAAGAAGATTTATTTCGGCATCAACGGCAAAGAACTTGTTGTAACAGGTATTCACGCAGGTCTTGAATGCGGCATGTTCTGCGGCAAAATCAAAGGACTTGACTGTGTTTCTCTCGGGCCTGAAATGCACGGGATTCACACTCCTGCAGAGCGTCTGAGCATTTCTTCCTGCGAAAAGCTCTGGAATTTCCTGCTTGAAGTTTTGAAAACACTTTGATTTCGCAGATTTTTATCAATCTGCCGAAGCTCAGATAAAAATTAATTATTTCGCTGACGTAAAGAACGAAAATGTAACCTTTGACCGAATATTTCGGCAACAGGAGATATACAAGGGCAACGCAGAGAGCAGAATCGATGATGTTATAACGCATTGAACTTATCTGCTGGTCAAGTCCTTTCAGCATTCCGTCAGTAATCATATCCGTATACATTACGGGAACAAGCGGTGAGAGTATTCTTATATACATCACCGCTTCATTTGTTTTATAGACGATTTTTGATATGGCAGGTGCAAAAAAAGCCATAAATACTGCGCATACAATCGAAAACTCAAGTGATTTTTTCAAACCTTCACTGACTGCCGAATTAATTTTTTCTTTTTCTTTTCTTTCGTTCATTGCGGCAAGCTCAGGCACAATCAACGCGGAAAAAGATGATAAAATTGCACCCGGAAAAAGCAATACGGGTAATGCCAGGCCGTGAATGTTTCCGTATGCCGCAAGTGCCGCATCGCTTCTTTCGCCTGATTTTCTGAATCCCTTTGGAATCAGCAGATGCTCGATGGTGAGGAGTATACTTCTGGCACAAGTGCCCGCGGCATCAGGAAGGGCAACACGGAGCATTTTGCCTGTTTCAAGCATAGGTTTTGAAGTTGTCTGTGTCATTGTTTTCTTTTTCAGAACAGATGACAAAGCAAATGAAAATATTTCGGCAGCGGTCATGCCCGTTACAATGGCTATGCACGAAAAAAGCGTTGAATTCACGGGTTGCACGCACAGAATAGTTACAGTTACCATTATTTTGAAAATTTGTTCAAGCATTTGAACTGTTGAATATTGCGGTATTTTCTCAACGGCAGTGAAGTACCCGCCCAATGCTGAGGACATTGAAATAAAAGGCAGACTCAGAGAAAGTATGCGCAAAGGCAAGGCCGTCTGAGTGTCAGATATCCAACGGATGCTGATAAAGTCTGAAAAAGTGAAAAGCAAAAATCCGATTAAAGAACCGCATATTCCCGCATATGTAACGCACATTGCAATTGATTTGCTCATGTCGTTCTTTTTGAGTGTGTTTATCTCAACGGCTACTCTTGTAGTTGCGAGGCGTATCCCTGCAGTTGAAAAGGTGGTTGCAAGGGAATAAACCGTCATAACGAGCTGAAAAAGTCCCATTCCGCTTGAACCGATTCTGGATGTAAGATACGCATTGAAGCCTACTCCTCCCGCCCTCATAATAAGATTTACGGCTGTCATTATTGCGGTGTGTTTTATCATTTTGTTTTTTTGCATATTTTCTCCTTTCACTGTTGAAAAAAGAAACTGATGTGCTGTAATTGGCAAAGAAAGGGTAGCGATAATTATTACGCTTGCGATTGTCTTACGGGTGACAGAGAAACGAAAATCCGCCGTGATATCAAGGGTATGATGGTCGGACAGCCGAGTCTCACTTTTGAAGATATATCTGCAATCAAAGTTCCTGTTCTTAACATTTACGGCGAGCACGATATGATTCAGCACTGGCATTCGAAGAAAATAACCAAGTCAATAGAGGGTGCAGATGAGCTTATGATTATCGGCGGCGGTCACAGCACCTGCTTTGAATTTACGGACACTGTAATCAACCCTGCATTGCTTGATTTTTATGGAATTGGCTCATAAAATTATATTGACAATATCTGCCCGATATGATAAAATATCAAAAACTTAATATAAAGGTTTTGACGGGGAGGGCAGCATAAATGCGCTCCAAAGAGAGTCGGCGGATGGTGAAAAGCCGATGTGCGGCAGATGCCTGTTGTAGCCCCTGAACCGAAAGGAAGAACGCACTTTGTGTTATTAGACCCTTTCCGTGATTGCTGCGTTAATGCATAGGGCTTGTCAGAGCCCAAAGAGTGGCGTGTATACGCAATTTGAGTGGTACCGCGGGTATAAATTATTGCTCGTCTCATTGATTTAATTATCTGTGAGACGGGTTTTTTCGTTTCACAAACAAGAAAGGATTGATTTGAAATGGCAAAAGAACTTGCCAAGCAGTATGATCCCAAAAACGTTGAGGATCGTATTTATGACTTCTGGCTCAAAGGAAAGTATTTCCATGCCAAGGTAGAAAACGACAAAACACCTTACACAATCGTTATTCCTCCTCCCAATATCACAGGTCAGCTTCACATGGGTCATGCCCTTGACAATACTCTGCAGGATATCCTTGTCCGTTGGAGAAGAATGCAGGGTTATGATGCACTCTGGCTTCCCGGCACTGACCACGCATCAATTGCAACAGAGGCAAAGATTGTTGAAGCAATGGCAAAAGAAGGAATCACAAAGGATGATCTCGGCAGAGAAGGTTTCCTTGTTCGTGCGTGGGACTGGAAAGAAAAGTACGGCGGACGTATTATTGAACAGCTTAAGAAAATGGGTTCATCCTGTGACTGGGACAGAGAGCGCTTCACTCTTGATGAAGGCTGCAGCAGAGCTGTTCGTGAAGTTTTCGTAAGACTTTACGAAAAAGACCTTATATACAGAGGCAACAGAATGGTTAACTGGTGCCCTTACTGTGAAACATCAATTTCGGATGCCGAGGTTGAATACGAAGAGCAGGACGGTAATTTCTGGCATCTTCTTTACACTGTTAAGGAAACAGGCGAAAAGCTTGAACTTGCAACAACCAGACCCGAAACAATGCTCGGTGATACAGCAGTTGCCATCAATGCAGAAGACGAAAGATACGCTCATCTTCACGGATGTCACGTAATTCTTCCTCTTCTTAACAAGGAAATTCCCATTGTTTGTGACGAACATGCAGATATGACTAAGGGTACAGGTGTTGTTAAAATTACACCTGCTCATGACCCCAACGACTTTGAAGTTGGCAAACGCCATAATCTTCCGATGGTCAGAACATTCACATATGACGGTTTTATGACAGGTGCGGCTGATAAGGCTCAGTATGATGAACTTGTTGCAAGCGGCAAGGCAGCTGCAGACGAGCCCGAAGTTCTTGATTGCGGTAAGTATGCAGGTATGTCAACAATGGATGCAAGAAAAGCTATCCTTGCTGACCTTGAAGCAGGCGGATTTATCAAAGAAATCGAGCCCCGTGCTCACGAAGTAGGCACATGCTATCGTTGCCACACAACAATTGAACCTATGGTTTCAAAGCAGTGGTTCGTTCGCATGGAACCCCTTGCAAAGCCTGCTATTGAGGCTGTTGAAAAAGGTGAAACAGTATTTGTTCCCGAAAGATTCACAAAGAACTATATGAACTGGATGCGCGGCACCCGTGACTGGTGTATTTCTCGTCAGCTTTGGTGGGGTCACAGAATTCCCGCTTGGTACTGTGCAGACTGTGGTGCAACAATGGTTTCAAAGACCGATGTTGATACCTGTCCTCATTGCTCAAGCAAGAACCTCAATCAGGACGAAGATACACTCGACACCTGGTTCTCATCGGCACTCTGGCCCTTCTCAACTCTCGGTTGGCCCGATGAAACAGAAGACCTTAAGCATTATTATCCCACAAGCACACTTGTTACAGGCTATGATATTATCGGTTTCTGGGTCAGCCGTATGATATTCTCAGCACTTGAGTATACAGGCCAGGTTCCGTTCGATACAGTTCTTATTCACGGTCTTGTCAGAGATGCTCAGGGCAGAAAGATGTCAAAATCACTCGGCAACGGCATTGATCCTCTTGAGATTATTGACTCTTACGGTGCAGATGCTCTCAGACTTACTCTTGCAACAGGTAACAGCCCCGGAAACGATATGAGATTCTCCGATGAAAAAGTGAGTGCAAGCCGTAACTTTGCAAACAAGCTCTGGAATGCATCAAGATTTATCCTTATGAATATTGGTGACGATGAAATTCCCTGTAATCTTCCCGAAGAGCTTGCTCTTGAAGATAAGTGGATTGTAAGCCTTGTCAACAAACTTGCAAAGGATGTTACAGACCTTAAAGGCGAAATTGCACGCGTGGAAGCACAGCTTGAACAGTCTTTTGCAAAACTGCAGAAAGCAATGGAAACAATGGACAGTTCTGCAATGACAATCGAGGAAGGAATCAGCAACCTCAGATTCACCGGAGGCTATGCAGCACTGCCATCAGCAACAAATGGCTTTGTCTCAAACTACAAAGGCAGAGCAACTACAAAAGACTGCTGCCTGAAGGTCAATGGTGGCGAGACATTGGAACTTGCTGCAGGTAGCCTACCGTGCGGTTTCTCAATTGTTGAATTCACAGACATACCATTAAGTGACAACACTTTGACGGCAACTGGAGAGAAGGCAGGAAGATGGCTTACATCTGCGACCTTGCAGAAAGACACAAAGTACATCCTGATCAACTTCAGAAG
>CALFPM010000031.1 GCA_937919155.1 uncultured Clostridia bacterium
TGGTAAACTTAATGTTCCGGAAAACAACCTCATTCATATCACCGTCTTTGGGTAAAAAGCCGAGCTGACTTATAATAAATCCGCCGAGAGTATCATAGTCGCCTTCGGGGATGATATCACCAACAAGCTCGTTAACTTCTTCAATATAGGCAATACCGTCAACGGTGAAGATATTTTCACTTTCCTCAACGATTTCTTCTTCCTCGTCGTCGTATTCGTCACGTATGTTACCCATAATAGCTTCAACAAGGTCTTCCATTGTAACAATACCTGCAGTGCCGCCATACTCGTCAACAACAACTGCCATCTGTACTCTTTTATCTGTCATTTCGGTGAAAAGCTCACCGCAGTTTTTGCTGAAGGGTACATAATGTGCAGGACGCATAACATCTCTGGGACTTTGGGTTTTAGGCAGAGCCTTTGAAACATATTTCAAAAGGTCTTTTATGTATATGATGCCCACAATGTTATCCTGGTCCTCATGGTATACGGGAATTCTTGAATAGCCGTTTTCGATTGAAAGTCTGACAACCTCTTCAAGGGTATCTGTATCCTCAACAGCAACCATATCTGTTCTGTGAGTCATAATTTCCGTAACATCAATATCGTCAAACTCGAAGATATTATTTATCATTTCCTTCTGGTCATCCTCGATAACGCCCTTTTCGCCACCAACATCAACCATCATTCTGATTTCTTCCTCGGTAACAACCTCTTCATCAGCATTGGGGTCGAAGCCTAAAAGACGGACAACTCCATTGGTTGAAACAGAAAGGAATTTAACAAAGGGTGATGTAAGCTTCGCAATTACATAAAGGGGCTTCGCCACCGCAAATGCTACCTTCTCGGGAATCTGCATACCGATTCTCTTGGGAACAAGCTCGCCGAGAACAAGTGAAAAGTATGACATAACCAAGGTAATCAGAACAACCGCAACAGGTGAAACAACGCTTTCGGGCAAACCGAATTTACCTGTAACTGCATCTGTAAGCATTTCTGCAAATGAGGTTGCAGCCGAAGCAGATGTCAGAAAGCCTGCAAGGGTTATGCCGATCTGAATTGTTGAAAGAAATTTTGTAGGATTCTTTGTAAGCTTTAAAACAAGCTTTGCTTTTTTGTGGCCATCCTCTGCCATTTTCTCCATTTTTGCATCATTGAGAGAAATAACAGCAATTTCCGCCATAGCAAAATATGCATTCACAAGAATAAGCGCAAGCAGTAAAAGAATTTTCAGAACAAGGCTTCCTCCTGCTGAATTCTGTGAAAGCTCCATTGCCTGAGCAAAAATGAAATTAGGTCCGGGGTCATCCATAGTTGGATTTACTCCTTTCAGAAATAAAGAAAATATTTTGTGGTATCAGATTACACTATACCACATTAGCGTATATTATATAATTATTTCCATCATTTTGTCAATATTTCAGGGTAATGTTCGGGTGGCTTCGGGCTATTATACCCCTTAAATTCCCGCCATTTTGAAGAAAGGCGCAAAATATGGCAAATATTGTTATTTTTTCCACGACTTTTTAGGCTTTTGCGGTTTACTTTTGAAGAAATAAGTGTTATTATGATTGGTGGTATATATTATACCATATTATAGTGTTTTTAAATTGATATTTTTTATAGGAGGAAATACTATGGCTAGAAAAATGAAAACCATGGACGGTAACAATGCCGCTGCTTATGTGTCTTATGCATTCACAGAAGTTGCTGGTATTTACCCCATCACCCCTTCCAGCCCTATGGCAGACTATGTTGATCAGTGGTCAGCTCAGGGCGTGAAGAACATCTTCGGAACAACTGTTAAGGTTTCCGAAATGCAGTCCGAAGCAGGTGCTGCAGGTACTGTTCACGGTTCACTCGCAGCCGGTGCGCTCACAACAACCTACACAGCTTCTCAGGGTCTTCTTCTTATGATCCCCAACATGTACAAAATCGCAGGTGAACTTCTTCCCAGCGTTTTCCATGTATCAGCTCGTTGTGTTGCTTCACACGCACTTAACATCTTCGGCGATCACTCAGATGTTTATGCTTGTCGTCAGACAGGTTTCGCAATGCTCGCTGAAACAAACACTCAGGAAGTTATGGATCTTGGTGCAGTTGCTCACCTTGCAACAATCAAGAGCAGAGTTCCCTTCATCAACTTCTTCGACGGCTTCCGTACATCTCATGAGCTTCAGAAAATTGCTATCTGGGATTACGAAGACCTCAAAGAAATGTGCGATATGGATGCAGTTGACGCTTTCAGAAAGAGAGCTCTCAACCCCGAGCATCCCGTAATGCGCGGTTCTCACGAAAACGGCGACATCTTCTTCCAGCACCGCGAAGCTTGCAACAAGTACTACACCGCTCTGCCCGCAGTTGTGGAAAAGTACATGGGCAAGGTCAACGAGAAGCTGGGCAC
>CALFPM010000032.1 GCA_937919155.1 uncultured Clostridia bacterium
CTCGCTTCGACTATATAGCAAAGGTTGAGGCTCTTGCCTCGCAGTCATATGCCGATATGGCACTCTATTTGGCTAAATTGCTCTTCGACGAGGTGGATGCCACAGCGCTGGAGCGCGTAGTGCGTGATGCTTATGATTTTCAGGTTGGGTTACGTCAGTTTGATGATAAGGTCTCTACTCTTGAGTTGTTTCACGGCCCGACTCATGCTTTCAAGGATTTCGGTGCCCGTTTTATGGGTCGAATGACGGGCCTATTGAATAAGCAGGGCGAGCTGATTATCCTTACCGCCACCTCGGGCGATACGGGCAAAGCCGCTCTTGAGGGTTATAAAGATATTGAACGCATCAAAATTATGGTGTTCTATCCCGTAGACGGTGTCAGCCGTGTACAGAAGCTGCAAATGGCAACGCAAACCGGCTCCAATGTCAACGTTTGCGCCATCCGCGGCAACTTCGACGATGCACAGAGCGGAGTTAAGAGAATTTTTACAGACAAGGCGATTGCCGAAAAGCTTGCCGAAAATTCAATGGCATTCTCATCTGCAAACTCAATCAACTGGGGCAGACTCTGTCCTCAGATTGTTTATTATTTCTCAGCTTACTGCGATTTGCTTGCAAGCGGTGAAATCAAAGCAGGCGATGAAATCAATGTTGTTGTTCCCACAGGCAACTTCGGAAATATTCTTGCTGCTTATTATGCAAGGGAAATGGGTCTTCCCATAAAGAAGCTTATCTGTGCTTCAAACAGCAACTCCGTTCTCACCGAGTTCCTCACAACAGGCGTTTACAACAGAAACCGCGAGTTCTTCACCACAATTTCACCTTCAATGGATATTCTTATTTCAAGCAACCTTGAAAGACTTCTTTATTCCGTCAGCGGCAGTGAAAATGTAAAGAAGTGGATGAAAGAACTCAACGAAGACGGTAAGTACGAAGTTGATGCAGCAACTCTTGAAAGCATCAAGGCTCTTTTTGATGCAGGATGCTGTGATGACACCGAAACAAAAGCAACAATTGCCGATGTTTTCAAGAATAAAGATTACCTTTGCGATACTCATACTGCAGTTGCTGTTAAGGTATACTATGACTACAAAGCAAAGACAGGTGACACAACACCTGCCGTAATCGCTTCAACCGCAAGCCCCTTCAAGTTCAGCGAAGCAGTGCTTGAAGCAGTTGCAGGCGGAACTGAGGGACTTGACGAATTTGAAATGGTTGAGCGCCTTGCCGCCGTCACAGGCAGAACCTGTCCCGAACAGCTTGCAAATCTCCGCGATAAGGCGGTCAGATTTGACGGCTGCTGTTCAAAGGATAAGATGGACGGCGTTGTTTTCGGAATGCTGGGTATTTAATCGCAGCAGCCGCGGGGCTCGTTAACGGCATTTTCGTTGAGTTTGAAAGTTGAGCACTGAGTTTCGCCGCATTTGCAGGCGGATGAGTTGCCTACTTCAATTGTGCCTGCTGTGCAGGATGTGTTGCCCTTGTGGTAAACGCAGTTTTTTGCAAAGCAGGTGATAGCACCGATTTCGTTGTTCATTTCGTTAATCTCCTTTCGTTTGTGTAACGGAATCAATCCGCATATTTATTATTGGTCGTTTTTGTTCAATTATTTTTGGAAAGGATATGTCTATGGCACTTTTTGCAATCGGAGACACACATCTTTCGCTTGCTACGGGTAAGTCAATGAATATTTTCGGCGGTTGGACAGACTATGAAAAGCGGCTCGAAAATAATTGGCGCAGACTTGTGCGCGAGGACGACACGGTTGTTATTGCAGGCGATATATCCTGGTGCATGAATCTTGAACAGGGACTCAGGGATTTTGAATTTCTGAATTCCTTGCCCGGCAAGAAAATAATTCTTAAAGGCAACCACGATTATTGGTGGGCAACCAAGAAAAAATCCGATGAATTTTTTGAAAAACACTCTCTCACTACGCTGAATATTCTCCATAACAACGCCTATACGGCAGGAGATTTTGCAATTTGCGGCACAAGAGGCTGGTTTTTTGATGCAGAAAGCGATGCGGATAAAAAGGTTGTTTTGCGTGAAGCGGGCAGACTGCGTGCTTCCATTGCCGCCGCAAAGGAAACGGGACTTGAACCTGTTGTTTTTCTTCACTATCCGCCTCTGAATATAACTCAGAAATGTGACGAGATTTACAATGTGCTTGTTGAGGAAAAAATAACAAGATGCTATTACGGCCATCTTCACTCTTATTCCCACGCAGGTGCCTTCACGGGTGAAAGTGACGGAATCAGATTTTCACTTATTTCAAGCGACTTTTTGCAGTTTTGCCCTGCATTGGTGTATTGATATTTGGCAATATCACCAAAACGGAACACAAAAAAACAGAAAATTTAACCAAAAACAAGAAAATATAAATAAATACAAATATATATAGAAATCTGCAGAAATATTTGTTATAATTTATGGGTAAAAGTAGAATTGGAGGAATTCTAAAATGAGTTTAGTATCAGCAAACAAAACAGAAACAAACACTTATTCAGTTGAAATTGCAATTGTAGCAGAAGATTTCAGAGCTGCAATCCAGCAGGCTTATCTCAAGCAGAGAAAGTCAATTCAGATTCCCGGTTTCCGTAAGGGCAAGGCTCCTCTCCAGATGATTGAGAAGCTCTACGGTCAGGAAGTTTTCTTTGAGGACGCTCTTGATATCGTTTTCCCCGAGGCTGTTCAGGCTGCATACGAGGAAGCAGGCATCACTCCCGTTGATTCACCCAGAGATTTTGATGTTAAGACAATGAGCAAAGAAGAAGGCGTTGTAATGGCTTTCAATGTAACCGTTAAGCCCGAAATCACACTCAAGGCTTACAAGGGTCTCACAGCTGAAAAGGCTGACTCAAAGGTTACAAAAGAAGAAGTTGCTGAAGAAATCGACCGTATGCTTGAAAGAGGCGCAAGAATCATCAATGTTGATGACAGAGCTGTTAAGGACGGCGACATCACAGTTATCGACTTTGAAGGCTTTGTTGACGGCGTAGCTTTTGACGGCGGCAAGGCAGAAAAGTATGAACTCACAATCGGCTCAGGCTCATTCATCCCCGGCTTTGAGGAGCAGATTATCGGCCACTCAATCGGCGAAGAGTTTGATGTAAACGTTACATTCCCCGAGGCATATGCACCCGAGCTTGCTTCAAAGGCAGCTGTTTTCAAGATTAAGCTTCACGAAATCAAGGTTAAGGAACTTCCCGAGCTTGATGACGAATTCGCA
Organism: uncultured Clostridia bacterium; assembly: GCA_937919155.1. GTDB lineage: Bacteria > Bacillota > Clostridia > Oscillospirales > Acutalibacteraceae > CAG-177. The sequence goes on from CALFPM010000032.1 coordinate 3,233, forward strand.
AAGGATATGGGCGAATACGAAACAGTAGCAGACCTCAAGAAGGGCGTTGAGGAAGATATCCTCAAGAGAAAGCAGGAGAGCGCACAGCACGCATTTGAAGATGCAGTTATCGAAGCTCTTGTTGAAAATGTTGAGGGTGAAATTCCCGAGTGCATGTTTGAAAACAGAGCAAAGGAAGATGTTGATTCATTTGCACAGAGAATTGCTCAGCAGGGCATCGACCTTGACACATACCTTATGTATATGGGTATGGACAGAGCAGCTTTCGAGGCTCAGATGAAGGAACGCGCAGTTGCAGAGGTTAAGATTGACCTTGCAGTTGAAAAGATCATTGAGCTTGAAGGTCTTGCTGCATCAGCAGAGGCTATTGAGGCTGAATACGCAAAGATGGCTGAAATGTATCAGCTTGATGTTGAAAAGATTAAGGAACTTGTTCCCGAGGCAACAGTTGCTGCAGAGCTTGTCAAGCAGGATGCATTCAAGCTTGTAATTGATTCAGCAAAGGCAAAGAAGCCTGCTGCAAAGAAGGCTTCAAAGAAGAAGGAAGAAGCTCCCGCAGAAGACGGTGCTGCTGAAGAAGCTAAGCCCGCAAAGAAGCCCGCTGCAAAGAAAACAACAAAGAAAACTGCTGCAAAAAAGGAAGAAGCTGCTGAATAATTCGGCAGAATTCTAACTATACTTTAATTGTCAGTATTCATAATATGATTTAACGAATGAACCGGCTTAATGCCGGTTTATTCAGTATTGAAAGGACTGAATTTAAATGGCTCTTGTTCCATACGTAGTTGAACAAACAAACAGAGGCGAGCGTTCATATGATATTTTCTCACGCCTTCTTAACGACAGAATCATCGTTCTTTCAGATGAAGTTAACGATGCAACAGCAAGCATTGTTGTTGCCCAGCTTCTTTACCTTGAGGGTCAGGATGCTGAAAAGGATATCAGCCTTTATATCAACAGCCCCGGCGGCTCAGTAACCGCAGGTATGGCTATCTATGATACAATGCAGTATATCAAGTGCGACGTTTCAACAATCTGCATCGGTA
>CALFPM010000033.1 GCA_937919155.1 uncultured Clostridia bacterium
CGCGAACCTGATACGGTCAGTACCGTCGTAGGAAAAGATGGCACTTCCGCTTTGCTTTCCGAGATGGGTGCATGGCGGAATTTTTGTTTATGGGAACCGACAGGACAGTCGGCTCTCGGGAGGTTTTTATGAGAAAAAACAGCAATCTTCGTCCCCTGTGTGAATCTGCGGTATTCACAGCCTTGGCTCTGGCTCTGAGCTATGTTAAGATCCCTACGGGGATGGCCTTCGGCGGCTTCGGCGGATCCATCGATCTGGTTATGATCCCCCTGCTCCTGTGTGCTGTCCGTTGGGGTCTCGGTTGGGGCTTGGGAGCCGGCTTGGTATTCGGCACCCTGAAATTCTTCTTTGCCGGCGGCTCTGCTATTTCTTGGGAGTCTATGTTGCTGGACTATAGCCTTGCCTATATGATGGTAGGCTTAGCCGGTGTGCTGAAGGGCCGTCCTTCTGTGGCATGGGTTGCCGCTTTGATCGGTTGTCTGGGTCGCTTTGCCATTCACTTTATCAGCGGTGTTACCATCTATGCAGAATATGCAAACGGCGCAACAGGCACATTCATCACAACAACAGGCGACTGCCCCGGCACAAACCGCTTTGAAGTTACCCTTGACGGCGGCAAGCTTGTCTGCGAAGACAATAAGCTCCGTCTTTACAAACTTGCAGAGTTCACAAGCGACCATTGCGCAAATGCAAAGGAAGGCTTCGGCTCAATTGACGGCGAATGGACTGATGTTGAAACAGACGGACGCAACAAACAGCACTCCGAAGTATGCAACAAATTTGCAGCTGCAATTCTCCGCGGCGAAGAGCTTGTTGCAAGAGGTGAAGAAGGCATCAGAGGTCTTTCGATTTCCAACGCGGCTCACCTTTCCGCTTGGCTCGGAAAAGAAATTGAGCTTCCCGTTGACGAGGATGTTTACTACGCAGAGCTTCAGAAGAAGATTGCCGCAGGCAAAGCCGAAAAAGACAATGTTGTTGCCACCGTGCAGGCAGATATGTCATCAACCTTCTGATTGAAAGGATGCGGACTATGAAAGCTGCTGTTATCGGGTGCGGAAGCGTAGCGCAGATGCACCTTGAAGCACTTGAGAAAAGCAATAAAACAGAGCTCATTGCAGTTGCGGATATCAAACCCGAAAGGGCAGATTCCGCCGCTGCTGAATACGGTGCAAAAGCTTATTATGACTTTGATGAGCTTATCAGGAACGAAAAGCCTGATTGTGTTCATATCTGCACACCTCACTATCTTCACACCTCAATGGTAATCAAAGCTCTTGAGGCAGGAATAAATGTTATCACCGAAAAACCCTGCTCCGTAAGCCTCGCCGAGGTTGATGCACTGCGCAAAGCACAGGAATCAAGCGGATTGCAAGTGGGCGTATGCTTCCAGAACAGATACAATGCCTGTGTGCAGTATGTTGCGGATGTTATTGCGAACGGCTCAATGGGTAAAATAAAGTCAATCAGAGCTTTTGTTACCTGGGACAGAGGTGCAGACTATTATTCCGATGACTGGCACGGCACTGCCGACAAAGAGTGCGGAGGCGTGCTTATAAATCAGGCAATCCACACCGTTGATCTTGTTCAGTATTTCGGCGGCGATTGCAAAAAAGTGACCGCTCATGTTTCAAACGACCACCTGAAAGGCATAATTGAAGTTGAGGACACCGCAAGTCTGCTTATGGAACTTGAAGGCGGCGTTACGGCAATTCTCTATGCCACCACCGCATATTCGGAAAACTCGGGTGTGCTGATTGAAATTTCTTTTGAAAAAGGCATTCTCCGCCTTGAGGGCGAAATGCTTTATTCAATCGGCGCTGACGGAAAAATAACCGAAATTCTGGAAAGACCGCAGGTTGTGCACCACGGTCAGAGTTATTGGGGTGCCAGCCACGGCAGCCTGATAGATGATTTTTATGATTGCCTTGAATCAGGCGAAAAGTTCATAATCGATGCCTTTGAGGGCGGAAAAGCGGCAAAAATTGTTGCCGCTGCATATGAATCCTCGAAAACAGGCAATACTGTTTACATTGAAGGGAGCAAATAAAATGTTTCACGAAAATTTAAAGGGCAGAGTAGCTGTTGTCACAGGCGGCGGCGGAGTTCTCTGCAGTTCATTTGCAAAAGACCTTGCGAAGCTCGGCGTTAAGGTTGCCGTGCTTGATTTGAGAGAAGAGGCCGCTCAGGCTGTTGTTGATGAAATCAACGCTGCAGGCGGCACCGCACTTGCAGTAGGATGCAATGTTCTTGAGGCAGAAAGCCTTGAAGCTGCAAGAGAAAAAGTCAACGCAGAGCTTGGCACCTGCGATATTCTTATCAACGGTGCAGGCGGCAACTCACCCCTCGGCACAACCACAAAAGAAACACTCGAGCTTAAAGATATGGCTGAAAAGGCAGAGGGTGTGAAAACATTCTTTGACCTTGACGCAAAGGGCATCAGCTTCGTTTTCAACCTTAATTTCCTCGGCACTCTGCTCACAACTCAGTGCTTTGCAAAGGACATGGTGGGCAAAGAGAACACAACAATTCTCAATGTTTCATCAATGAACTCATTCAAGCCCCTCACCAAAATCCCCGCTTATTCTGCAGCAAAAGCCGCTATCTCCAACTTCACACAGTGGATGGCAGTTCACTTTGCAGAAGTGGGTATCAGAGTCAATGCAATTGCACCCGGATTTTTCTCAACAATCCAGAATGCAAAGCTTCTTTACAACGAGGATGGCTCACTGACCGAGCGTTCAAACAAGATTATTACCCACACTCCCATGCGCCGCTTCGGCGTGCCCGAAGACCTTACAGGCGCGCTTGTTTTCCTTTGTGACGAGCAGTATTCAGGATTTATGACAGGCGTTGTTCTTCCCGTTGACGGCGGATTCTCAGCATATTCGGGCGTATAAAAAATCCAGGGCACACTGTACAAGTGTGCCTTATTTCTTTTGAAGAACCAAACCTCCGTTGCAACAGATTGTAGCGTGACTTTTTAATATGTTTATGATTTAATTTAGCTGTAAGGAGGTGCCGCCTATGGCAAAAGTTTCAAGAAATCTGAAGAAACTGCGAACCGACAAAAATCTGACTCAGGATGCACTTGCAGAAAAAATCAATGTTACCCGACAGACGATTTCAAGCTGGGAAAACGACAGAACACAACCCGATATCGATATGCTGGAGCTTCTCGCAGAAGCCTTTGAGGTTGGCATCGAAGAACTGATTTACGGAGAAAAACGCAAAGTCGGTCTTGAAGCACCGAAAACAGATAAGCACAAAATAATGAACATCGTTTTTGCCACTCTTGGCTCTCTGCTGACCGCAACGGGACTTATAATCATTCTCATTTCCTTCTGGGACAGTATTCCCGAAATATTTCTTGCGGCACTCAGCTTTCTGCCTCTGCTGCTCGGAGGCGGAATTGCTGTCTGGGCTTACAGCAAAAAGAGAAACAGCATCGGTTGGAGTGAAGGCTCTTCCGTTGCGTGGGTTGCGGGACTCGTTTCAACCTTGGGTCTGATAATCGCAATGTTCAGCATCGACATTGACGGTTACATTGCAACCATAGGTCTTGCAGCGATGATACTGCCGATTGCGTTTATGATGAATTCCGTTTTTCCTCTTACGGTATATTTCGGAATAACAACGTTTTATATTTCAAATGAAGCATATTTCGGATTCAGCACATTCACCGCAATTTCGGGTCTGCTGATGTTCCTTGCAGGTCTTGTCTTTGTCATAAAACAGCCTGCGGACGATTACCGCCGCAAATACTCAACCTGGCTTGTTCTCATTTCAGCTTCAATTATCTCTGTTTTCATTGCCGTTGAAACAGCAATGACAAGCGAAGCACCAACATTATTTGCCATGATTCTCTGCATTCTCATCGCGCTCTACGCCTCGGATAACGGCGAAAATGCCGCATATCCCTTCCGATTTATCAGCGTTCCTGCAATTTCAGGAATCCTGTGTGCATTTTGTGTTTACGGCGAGGATTTTATAAGAGACTATTACCTTGCACCTGAACCCGAGCTTCGATTTCCGGGAACAGCACCTTTTGTTTCGGCAGCTATTATTACAATTGGCTGTCTTATAGGCAAAAAGAGCCTGAAAAACAATCCCGTAAAAGCTGTTTTTATTTCTCTTTCATCTTTAGCCGCAGCACTCTGCACGGTCTGCAGTGTAACCGCTGAATTTTTCACCCGTGACGCTGAAAAAGCGATAAACATAATTATAACCCTGATTTCATTTGCCGTAAGCATAACAATCATTGTTGCAGGCATACGCAAAGCAAAGATGCTGACGGTCAATTTGGGGCTGATTATGCTTTGTTTCCTCGTTTATTTCACGATTTTTGCAGGCAACTTTGATATAGTCTACAGCGGAATCGCCTGCATTGTTATGGGCGGAATCCTGCTTTTCCTCAATTTCAGAATGTCAAAAGCATTCAAAACAAAGGAGGCGGAGAAAAATGCGTAAATCAAAGCCTGCTGTTATTTTGCTTTTAATTCATCTTGCAATTGCATTATCGCTTGCTCTCATAAATCCCGTAAGCGATTATATCATCCGCCAAAAAGGCACCGAATACACCTTTGCCGTTGACGAAGCGTGGCTGACGGGAGATTTTATAAATTACATTGAAGCAAACTGTTATCTTGAATTTCGCTTCGGCTTTGACAGATTTGAATATCATCCTGAAAACTACGCCATTATCGAAACGGACGAAAACGGAATTTCATATATTTCCGCTCTTTCCGAAACATCGCCCGAAAGCGGCGACTGGCTCGGCACAGAAGAAAAGCCGTTTGATTGGTTCTGCTATTATTCGTCAGATAAAATTGACTATGAGTTAATTGAAAACGCCTTTAAGAATATTGATTTGTTTGATGACTTCAATTTTTTGGACAGCTATGAAATAACCGTTAAGGTTTCTGTTTACAACGGCAAAGCCGTTCTTAATTCATTTCTCGTTGACGGGGTTGAAATCGAGGAATTTTTTAAAAACACGGAAGGATAATAAATATGAATACCGAATTGATAAAAAAACTGCCAACAAGAACGCCTTTCAATAAACTGCCTTTCGGCGGACTTACATCAAATATGCTTCGCATACTTGCAATGGCGTTTATGATTTGCGACCACCTGTGGGCAAAGGTTATTCCGGGAAACGATTGGATGACCTACGTGGGCAGAATGACCTTTCCGATTTTCGCCTTTATGATTTCGGAAGGCTTCATTCACACCTCAAACCTGAAAAAATACATATTGAGGCTTCTTGCCTTCGCAGTGATATCCGAAATTCCGTTCAACCTTTTCTACGGCGGAAGCTGGTTTTATCCCTATCATCAGAATGTGCTTTTCACCCTGCTTCTCGGTCTGCTTGCTATTACGCTGATTGATAAAGCAAGAAAAGATAAAACCGCAAAAACAATAATCAAAACCGCTCTGATTTTAATTCCGATTTGTCTCGGCGTATTTATCGGATTCCCCGACTACGGTTTCTGGGGATTCCTGACAGTTGTTATGTTTTATCTTTTCCGCGACTTCCCGTTTGCGTGGGTATTACAGCTTGTTGCAATGGTGCTTATGAACCTCATTCTCTTTGAAGGTCAGCAGATACCCGTAGAATTTTTGGGCAAAACATATGAAATTGCAACCCAGGGATTTGCTGTGTTTGCCCTCATCCCCATCTGGCTTTACGGCGGAAGAAAAGGCAAATCAAGCAAAATTATGCAGTACGGTTTCTATGCTTTCTATCCCCTGCATATGATAATCATTTATATTGCTGTTTACTTTGCATAAGGAGAGATAAACATGAAAAAACACCGCTCAGGTATCATTTCTCTTTCGGTTATTCTTGCGGAGTTTATCGGTTTTCTTGTTTGGGGGCTGAATATGTGTCCCGGAGATGAAATGGGATACGGATTGATTGTTGTTTACGGCATAATGCCGCTGACGGCGCTGATTTTATCCGCATTGCTCTCAGCAAAGAAATCTCCGTTCTTCTTTCCCGTTGCATTGCTTGCAGTCCTTTCGCATATTTTTCTTCCGTTCCTCATTTACGGAACTTTTGAGGTCGGATTCAGCATTTTCCTTTCAGCAATCCCCATTGCTGTGGGTACGGTAATCGGATTATTAATAAATAAAACCAAAAGCAAATAAAAAAGGCAGGTCAATGACCTGCCTTTTTCTGTTATTTTTTCATAAAGTCCATAAGTCCGTGCCAATCGTCACGGGAGAAATAGTGCCTGCCGTTTCTGTAGCAAAAGCCTACATTGCCCTCGTTAAGATATTTGCCTGCAACAAGGTAATCCTCATCAGAGTAAACAAAGCCTTTTTTGCCGTAAAGCTCATACACTTCAGATGATGCGGCGCAGAAAAGGAATTCAAGGTTGGGACCAGCCCAGACATCCTCTGCGGCAGATGCTATATGCACTTTACGGGGTGCAATCAGCGCGGAAAGGAAATGTTGCTCAAAGGGTGTGTCGTTATCCTTACCGTAGAAACTCTTATAGTTTTCACAAAACCAGAATTCAAAGCGGTCAATAATATCTCCTATTGTTTCGTTGCCCTTGCCTTTGCCTCTGTTAAGAGAATCTCCGCTGCAGCCTGAGCAGTTTGAGTGTGCTGCCGCAAATCGTGTGTCGCAAGCCGCAGCAAGCAATGCCGTTTTTCCAAGCCTTGAATGACCACAAACGCAGATGTTCTCCTTGTCAACCTCGTCACGGGTCTGCAGAAAATCCATAACGCGCATTGCCGCCCATGCCCACATTGCAATTTTTCCCGCCGAATAAGCGGTGCGTCCCGAATTCTTATAAACCAGACCTGCAAGTCCGTTTGTGAAATCGCCGTCATCGCTTGTTACATTCTCATAGCAGAATGATGCGCAGGCAAAACCGTTGTCGATAATTTCCTCGGTGGGCATATATTTATCAGGAACTTCGGGTCTGAAATTAATATGCACAAAAGTTTTGAATTTACCTTCTTTTCTGGGATAAACATAGGTTACAGGAAAGGAGAACTCCTCACCGCCCAAGGTGCATACAAGCTCTATTTCCGTGCAGGTTGCTTTGCCCGCACAGTAGCGGTCGTTATCTTCATCAATAATTCTGAACTCAACCTTTTCGGGAGCATCGGGCAGATAACCGTATTCACTTTCCAACATTGTTTTAAGAACAAAAGGTCTTATTTTCTCCCATTCTTCAGCAGTTTTCACTTTCTCTCCGCTGATACACAAGGGCGAAGGAACATTAAGCTTTTCAAGCATTTCTTTTATCATACTAATCTCCTCGATATAAAAAATAAAAGGCAGGGGTATAAATACCACTGCCGCTTTATTTTGACTTATGCTTCCTTAACAACTACCTGCTTGCCGTTATAATAACCGCACTCGGGGCAAAGTCTGTGAGATCTCTTGAGCTCACCGCAGTTTGAGCACTTCTCGAGCTGAGGAGCGTTCATCTTCCATACGTTGGAGCGTCTCTTGTCTCTTCTGGTCTTAGAAACTCTTCTCTTGGGTACTGCCATGCCTTAAGCACCTCCTTAATTTTGTGCTTTATTAAACCGTGAGGTTTGTTATTTTAGTTATCCAAAAGCTGTTGAAGTGCCGCCAACCTGGGGTCAACGTCCTTCTTGCAGCTGCATGAATCCGTGTTCAGATCCTTACCGCACTTGAAGCAGAGTCCTTTGCAATCATCCTTGCAAAGAAACTTTGCAGGCAAATCAAGGAAAATATCCTCGGTTACCAGCGGGTCAAGGTCAAAACGAAGCTCGTTAACAAGCAAAAGCTCGTCATTCTTCTCATCATTGAGATGAGTTACAAGGGTATGGAAAATATCAATCTGCAGCGGAACACTGATAGGCTTTGCGCATCGGTCACAGTTCATTTCAAGAACAAACTCCGCCTTTGCATTAAGCTCCACAATGTCTGTGTAATTGCCCGCAGAACCGCTGACCTTTACGGGAGTTGTGAAAGGTCTTGTTCCGCTGAGCTCACAATCCGCAAGATCCAGTTCATAGCTGAACTCGCGCACCATGCCCTCATTATTAAAAATAGGCTCTAAATCCAATATCATCAATTTTCACCTGAAAATCACGCACAAAATATTATATAGGCTAAAGAATGATTTGTCAACTAAATTTTTGATTTATATTCAGATTTTTTCGCAGAATGTAAAAATTCTTTCGGGAAGGTCACTCTCATCACATGAAATTGTGAATGTGATGTCCTGCTCTGAAAGCTTGCTGAGCTCTGCAACATTCTCAAGGAAGTTTGCAAGTGCTTCATAATCTCTGCCGCCGATCTTGAGAGTTGCGTCAACAAGAATGTCTGTTATGTCGTGGTCGCCTGCGATAACGCCGCAAAGGAAACCGTAGAATGCATCGTAACCCGATACTTTATAATGATCTGTTTCGATAAGTCTTGCTCTGTAGTTTACATCATAAGTGAGAAGTCTTTCTTTCTCAATGCAAACAACGTTGCCGTTTGACTTTTCAACTGCACCGTTTACAAGTTCGATGAGTCTCTTTGTCTTTCCTGAGCCTTTGTTACCGATAATAAGTTTTACCATTTTGAAGTCCTCCTGTGTGTTTATTTGAGTCTTGCTTCAAGTTCCTCTTTCTGAGCCTCGTAACCGGGCTTGCCGAGAAGAGCGAACATATTTTTCTTGTAGCTTTCAACGCCGGGCTGGTCAAAGGGATTAACCCCGAGAATGTAGCCCGAAATACCGCAGGCCTTTTCAAAGAAATAAATCATCTGGCCGAGATGATATTCGTCCTGTCTGTCAATCTCAATAAGGATATTGGGAGCATCGCCGTCTGTATGAGCAAGAACGGTGCCTGCAAAAGCCTTGCTGTTAACATAATGAACGGTTTTGCCTGCCACAAAATTGAGACCGTCACCGTTAACATCATCAAAATCAATCACAACATCCGTCTTGGGTTCGTTAACCCAGATTACGGTTTCAAACAGCTTGCGCTCACCCTCCTGGATGTACTGACCGAGTGAATGAAGGTCTGTTGAGAAAATTGCCGATGCGGGGAAAATACCCTTGTTTTCCTTGCCTTCGCTTTCGCCGTAAAGCTGCTTGAACCACTCGCACCAAAGAGTCATTGAAGGTTCATAAGCTGCCATCATTTCAACCGATTTACCGCCGCGATAAAGGATATTTCTGATTGCGGCATATCTGTAGCAATCGTTTGCAAAAATATCTTCGTTTGCATAAGCTTCTCTTGCATCTGCGGCGCCCTGCATAAGTGCATCGATATCAATGCCTGCAACTGCGATGGGAAGAAGACCGACTGCGGTGAGAACTGAATATCTGCCGCCTACATCATCGGGAACAACGAATGTTTTGTATCCCTCTGCGTCAGCAAGTGCTTTGAGCGCACCTCTTGACTTGTCGGTGGTAACATAAATTCTCTTTGCCGCTTCTTCCTTGCCGTATTTTTCTTCAGCAAGTTTCTTGAAGATACGGAAAGCAATAGCTGTTTCCGTTGTTGTGCCTGACTTTGAAATAACGTTGATTGAAAAATCCTTACCGTCAATAAGCTGCTTGAGTTCCGCAACAGAAGCAGAGCTGATTGTGTTACCGCCGAAATAAATATCGGGAGTATCCTTTTTGATAAGGTTATAGTTGTTTGACTTAACAAACTCGATTGCAGCTCTTGCACCGAGATATGAGCCGCCGATGCCGAGAACAACAAGAACCTCTGAGTCCTTTTTGATTTTCTCTGCGCACTCTTTAATCTGAGCAAATTCTGCTTTATCGTAATTTACGGGAAGGTCAATCCAGCCGAGAAAATCGTTGCCGAGACCTGTTCCCTCGTGAAGCATTGCGTGAGCTTTGGAAACCTCTGCCTGCATTGCCTCAAGCTTTTCTTTGCAAGCATAATCGCCTGCGTATTTGAGATTAAGTTTTAATGCCATCTCTTTCTGCACCCCTACTATAAAACGCTTGAAGTTATTTAATATATTTTACCCTATTCCGCCATTGATTGCAACAGAAAAAAGCAAATTTTATAAGAAAAATTTGAAAAGGGTGCAATTTTTTTGAATTATTCTTTTGTTATATATATTTTAGCATATTTCATTGCATATTGCAAACATAATTTAGCTTGCAACGGCACGAAGAATACGAGTGAAAACAATAATAAATGTGAGGGGTTTGATTTCCTCGGGCGCGGTCAGTTTGTATTTGCCCAGCACTTCGTCACCCAAAGTAAATGTTACAGTTCCCAGAACCTGACCTTTCTCAACAGGTGCGGCAACGGAAGCGGCAAGGTCTATGGTGCGGATAATTTCTTCCTCTTTCCCCTTTCGGATAAGCACAGGCTGAATCTTCTCCATTTGCGGTGTTATCTTTTCCGCAACTCCGTTAATCACTGCCACATCGGGAACGGCTGATGAATCAACCTGCGGAGTGACCGTTGCATAGTTTGCAAATCCCCAGTTGAGCATTGCTTTTGCCGTTTCAAATCTGTCTGAGCTGTTTTCACTGCCCATAACAACGGCAACAAGGTGAGTTCCCTCGCGCATTGCACTTGCTGAAACGCAGCACCCTGCCTTTGAAGTTGTGCCCGTTTTGAGCCCTGTTGTGCCCTCATAGAAGCGTACCAGCTTATTCGTATTCACAAGCTCCGTCTGACCCTCGCGCAGAGAATCCATCCATATTGTGGTGTAATTAACAATCAAATCATGTTTGAGCAATTCTCTTGACATTATTGCAACATCCATTGCAGTTGTCAGGTGATTTTCAGTGGTGTCGTCAAGACCTGTGCAGTTTTCAAAATTCGTGTTTGTCATTCCGAGTTGTTTTGCCCTTTCGTTGAGCAGATTCACAAACGCCTCATCACTGCCTGCTATGTATTCACCCAATGCGGTGCAGGCATCGTTTGCGCTGTAAACCGCCGTTGCTTTCAGCAAATCGTCAACGCTCATCTGCTCGCCCTCTTTGAGCCAGATTTGCGAGCCGCCTTTTGCCGCCGCAGTTGCTGAAACCGTAACCATATCACTCAGTGCAATTCTGCCCTCATCAATAGACTCTGTGATAAGCAGCAGGGGCATAATTTTTGTTACCGATGCAGGATAAAGACGCTGATTTTCGTTGTGTTTCATCAGCACTTTTCCTGTGGATACATCCATCAGCACCGCCGCCTTGGCTTTGATTTCAACAGGCGGTGTTTCCTCTGCCGCCCGCGAATAAACACCGCAGCAGGCAACGATTACAACGGCCATAATAACCAAAACTGCAGATTTGAGCATTTTTTTCATATTAATCTCTCCTTTCTGCACAATATATGAAATTAATATCATTGATTATCACCGATTTTTCTGTTATAATGACACGGGTGATAAAATGAAAGTTGCATTCCATACTCTCGGCTGCAAAGTTAATCAATATGAATCACAGGCAATGGCACAAAGCCTCGAAAAACAGGGCTTTATTATTGTTGACCCTGCAGACGAAGCAGATATTTATGTTATAAATTCCTGCACGGTAACTGCAGAAAGTGACCGAAAAACAAGGCAGGCCGTGCGCAAATTCAAAAAACTCCATCCTGACAGTATTGTTGTGCTTACAGGATGCATGACTCAGGCATTCCCCGAATACGGTGAAAAGCTTGATGAAGCAGACATTGTAATCGGCAACAAAAGCAACAGGCTGTTGGGTGAATACATCAATCAGTTCATCAACGGAAGCGGCAGAATTTTTGCCGTTGACCTGCACAAAACAGGCGACCCGTTTGCAGGTGACACCATAAGCACATTCAGAGAAAGAACAAGAGCAAGCGTTAAAATTGAGGACGGCTGCAACAGATTTTGTTCCTATTGCATTATTCCGTATGCCAGAGGCAGAGTACGCTCCAAGCCCCTCGATGAACTGAAAAAAGAGATTGCGGAACTTGAGAAAAACGGCTTTTCCGAAATTGTGCTTGTTGGCATCAATCTTTCCGCTTACGGCATGGGTACAGACAAAAATATTGTTGATGCGGTTAAGCTTGCGGCATCCTTTGACGGGATAAAAAGAGTCCGTCTCGGTTCACTTGAGCCTGACCACATCACAGACGAAATCATTGACGGACTTTCCGAAATCCCCGAATTCTGTCCTCAGTTTCATATCTCTCTTCAAAGCGGCTGCGATGCAACGCTGAAAAGAATGAATCGCCATTATGACAGCGCTGAATATTATTCTCTTTGCCAAAAACTGCGCAAAGCATTTGATAACACGACCCTGACAACAGATGTTATGGTTGGCTTCCCCGGTGAAACTGAAGAAGATTTTAAAAAATCCCTTGAATTTGTTAAAAAGGTCGGGTTTGAAAAAGTTCACGTTTTCCCCTATTCAATAAGACCCGGTACACCCGCCGCAAAAATGGAAAATCAGCTTGAGAAAAGCGAAAAAGAAAGACGGGCGGCAATTATGAGTACCGCCGCAGAGGAAATCCGCAAAAACTTCCTTGAAAGCCAAATCGGTAAAACTCTTGAGGTGCTTATTGAAGAATATCACGGCGGATATGCACAGGGATTCACCAAAAATTACACACCTGTCAAAATAGCCTGTGAAGAAAATCTTCATGGCATAATAAAAGCTAAAATCACCGCTGTTGACGGCGATTTTTGCATAGGGAAAATATAAATTTATGCGGTGCTGCTTTTGGCGGCACCGCATTTTTTAATTTTTGCTTTTGTTCAACGGTTTTCTGAGGAGAAGGCTCACAAGAGCCTTGCCGTTAAAAGGCACGAGAGGATAAAGATAACACTGTCCTGTCACTGTGCGTGTCGAGGCTATTTCGATAACAATAATCAGTATACCTGCCGCAAAACCCCACACGTTGAAAAGAGCCGTTAATCCTATGAGCATCATTCTGAAAAGCTTGAAGGCATAGCCAAGTTCAAAGCTGGGCTGAGCAAAATTCGTCATCGCAACAAATGCCATATAAAGCACAACCTCAGACACAAACCAACCTGCATTCACCGCAAATTCTCCAAGCACCAGTGCGCCGATAACTCCGAATGAGCCACTGAGAGATTGGGGCGTGTTGATTGAGGCAAGGCGGATTGCATCAATCACAAGCTCAACTATGAAAAGCTGCGCCACAATCGGAAGGCTGTTCGGTTCTTCTATTCTTATGAAATCAAGCCAGGGCGGAATATATTCCGGGTTCTGCACAAGCAGAAACCACACGGGAATCAGGAGCATTGTCATTGCAAAAATCAGCATACGCACAATGCGCATATATGAGCCGATAACAGGCGACATATAATAATCATTGGTGTCCTGCAAAAAATCAAAAATGCCCGAAGGGATAATCATTGCCGCAGGTGAATTGTCAATAATAACAACCATGCTGCCCTCAAGCACGCTTGCAGCGGCGGCATCGGGTCGCTCCGTGTAGCGCACCTTCGGGAAAGGATTGAACCATTGCTTCGGCACAAGGCAGTCAATAAGACTCTGATGGCTCATTGTCAGCGAATTTATTGACACCGCATCAATCTTTTTTCGCAAAGCCTTCAGCATTTTTTCATTGACTCTGCCTTTCATAAAGCATATTGCCACATCGGTTTTTGATTTTTCACCTACCGTGTGAATCTCCATTGTCAGTGACGTGTCCCTGATTCTTCGGCGGATGAGAGCAGTGTTGAACACAAGTGTTTCCACAAATCCATCGTGAGGACCCCTCAGCACCCTGTCATTTTCAGGCTCGCCAACCGAGCGGGCGGGATATGTCCTTGCATCAATTATAATTGCTTCGGAATAACCCTCAACCAGCATTGCAACGGCACCCGAAAGCACCGCCCTGACCAAATCATCAACCTTTGAAACCACATCGGTTTCCACATATGGAATAAAATTATTTGCAAAGTCTCTTGTTGTGCGGCAACTTTTGAGGGTCTTTTCATCCGCTTTCATAAAGTACGCCATAGTTTTTGCCATCGTTTCATCCTTGCAAAAACCGTCAACAAAATATATTTTTGAGTTCAGCTTACTTATTTTTATTTCTCTGCCCACAAGGTCAAAACTTTCTTTGATTCTGAATTCCGAGTCCAGCATTGAAACATTAAGCCAATAATTATCCGATAAAATTTTATCCATTTACATTCCCCCGATACAGAAAAAACGGTGACACTTATCTGTCACCGTTTATTATTTGCCGATTATTTATCTGTATTCATTATACAGATTAACTATGGCATTCCATGTCAGAGGACCAACCGCACCCGTCTGGGGCAGACCCGACAATTTTTGCACCGCTGTTACCGCACCTTTGGTGGCATTTCCGTAAATACCGTCAACCGTTATCAAAGGCACCGCTCTGTTATTCTGAGCAATCGTCCTCAGGAATGTCTGAAGCTGGGTCACAACATTGCCGCTTGCACCTGTTGTGACCGTGTATCCGGGATAAAGCAAGGATGAATATGAGCGATATTCATCGGGCAGAGAATTGAGAATTCCGTAATATGCATCCTGCAGTGCATTCCAAGTTGCTCTGCCAACTATGCCGTCCGCCGTCAGACCGTATTCACGCTGAAAGGCACGCACCGCGTTCTCTGTTTCAGAGCCGAAAATTCCGTCAACAGTAATCTGCGGCAACCTGTCATTGAAAAAGCCAATAAAGTTGAGATAGTACTGAATAGTTCTCACATCATTGCCGCGGCTTCCCCGTCTGAGCACTTCACTGAAAATTCTGTCCACTTCGCTGATTGTTATGCCCTCAGAATAAAGCTCCGATACTTTTTTGACAGCATTGTAAATCTGCTTGATTCTGTACCAGGTTGACTTGCCCACAATGCCGTCAGGAGCAAGATTGAATATTCTCTGAAATTGCTGAACTGCCGCTCTTGTTGATGCATCAAAAATGCCGTTTGTGTCGGGAATTGACGGAATCGAGGGATAATTGCGCCTGATTCTGTTCAGCTGACGCTGAATTGTGCGCACATCCTCGCCGTTTGAGCCAAGCCGCAAAAGCACACCAGGATAGGTTTCCGGCACATTTTTCACAGGCGCATTGCGGACTATGTTCACATCGTTTCCGTAGTAATTCTGCAAAATCTGATAAGGTGTTCTGCCTTGATTTGCAAGTGTCACCGTCCCCCACTGTGAAAGTCCTCGGCAGGTTACGCTTCTGCCGTCACAATACTCGGTGAAATAGGGCTGAATCTGGTTACCCTTGGTAACATAATCATTGAAAAGTTCATCCACAATACGGGCAACATTCGTGAAAATTTCTCTGCCGTCAACATAAGCCTGGTCATAAGATGTTGAGTTGGTGATATCAAAATTATATCCTCTGCTGCGATAATATTCCGTGAAAATTCTGTTGAGCGCAAAGGACACCTGAGCATAAACATTGGCTCTTATTGCATTTTCGGGCCAAGTAGGATAAATCTCACTTGACGCCACATTTTTTATATACTCGGTGAACGGCACCCTCACATTCCGTGCATTTGAATTCGGTGTGCCAAGATGCACGGTTATATACTCGGGAATTACTGGTGTTACAGCCATATTCTCCTCCTATCTCAGAATGTTTGTCATGCCCTCATCAACCACAATGGGACCAGGTTCCTGCATTCCCGCCGATTTTGCAAGCATACGAACAGGCTGAATCGATTCAGTGCCCGAGAAAACAGGCACATTGTTGAAAACAGCTCTCACATAAGACGGATGCTCAACATAAACAGAATAGGTTGAATAAGGCTTGGGTGGATTATCCCCTGTTTCGGGTGCTTGCGACAGGGATTTCGGCGGCGCTGGCAATCTGACTGTGCCGCTGATGCCGTCAATATCCGTAATGCCGTCATAAACAGCAACATTTCCGATCGGCAATTCGAGAAACATCATCACTCTTGCACTGCCCACACCGAACGCTCTGTCCGATGCATAAGCTTCAACCTTGAGGGTGCCGCTTTCAGTGTTACGCGACAGAAATTCATTTATGTCTCTGCACCTTGCACGCTGTTCGGGAGTGGAATCTGAATTCACAGAGGCACAACTGTTTCTGAGCATTTGTGCGGCATCGGTTACATCTTCGTCTGCAGTGGTGACAATTCTTGGCGCAGGTGCTTGAACTGGCAAGGCTTCGAGAGTTTCTTCCGACACAGTTTCCGCTAAAGGGTCGCTTCTGTCCCTTTCAAACGGCTCATTATTCTGTGCGGCATCATTCATTGCCGCCGCTCGTTTATCCGTCTCTTCACCCGCCACATGGGGATAACCCGACATATTGTTGCGTTTGCTGAACTCCAGCATTTCCGCCTTGTATTTATCCATTAATTTTTCCATATCTCTTTTGTCCATAGCAAAACCTCCGTTTCATCTGCTAATTACAATATATTAAGGAAACAGGATTTTGGTGACAAAAAAAGAGGGTTACCTTTCGGTAACCCTCTCGGATTTGTTATTCAAGGATTATTCTTCATCCTTCTTTTTTCTGCTTGCAAGAACAAATGCTGCTGCAGCTGCACCTGAGATTGCAGCGAATGCTGCAAGGCCTGCTGCTGAACCTGTGTCAGGAATTACAACATCTGTTTCGCTTGCCCACTGTGCTTCAAACACAAGATCCTTGTCGCCCATCTTCTCGGGAACCTCGGGATTCCAGCCCTTGAAGAACTGACCGTCCTTTTCGGGATCTGCGGGAACGGGAATCTTTGTGCCTTCAACAACCTTGTATGTCTTGTAAACTTCGCCGTCTACCATATATGTTACGGTATGAGTGTGCTTAACAAGCTCTGAAATACCAACTATAACAAGGATGCCGCCGATGATTGAAACACCTGTGATAAGAGCAGCATTGAGACCGATTGCTGTGCCGATAACTGCGCCTGAAACAACTGCACCGCCAACAACAACTGCCACAAATGTCTTATCGATTTCCCACTGAGCTTCGAATGTTACATCTTCGCCGGGCATTGTTGAGGGAACTTCAGGCTCCCAACCTGCGAATACATAACCGAACTTTGAAGGTGCTGTGGGAACAGGAATCTTATCGCCTTCTTCAAGAACATAGAGTGCATATGTGTTGCCGTCTACCACATACTTTGCTGCAAACTTTTCGCCTTCCTCGGGAATCTTTTCCCAGAGTGCTGTGAATGTGAGATCCTCAGCAGGCATTGTTGCAGGAGCCTTGGGTGACCAACCTGCGAACAGATAGCCTTCCTTTGAAGGATCTGCGGGAACAGGCACTTCTGCACCGTATGCAACATCATATTCCTTGTATGTTCCACCGTCAACAACATAAGTTGCCTTGTATGATTCAAGGTGATCGATTACTGCGTAAGCAACAAGGTCCTTATCACCCATTACTGCAGGAAGAGCATTGCCTTCTGCATCTACCCATTCAGCCTTGAATACGATACCCTCAGCTTCGGGAACGGGGTGAACCATTGTTTCGCCTTCTTCGAAGGTCTTTGTAGCATAGGGTGTTGTATCACCCTTGCTGAGATAATAAGTTACTGTGTGAGTGGGTGTTGCTTCAAGTTCCCATTTAGCGGTAACTGTAAGATCGTTTGCAGGCATTGTTGAGGGGATTTCCTTATCCCAGCCTGTGAACTTATAGCCTTCTCTTACGGGAGTTGAAACTGTGCCGATTGCTTCGCCTTCCATGAGTTCCTTGACAATCTTTTCAAGGCCGTCAATCTTACCGCCTGCTGCATCGATTGTAAGTGTATATGTCTCAGTTGTGGGCTCTGCTTCCCAGATTGCAGTAACAGTTATATCTTCTTCGGGAATCTTGCCGTCCTCGGGGAGACCTGACCAACCCTTAAAGATAAAGCCATCTCTCTTGGGATCAGCGGGAACATCGATTTCTGTGCCGTAGTCGCCGCTTGAAGTTGCAGTTGATGTGCCGTCTTCAAATGCGCCTGAACCTGCATCGAATGTTACTGTGGCTGACTTGATCTTCCATGTTGCGGTGAGGTTGATCTCTTCATCAGGCATTGTTGAGGGAATTGTTGCGGGGTTGCCGCTTTCATCTACCCAACCTTCAAATGTGTAGCCTGTTCTTGTGGGTTCTGCGGGAACCACACCTGAAAGCTTTTCACCGAAGGGAACATCGTTCTCTGTGAAGATTGATGTGCCGTCTGCGAATTCACCTTCACCTGCGTTAAGTGTGATATCATTCTTGTTTACAGACCAATCTGCGTGAACTACAAGATCCTCAGCAGGCATCTTGCCGTCTGCAGGCATTCCTGTCCAGCCGTTGAAGGTGTAGCCTTCCTTAGCTGCGGGTGCGAAGTCTGCGATATCTTCGCCGGCTTCATATTCCTCTGTCTTGAGGAGGTTTGAACCGTCATAATATTTAATAGTATAGAGTTCGGGATCAACGGGAACCCATACTGCATCGAGAACTGCATCGCCCTCGGGAATTGTTGTTACGATGTTGCCGTCTTCATCTGCCCAGCCACCGAATGTGAAGCCGTCCTTTGAGGGCTCGCCCTTTGAGGGAACAGGAAGTGCATCTCCTGCAACACCTGCATCGGTTGCCTTGTCATATTCTTCGCCGTCAACATTGAATGTGATGTCATAAAGCTCTGACCATACTGCTGTAAGTTCAACTGAGTCTGCGGGCATTGTGCCGGGGATATCAGCTGCATTGCCTTCTGCATCTACCCAACCGATGAACTTGTATCCATCGTATGTGGGACCTGCAGGAACAGCAACGGTCTGGCCTTCTTCAAGCTGTGTGCTGTATACTTCTTCGCCGTTTGCGAACTTACCGCCGTTTGCATCAACAACAAGGTCATACTTTGTTGCGGGAACGGGATTCTTTGTCCATGCGCCGCTGATTTCTACATCATTTGAGGGCATTACGAAGCTTTCTGTAAGTCTGCCATTGTAATACCAACCGCTGAATGTGTAGCCTTCAGCTGAGGGAACTGCTTCAACGGAAACTGTTGAACCTTCTGTATAATCCTTGCTTGCAGGAAGAACTGCATCTGCAGGAATGTCACCGCTCCATGAATAAGTTACGGTGTATTCATCGGGTTCTTCGGGAACTTCAATTTCGTCCCAGATTGCTTCGAACTCAATGTCGCCTGCAGGAACTGTGAAGATTGCACCGGCGCTGTAAGTTGCACCGTTGTTTTCCCAGCCCATGAATGTGTAGCCATCCTTAGCAATTTCGGGAAGTGTGATTACAGTGCCTACTGTTGCGGATGTAACTGCATCTGCAGGAACATCTACATCTGAGAAACCTGTATCATAAATGATATCATAGTTAATTGCTGTGTATGAACCAACTACTGTTGCGTCACTGTTGGGCATTGTGAAATCTGCACCTTCAGCATATGTTACGCCTTCGTATACCCAGCCGTTGAAGGTGTAGCCTTCAATCTCTGTTGCATCTGCAAGTTCAACTGTGTCTTCAAAGAAAAGACCTGAAACTGATGCAGGAACCTCTGCGCCTGCAGGAGCAACTGAATAGCTGTAAGTGAGGGTGTATTCATTAACTGTAAGAGTTGCATCGAAAGTCATATCGCCGGGGCCCATAACTGTGTTTGCGGGAATGCTCCAGCCGCTGAATGTTTCATCCT
This sequence comes from uncultured Clostridia bacterium, assembly GCA_937919155.1. Lineage (GTDB taxonomy): Bacteria > Bacillota > Clostridia > Oscillospirales > Acutalibacteraceae > CAG-177. The sequence continues at coordinate 19,520 of CALFPM010000033.1, forward strand.
CTGCAGGCTGATAGTCAGGAGCTGTGATTGTCTCGCCAAACTTATAGGGAACGGTGATATATTCTTCGCCGTTGATGTTGAAGATTGCGTTGTAAGTGTTTGCTTCCCACTGAGCAACATATGCATCGTCTGCAGTGAATGTTGCGCCTTCAACTGACTTGTGCCAGCCTGTGAATGTGAAGCCTGTTCTTTCGGGTTCTTCAGGAACAACGATTGCTTCGCCGTACTTACCTTCGATTACAATGTTGCCTGAGTTGTTGCTGAACTTACCGCCGTTTGCAAGGAATGTTACTTCAAACTCAGCAAGCTTGCAGTAAATATTGATTACGTTTTCGTGAGTTGCTTCGATTGTAATCTTTGTTTCAGTTGTTCTTTCTTCATCAAGAACATTGCTTACAGAATCAATAAGATCTTCGTAGTTATAGCTGTGAGTTGCTGTTGATGTTTCACCCTTGTGGATAACTTCAACGGTTTCACCTGCAAGTGCTGAATTTGTTACAACAGCTGTTGTGATTTCCGAGTTATCTGCGGGGTTAATTGTTATTACATTAATAGTATAGTCGATAGGACCGCTTGTGTCAGGTGTCCAGACTGCATCAAAGTACATATCTTCGTTGATCATCTTATCGGGAACAGGTGACCAACCTTCGAAGATATAGTCTTCTCTTGTGGGATCTGAAGGAGCAACGATTGATGCACCGTACTCAATATCCTTTGCAACAAAGAGAGTCTTTCCGTCAGCAAACTTACCGCCGTTTGCATTGAAGAATGCATCATGTGTATTGGTTGTCCAAACTGCGATCAGATCAAGTCCGCCTGCGGGCATTGTTGCGGGGAATTCAATGGGAACTTCGGGATTTGATACATATGCCCAACCGGCGAATGTGAATCCTTCCTTCTCGGGATCTGCAGGCTTCTCAATGGGAGCACCGCAATCTACATCAAGAAGAGGATCGATTTCTTCGGGAATACCGCCGTTTGTATTAAATACAGCTGAATATCTGAGAGGAGTGCGCTCTGCAGTGATTGTCATATTTTCTGCAGGCATTTTTGAGGGAACTTCCTTATCCCATGCGAATGTGTATCCGCTTTCAACGGGAAGTTCAGGAGCATTAACTTCTGCTTCATATTCTGCAGTAACATTCTCAATGAGAGTGCCGTCATAATTTACGAAGCTGATTGTGTATGAATTCTTTTCCCAGATTGCTGAAATCTCAAGGTCGTTTGCAGGCATCTTTGAGGGAACGGGAGTGTTCCAAGCCTTGAATGTGTAGCCTGTCTTGACGGGAGTGGGGATAGAAGCTGTTACATCTGAGTTATATTCACCCTCGATGGGATCGATAACTGTATCGCCTGTGTTAACAAAAGTAATCTTTGTTACCTTGATTTCATAAACAGCATTGAACTTTTCGCCGTCACCGTCCATAAGACCAACTTCAGGATCCCACATTGAGAAAGTGTAGCCCTCTTTTTCGGGAGCTTCGGGAGCAACAATCTGCTCTTCGAATACTGTGGGAACTGTTGCAAAGAGTTCGCCGTCAACATAGAACTCAGCGTCATGAATGTCTGCTGAATCTGCTGCGTAAAAAACTGTGTTGCCTTTTACTGTGTAGGGGAACACAACAACTGTCTTGTTGCCGTCCGCATCCACTGTGTACCATGAGTTCTCTGAATTGTAGCCCTTGGGAACGTCAGTATCATAAATTTTATAATCGTAGTAGGAAATGAATTCGTCAAGAACTTCACTTCCGTCCATAAATACTACATCATACTGAGCATCTGTGTATTCAGCAACAAAAGTCATATCGCTTGTTACTTTTTCGGGAAGATCTGAAGGATTCCATTCGATAAATTCTTTGCCGGGGAATACGGGAATTTCATCGAATGTTTCGGGAGTTGCGCCGTATTCGTAAACGAATGAATATGTTCTTTCTCCGTTGGATTCAAACTTAGCGCCCTGAGTTGCATCGAAGATGTAAGTAAATGTCTTGATTTCATAAACAGGAACAATATTTACAGTCTCTGAAGGCATCTTGGCAGGAATCGAACGTCCGTCCTCTGTTTCCCAACCTAAGAAGTCATAGCCTTCCTTAGCAGGAATACCTGAGGGGAATTCCTGTGCATCGGGAGCGGGGATCTCTGCGCCATAGAACACTTCGTGAACCTGAGTCTGCTCATTTCCTGAGTTGTCCATGTAGTGATAAATTGCATCATATTTATTTCTTGCATAGTAAGCATTAAGCACTGAGGATTTGTCACCTTTTACGGCGATTGTCTCGTCGCTGGCTTCAAGGTCAAGTGTGAAGCCTTCAACGGGAATCTGAGGAAGGGTTGCGATTGAACCGTTTTCAGCAAGAATCTCCTGTGAGAAATCGGGAGTTTCTGAATATGTGCCGTCAGTAAGCATATAGTACACGTTGTATGTGTAGAAGTTATCGCTTGAGCTGGTTGAAGTCCAAACAGCGTAAAGTGTATCCTCGTTGTAGCCATATTTATATGCTGCGATGTCTGCGGGGCTGAGTGTAAGTTCATCTACCTGAGCCTCTGTGAGAAGATTGCCCTGTGTTGCTGCATCTTCATCTGACAGACCGAGAGCTGCTTTGATTTCGTTTGTGAAGGTTCTGTCTGCAGGGATGGGAAGCTTTGACCAACCGCTGTGAACATAGCCTGACATTCTGGGAGTTTCATCGCCGAGACCTGTTACGTTGTCACCGATGATGCCCTGAAGCTTGGATTCGAGTGTGTATGACTCGCCCTCTGCAAAGTAACCGCCGTTCGCATCAAGAACAACGCTTGAAGTTGTTGTGATGATACCTTCGGTTGTTGTGATATTTGCATCCCAAAGGTGCATTGAGCTGGTTGCATTTGAGTTTGCGGGACCCTTGGGGAAGTTGATGAACATAGGTCTGGGAGATGTTGTTGTGAGAGCAAGCTCCTTAGGAACTCTTGCGTCACCGTTCTCGCCAACTGTTCTTGTCAGTTCATTGTCAAGAACCTGAAGTTCATATTCAACAATCCACTGGTTACCGTCAAGAAGTGTTGTGTTATAATCTTCATTTCTGATGGTAAGAGTGTTTGAGATGATATCGTAATCATCAAAGTAGGTTGAAGGGATAACTCCCTCTGTAACGAGGTAGTTGTCTCTGTGGGGTGCATAATTTGTTTCATCCGAATACCAGATTGCACTCTCTGCTGAAAGATCCACGGCACCGTCCATATAATCATCGTTTACGGTAAGTCTGATACGAGAACCGTCTGTATACTTGGGAGTATGCAGATACTGTGAGTTGAAAAGAAGTGCTGTGCTGGCTGAATATGTGTAGAAATCGGTTCCTACAAATACTCTTGCCTTAACATCTTCACCGGGTTTTGCTACTGTTGTTTCAACCCAGTTGATGTCTTTGAGCTTTGTTCCGGGGGCGAGATTATCATTCTCATCGCCAACCACATTGCCGTCATCATCGATGATGAAACCGTCTTCGTTTCTCTCCATGCGATAGAACTTAACTGTGAAGTCAAGGTTAAGTCCATCATCAACCATGGGGTCGAAAGCTGAAACGGCAACAGACATCGAGCTGAAAATCATGACGAATGCAAGAAGCACAGCCAATGATTTCTTAAGGTGTGTCATATGCTTTTTCCTCCTTAGTGCTTGAAAGCCGACAAGCGACACTTTCATATAGTACAAGTTATTTTATCATAACGCGTCCGGAAATTCAAGACTATTTTAAATATTTTTATATATATAATAGCATTAATTTGTCCGAAAGCAGTTTTTCAGGGAATTTATTGCTCCGATGAGCCTGAATCAATTACTTTTGAAGCACGGATTTTTGCAAGCTCATACATCATTGTGTCTCTTGTCTTTCCGTGAACATTGAAGAACAGAAGTGTGACGCCCTTCATGAATCTGCCGATTGCGGGAGCAAGGGCAAATACCATCCAGATTCCCGAAAGCATGCCGGGGTCAGTCTGGGGAATGTTGATTCCGTTGGCATTGAAAAGGGGCACATAGTGAATTGCGCCGATTGCCGCCGCGCTGATAAGCTTTGCGGCAATATTTGAAAGCACCTTGAAATATTCGGTAGCGGCGGTGATTGTTGCTTCATTTCGCACGCCCGATTTCCACTCAACATAGTCATAAAGGTCGCCGTTGAGAGCAGTGCTGCAATATCTCTGAATACTGTTGAGAGATCCGCAGAAAGTGAGTGCAATAACTATCCACACAACATTGAGGATGAAATGTTCCTCTCCGAAAGGCTTGTATCCTACAAGCCACATCACAAAATAGCATGCACCGCAGAACATATAGCTGCCTGCCGCAAGATTTCTCAAGCCGAATTTTCTCGTAAGTTTAGGCGCAAGGGGCAGAACAAAATAGCTGGGAAGGCCTGTGAAGAGACCTGCAATCGTTCCGATTGACAGTTTGCCCATACAGTTAAGCCAGAAAAAGTCCTCAACCATTGAGCCTGTGCTTTTGCCGACCGCGAAAAAGTTCTTGACAAGAAGAACCCACATGGGACGGCAGGTGCCGACTGTTTTGAGAGTTTCAATAAGACCCATTTGCTTCATTTCGTTTCTCGATGCAAGAGGCATTCGCTCCTTGAGAGCAAAGAAGCCGTATGTTCTGAAAAATAAAACGCAGGCGATAAAGAAGAATGCACCGCCCATATAAACATATCTCGTGGGTACTTTTAAAAGGTCAACAAACAGCGGGAAAAGTGACGGAAGCCACACACCCGTCAGGTCTGCATACGCATCCGTTGCGATGAGTCTGTTTCTTTCACCGACATTCGGAGTGATATTATAAAGCAGAATCTGATAGCTTGTGTTATAAAAAGAGTTGGCAATTGAGCCCACATAATTGAAAGTAAAAAACCACACAAGCAAAGCCGTTTGCGACATTCCGCCGGGCAACACCCAGGGGGTAAATGCCGAGAAAAACCAGAACGGCAAAGTAAGCAGAATATAAGGTCTCACCCTGCCCCAACGGGTTCTTGTTCTGTCAATAATCAGGCCTGAAAGTGCGTTGTCGAGCGTGTCAATAAATATGCTCGCCGACTCCGCTATGCCCCAGGTTGACGGCTTGATTCCGAGAAATGTTGTCGCAAAAAAGAACAACCTTTTACTGAATGAATTCCAGTTTGTATCGCCGAAACCTGACAGAATATATGCTACATAATGCTTTGGACTAAGGTAAAGTTTTGTCTGTTGGTCAACATGCCGTTTTACCGCATCGCCGTCTGCAACGGGTGCAGAAAAACTTCTTTCACCCTCTGCCATTACATCACCATCCTTACTTTAAGTGACACTTTTCACCATAGTAAACCTATTTTATCATCCTGTATAATAACTCATAACGCAAAAAAAATCAAGCATATTCAAAAAAAATCTTGAATATGCCTGAAGTCTGTTCGATTTTAACAAAATTAAAGGCTGATTTTTTCACTCAGCAGAGGCTTTTCACAACGGGTATTCCAAAAACTGTTTGCATACACATACACCTGATATTCCTCGCCTTTTTCAAGACCGTCAAATGAAACGCTGATTGTATCGGGCATATTGTAGAAGTAATATTCACTCCACACCGTTGAATTGCGCACGGTAACACCGTCACGGTTTTTAACTATTACATTGTAGTCATTAACATATTCCTTTTCAATCTTTGCCTGATCGAAAGTCACGGTGAATCCGTCCTCTTTGACATCGGAAATAACAGCCTTGGCAGTATCCTCAAAATAAGGAGCAAGGGTTGTTTTGTATCTGGCATCGGTATAAAGGAACGAATCAACATCCCAAGCGGAATCGATTTTCCATGTGAATGGGAAGAAATTTGATGTGATAAGGTCATAAGGATAAATTCTGACTCTCATCTCAGCGTCTGCCTCAACAATAAGCATCTGCGCAGCAATATTGTCGTTGGGAGGTACTGTGCCGTAAAACTTATCAAACTCATCAAGCTCAAAATAGCTGAGAGTTCCTGTGCCGAGGCAGGTGAAATGTCTCTGATGAATTGAACGGGGATCATTTATGGGAGCGTGTGAATGGCCTGAAAAATTAATTACCTGAGGATAGTTCATAAGGATTGCGGTAAGTTCATCCTCGCCCCAGTTTGCGCTGCCGTAAACAGTGCCCATAATGTGGGGGTGCTGGAAGAAGAAAATCGGCTTGCGGGGGTCATCTGCAGCAGCCTTTTTCAGCTCTGCAGCCGCCCAAGCCTGCTTTGCCTCATCAAAATGGCAGCCGTTTGTGCTTGTGACGCTGATGAAATGATAACCGTTGATAACCTTATGGGTATCAGGCTCCATTCCGAAAATTCTGCCGAATCTTTCAAGTGCGGCAACCTCACCATCGGTCATATATTCATGGCTGGCAAGGGAAACTGCAACTTCCGTGCCTTCCTTAAGATTTTCATCAAGAGTCTGCTTGAATGCAAGCATCTGCTTTTCTGAGCCTCTTTTTGAGAAATCTCCGACAACATAAAGAGCATCAAGCTTTGAATACTCTTCTTTTCCGCTGAGTTCATAAGCTGTTTTTAAAGCCAGCTCCATTCTCTCATATTCAGCCTCGCGTTCATCTCCGTAATGAACATCGCTTACGACAAGAAATCTGAGAACAGGTTTAAAATCTTTATCAAATGCCATATTTTTTCTCCTTATAACAAAAGATTAAAGGAGCTGCCCAAGGACAGCTCCCGATAATTTATTCCTTACGCCATTGAGCCGAGGTATGTGAATACTTTTATAATGCTTTCGAAGATGCTGCTGAGCATACCCAAGATATTAATCTCTTCAATCCAGCCTGAAAAGTTTTCCCAGAGACCGCCCCAGTTAAGAGAAGCGATACGGTCAAAGAGATTCTTTTCTTCTTCGTCATCACCGCCGACAGCTTCTGCCTTTTCGCTGACTGAAATAGTATAGTAGCTCTTGTCAAGAATGGTGCCGTCAGTCAGAGAAACTCTGATGTAATATGTGCCTGCTGCAAGAGGTGCTGTTTCAGCGGTTGCAGTCTTGATTATGTTTGCATTAAGAACAACGGGTTCAACAACCTTGCCGTTGTCTGAATTAACGATTTCAAAAGTCCAGCTGCCTGTGCTGTCTGATGTGAATTTGAAATCATAACCCTTGTTGTTTGCGGGAGCTGTGAACTTGAAGCAGTCAACATCGCCGTTTTCATCAAGAGTTGCAAGATAAGATTTGCCGAGAGAAATAACGTCAGCTGTTGCAAGTGCATCGTTCATTTCTGTTTCAATGTTTACGCCTTCAGCTGCTGCGCCCTTGAAGAGAATTCTTGTGCCGTAGCTGCCTGTGCAACCGTCAACACCCTCAACAAGAAGGTAATAGTCACCCTTTGCAACACCTACGCTTGCGCCGATTGTCTTGTCTGAATTTTCGTCAACTTCAATAGCAGTCACAGGTCTGAGAACCATTGAGCCGCCTTCTTCAACATATGCGTAGAGAGTAGCCTCGTAGTTGCCTGCGTTTGTTGAGTTGTAAAGATAAACATTGATAATACCGTCAGCGGGGAAAGTAACTTTATAATAGTCACTGTCGCCTTCGCTGATTGCGCCGTTATACAGCTTTGATGTGCCCTTGGGTGAATACTCAAGAACGTCTGCTTCTGTTGCTTTGTTGTTGGGCTCTGACTCTGCATAGTCAAATTCCTTGACTGCAACGGAAAGTGTGTAAGCAACTGTGGGGTCACAAACAGTTCCCTGCTTAACGATAACATAATATGTTGCGTCTTTTTCAACGCTTACATCTTCGCTCACCTGAGCATCCTTGCCTGTTGAATCAAATGAAGCAAGGGCTTTGCCTGCTGCATCCTTAACTTCAACTGCAAAATATGTTGAGGGAGCATTGTTAACTGTGTGGCTGAGTGATACCGTTGCAAAACCTGACTTTGTTGCCTTGAACTTGAAGCAGTCAACATCGCCGTTTTCGTTGATTTTGCCTGAAGCAGTGTCACCAACATTAAATTCTGTTGCATCAGCAACAATATTGTTTGATTCTGTTTCGCTTACTGCTGCTGCGCTTGCACCTACAAAGCAGCCTGCAACCATAAGCATTGCAAGAACGATTGAAATAAGTGACTTAACTTTTTTCATCTTTCTGTCCTCCTGTTTTAAAAAATAACATTTGTAGATGCATTTTATCACACTTTTTCGCGATTGTCAAACTATTACGGGCAGGTAAATATTAATATTCGGTAAACAATGCACTTTCCTCATTAAAAAATCAGTTTTTTGTCATTAACCCGAATAAAACATATCTTCTATTATATCCGCAATATGGCACGGTGCCACTTGGTTTTTATTCAGCAAAATCACCACTTCATCCGCAATATTTCTGTCTCGGGTAAAACTGAAATAAAACCTGTTTTCATCAGCTATGCCGTAAAGCGTAATCTCTTCATCCTCAACAACAGTCTTTTCTTCGCCTGTTTTATACATTCCGCAGCATCTCCTCCTGAATGTGACATTTCATCACTCATCCGAAACATTCTACTCCTTTTTGCAGATAAAAGCAATAGCGATTACCAAACTTTGGTAATTTCAGCTATGTGCACAATCGTCACATATGTCAACTGTGAATATTCTACAAATCTTTATAAAAAAAGCCGCCGCAGCGTAAAAGCTGCAGCAGCCGTAATTCTTATGAAATTAATACATTCCGCCGCCCTGAGCTGCCATTGCTGCAGCCTGAGCTGCATCCGCAGCGGGGTCGGGTTTATCTGTAACAAGGCTCTCTGTTGTGAGCACCATTGATGCAACTGATGATGCGTTCTGAAGTGCTGAACGAGTCACCTTTGTGGGGTCAAGGATACCTGCGGAAGCCATATCGCAGTAAACATCCTTTGCAAAGTCATAGCCGTAGCCAACCTTGCCGCTTTCGTGAATAGCATTGATAATGATTGAGCCTTCAAGACCTGCGTTTGCGGCAATCTGGCGCACGGGTTCCTCAAGAGCCTTGAGAACAATCTTGATGCCTGTCTTTTCATCAGCATCGTCTGTTGTGTCAATAAGAGCCTTGACGCTGCCCACTGCGTTAAGAAGCGCAACGCCGCCGCCTGCAACACAGCCTTCTTCAACGGCTGCCTTTGTTGCTGCAAGAGCATCTTCAATGCGGAGCTTCTTTTCTTTCATTTCGGTTTCTGTTGCCGCACCGACCTTGATAACAGCTACGCCGCCTGAAAGCTTTGCAAGTCTTTCCTGAAGCTTTTCTCTGTCAAAGTCTGATGTTGTGTTTTCGATCTGAAGCTTGATCTGTGCAACTCTTGATGCAATTGCATCCTTATCTCCTGCACCGTCAACGATAATTGTGTTTTCCTTTGAAACCTTAACCTGACGTGCTCTGCCGAGTTGTGCAAGCTGAGTATCCTTAAGCTCAAGACCAAGGTCTGAGGTGATAACCTCGCCGCCTGTAAGAATTGCGATATCCTGAAGCATTTCCTTTCTTCTGTCGCCAAAGCCGGGCGCCTTTACGCAAACAACGGTGAACACACCGCGGAGCTTGTTAACAAGGATTGTTGAAAGTGCTTCGCCCTCAACATCTTCTGCTACAATAATAAGCTTGCCGCCTGCATGCATAATCTGCTCAAGGAGAGGAAGAAGTTCCTGAATGCTTGAAATCTTCTTGTCTGTGATAAGAATGAGAGCATCATCAATAACAGCTTCCATCTTGTCTGTATCTGTTACCATATAGGGTGAGATATAGCCTCTGTCAAACTGCATACCCTCAACAACTTCCGACTCTGTGACAGCAATCTTTGATTCCTCAACGGTGATAACGCCGTCTGAAGTAACCTTTTCCATTGCATCTGCAATGAACTTGCCGACTTCTTCGTCAGCGGCTGAAATAGTTGCAATTCTTGCGATATCTTCTGAACTTGAAACGGGCTTTGAGTTGTTCTTGACAGCCTCAACTGCAGCTGCAACTGCCTTTGCCATACCCTTCTTGACTACCATGGGGTTAGCGCCTGCAGTAACATTCTTCATACCCTCTCTGATGAGAGCCTGAGCAAGAAGAGTAGCGGTTGTTGTGCCGTCACCTGCAACATCGTTTGTCTTTGTTGAAACTTCCTTTACAAGCTGTGCACCCATATTCTCAAAGGGGTCTTCAAGCTCGATTTCCTTTGCGATTGTAACACCGTCATTGGTGATAAGGGGTGCGCCGTACTTCTTGTCAAGCACAACGTTTCTGCCCTTGGGACCAAGGGTGATTTTAACTGTATTTGCAAGCTTATCAACGCCTGCCTGAAGAGCCTTACGGGCTTCTTCGCCGTAAATAATCTGCTTTGCCATAATTTTATCCTCCTATAAAAAACTGAAATTATTCTACTATTGCAAGAATATCGCTCTGCTTGACGATTGTGTATTCTTCACTGTCAAGCTTAACCTTTGTGCCTGAATACTGGCTTGTGATTACCTTGTCGCCAACCTTGATATACATTTCAACTTCGTTGCCGTCTACCATTCCGCCGGGGCCGACTGCAACTACTTCTGCAATCTGGGGCTTTTCCTGAGCAGCCGCAGCAAGGATAATTCCGCTGCTTGTTGTTTCTTCAACCTCAACAGCCTTAACAACCACTCTGTCTGCAAGGGGTTTAATAGTCATATTTATTACCTCCAAATTATATTCATCATTATTTAGCACTCACACTCTCAGAGTGCTAATTTGTATTGTAAACACTTATTCAGGAAAAATCAAGTACTTTTTCCAAAGTTTACAATAAATACACAAATAAATTTATAATTCTTACAATCTTGTAACGTTTGTTGACTTTGAAAAGGGTTGTTGATATAATGGTATCAAATATTCTTTATAAAAGGCAATGCTATGAACATTCTTGTAAGTCTTGATTCAAATTACATATATCCCCTGTGCGTAATGTTCCGTTCACTTGCAAAAACAAACCCTGACGGGCATTTTGACATTTATGTGGCTTACTCCTCGCTGACGGAGGAGGACTTCGTCCGCATGGAATCCGCACTTGAGGGCACAGATGCGGTTATTCACAGAGTTCTTGTAGATGACAGTGTTTTTGCGGGTGCGCCCGTGCTCAGCAGACTCAGCAAGGAAACATACTATCGCCTGCTGATCGGTGACATTCTGCCTGAAAGCGTTCACAGACTGCTTTACCTTGACCCTGACATCGTTATAAACAAGGATCTTTCCGAATTATACAACACCGATATGCAGGGCAATGCCGTTGCGGCAGGCACTCACCTTTTCGGATTTGTTGAAAAAATCAACCTTTCAAGGCTCGGAATGAAGAAAACAAGCCGCTACATCAATGCAGGAGTCCTGCTTATTGACCTTGACGAATGGCGGAAATCCGTTACTCTTGAACAGATTTTCCGCTTCATCACTGAAAACATAAAAAAACTTCTTCTTGCCGACCAGGATGTTATAAATGTTATGTTTGAGGATAAGATGCTTTACATTGACGAAAGAATCTGCAACCTTGACGAAAAAACTTTTTCAACCTATTCCGCAAAATCGGCAAAAAGCAAGAGAATTGACCTTGATTGGGTAAGAAATAACACGGCTGTTATTCATTTCAATGGCAAGCATAAGCCTTGGCGCGAAAAAAATTATCGCGGAAAGCTCGGTGAGTTTTTTGAAAAAAACAAAGATATTTGAAAATAAAATGCGGCTCCTGCAAATTACAGGGGCTGTTTTGGTCTGCGGCATATTTCTCGGCGTGTTTTTATATTGTTATATCAAGTATGGCGCGGAGATTGCGGCGATATTCAGCGATTCGGAGCATCTGAAGCAGTTTCTCTCCCAATTCCACGGCTTTGACAAATGGGTTTTTGTGGCAATCCGTGCATTCCAGACCGTTATCAAGATTATTCCTGCCGAACCCCTTGAAATCGGCTCAGGCTATCTTTACGGCACCTTCGGCGGCATGCTTCTGTGTCTTGCAGGCTCAATGATAGGTTCACTTGTCATCATTGCCCTTTCAAGAGTATTCGGCAGACGGCTTGTTAATGTGTTTATCCCTATTGAAAAAATCGATTCTCTGAAATTTCTGCAGAATCCGAAAAGAGTTTACGGAACACTTTTCTTTATATATCTTATTCCAGGCACACCCAAGGATATTCTCACTTATGCCGCAAGCATTGTTAACATTGATATGAAAAAATTCCTGCTTATAACGGGAATTGCACGAATACCCTCAATTCTGACTTCAACCTGGTGTGGTGAGCAGCTGATAAACAAGAATTATGTCCTTGCCGCCGTTGTTTTTGTTGTAACGGCAATCCTGAGCGTTATTTGCGGCGCTGTTTACAACAAAATTATTTCCGACCGCGACAGTAAAACAAACGAAAACAGAGAGGATGCTGAGGCTGATGCAGGCAACATTGACACCTGAGAAAAATAAATTGCATTTATTTGCACCTGTTGCTTTTCTCTTTGCAGGACTTGCGCCTGAATATGTTGCGCCTTTTTTCACCGTTGCAGGCTTTGCCGCCATACTGAAAAAGCGCATTGAAGAAAAGAAAAAGCCGTCTTTCGGCGATCTCGGCATCTGCATAATCGCATATATGGCATGGATGGTTGTGGGTACGCTTTACTCTTCTTCAATCATCTCATCTCTGGCAAGCATCGGCATATGGCTGCTTATGTTTTCGGGCTATTATTTCTTCACGGAAACAGTTGACAGCGAAGAAAAAGTTGATAATATCATTTATTGCGGCAGTCTTATGGCAGGTATTTCGGGTGCGATTGGCATCGGTCAGATGTTTCTTTACCACATCGGCAACCACTTCAACAGCGGAATAAGCAATGCATTCAATCCCTTCTGGCGTTTTCTTAACCTGATGATTGAAAAGCTTGTCATTTTCCTGCCCGAATTTATAACATCAAAAATGGGTTCAACAACCTTCCATTCCTTTGACACAAGAGCTTGCAGCACTTTTTCGAATCCCCTTTTCTTTGCTACGATTGAGGTTATGCTCATCCCCTTTGCGGCGTATATGTTTTTATGCGCACCCACACTGAAAAAACGCATAATAGGATTTTTCTGCTTTATGCTTACGGTGGGCGGCATAGCCTGCTCATATTCAAGAGGACCTTATCTTTTTGCGGTTGCAGTCTGCGGAATTCTTCTGCTTTACGGCGGCAAAAAAGCGCTCAAGCTTATGGGCACAGGCGTTGCCGCAGGCGGAATTGTGATGATTTTTGCAAGCGGCACGGTCAAACGCATTTTTACCCTGCTCAGCGGCAAGGATATTTCCGTCAACACACGCAAAGCAATCTGGGACGGAATTTTTGATATGATACACAACAAACCCGTTTTCGGCTACGGAACAGGCTTTGACAATGTGAGACAGATGCTCCACAATGTTTACGGTGTAAAGCAACCCCATGCACACAATATTTTTCTTGAGGCATGGGTTGAAAACGGCATATTCGGAGTTATTCTTCTTGCGGCAATTTTCCTTGTGTTCTTCATCAATATTGTCCGTCTTTTCAAGATGAAAGGCAAATGCAGGGATTACGCGGTCACACTTTTTGCATCCGTTGCAGGCTTTGTGCTTTGCGGAATGACAGATTGCCTTTTCTACGGTCTGAAACCTCTGCAATACCTTATGATGGTATTCGGACTTTCTCAAGCGGTATTTTCGATTTATCTCAATAAAAAACACGGAGAAAAACAATGAACATATTATCAATCGGCAACAGTTTTTCCACCAACGCCCATAAGTTTTTATCACAGATTGCGGCGGCTGACGGCGAAGAAATAATGCTCTGCAACCTTTTCATCGGCGGATGCTCACTTGAACAGCATTGGAACAACTGGCGCGAAGAAAAAACAGCCTATGACTATGAAATTTATCTGCCCGGCGAAACAGAAATGACCCGTGCAGACGAGGTTGCACTGCACGAAGCGGTTGAGGATGAGGATTGGGATGTTATCACAATTCAGCAATGCAGCCATTTCAGCGGCATCCGTGAGAGCTACACACCCCATCTTTCAGAGCTTGCGGAATACTGCAGACTGATGAAACCCGATGCAAAAATTATGCTTCATCAGACCTGGGCATATGAAGAAGGCTGTCAGCACGGTGGCTTTGCAAACTACGGAAACAGTCAGCAGGAAATGTACCGTGCACTGACCGAGGCATATGTTGATGCCGCACTTGAAGCCGATATCGATTTGATTATTCCAAGCGGCAGAGCCTGGCAGACCGCACGCGGCACTCTCGGAGACATCCTGACCGTTGACGGCTATCACGGCAATGACCTTGGCTGCTACCTTGCAGGCGCCTGTTTCTACGAAATGATTTTCGGCAGAAGTATTCTTGAAAACAGCTTTGAACTTCCCGATGTTGACAAACGCACAATGGAAATCCTTAAAATCTGTGCACACACGGCAGTTGAAAAAGGAATTATGATAAAACAGTAAAAAATTGACCGAAAGAGGTTTACTCTTTCGGTCTTTATTTTTAATTAACAAACAGATGATTTCTTTTTTCATAGTATTTATTATAAACAAACAGCCAGAAGCCAACAGATACAACACTTGAAATCAGTTCTTTTACCAAGGTAAGCAGCATATCCGTTTCAAAACTCTTAAGAAGAATCATCATTGTCACAAAATAGATAAGACTCATCACTTGGCCGAGCACAAGGCTTATATAGATATGTTTAGGGGCTCTTTTCTTGCGTTCTATCATCGCAAATGAAACATACGCATAGTAAATTGACAGTGCAATTTCTATGAATGCAAAAATCATATGTGCTGCCCTGTGAGAATTTATAGATAAAGCAATTGAAATTATATCACTCGGGATTGCTGTTGTGCCACCAAGCAAGTTAATAACTCTGCTTAATACACCGGGAAAAAGCGATATGCCTATAAACGAGTTAACTAACGCACTGAACGGCATTATAAAATATGCCTGGAATCCATACCATTTCATTCCCAACGAACTCAGCTCAACTTCCGTTATGCTTTCACCGCAGGACGGACAAATGCCGGCATTATATTGGATTTCCGTTCCGCATCTCTTACAATTCATAGCCATACCTCCCTTTCTATGATTAAATAATATTGCATATATGTAAAATTGTCAATAAAAAAGGAGCAACCCGAGGGTTGCTCCCTAAAAAGAACTTTTTAATTATTCAGCGATATCAATAACAACGCCTGAACCAACAGTTCTACCACCTTCACGGATAGCGAAGCGGAGACCCTTTT